>NZ_DATJJF010000178.1:0-47599 GCF_035492435.1 Trinickia sp.
GCGTGCTTTTTAACGATGATGCGGGGAAAAGGATTCGGCTGGCTACCCACCTACGCATGTGGGATGGGGTAGGAAAATTGAGCCGACGAGGGATTTTACTGCGGGTAGGAGGCGACGAGTGCCTCGAGGGACCGGCTGAAGACCAAGCATGCAGGCAATCCGAAGAAAGCGGCGCCGAGGGGAGCTGAAAGGAAAGATTCGCACCAGGCGGCGAACATCAGCAAGCCCTATCTAAGTCATAAAGAGAGCGGCAAGCGGGATGGCTTGACGGAAGCCATGTCCAAGCTCGCTAAGGCGCTACAGGTTCCGATGGATTGGCTCGGGCAGTAGAGCTCCCCATCACTTCGCCCGAAGCCGCCCGCGAAAACTCGGCTGCTTTCTGTTGGTGCAAGAAGGGCTCGGGGTGCACAGTGCTTTGCGGGCATCATGAACTTCGCCGTTCCCGGCGTCACCTACACGTGCAGGGTTTCTGCTTGAGGTCTAGAATGGTTATGCGTTGTCAAGGTGCAAGGTGCAAACGCATCGACGTCGACGACGCGAAATATGACGGCTTGTGTGCCTACACAAAAACTCCAAACGTAGGATGTTTTTCATCCATCTGAAGTGAGCTTATGCCGGACGAATCAGTACCTATCTGGTCCTGATTAGGATAACTAACTATAAGAAAGAGATCGTCCACATATTTAGGATTCCTGAATAAGGGGAACGCCTCATGCTACGGATGAGCAAACTGGCCGATTACGGCACGGTGATTCTCGTGGCGATGGCACGTGATCCGCTGGTCGTCCATAGCGCGGGCAGTCTCGCGAGCACCACAGGTATTCCGCTGCCGACGGTAGCCAAAGTGATGAAGATTGTCAGCCGCAGTGGACTCGTCGAGTCGATGCGCGGTGCGAGTGGTGGGTATCTGCTCAAGCTGCCTCCGAGGCGCATCACGCTTGCCGAGGTCATCGTTGCCTTGGATGGCCCGCTAGGGGTGACAGAGTGCAGCGTCATGCCGGGCAGATGTCAGCAAGAGCCGATGTGCGGCGCGCGGGCCAATTGGCAAAAGGTAAATCGGCTTGTGCTTGAGGCGTTGAAACAGGTGTCGCTCGCCGATATGGCCGGGCCCGTCCTGAGCGAGGCCGACCTGAGCGCGATTCGTATGCGAGTTAGGCGGCGAGAGGACGGAACCGGCGCGTTGGAGCAGGGGAAGCCGACACGCGCGCCACGCGAAGCTCGCGAGTGAGGCGGCCCCGTGGCCGCGCCATGTTTCGGCCCGGCCACGGCAGCGTTAAGAAGGGGAGGCCACGTATGAGTTCACCAACGACCCCGATCGATCAATTGATCAGTCGTGAATACCAGCACGGATTCGTCAGCGACGTGCAATCCGATACGCTGCCGCGCGGCTTGTCCGAAGACGTGATCCGGCTGATTTCGGCGAAGAAGAACGAGCCCGAGTTCATGCTCGAATGGCGGCTTGCGGCCTACCGACACTGGTTGACGATGAAAGAACCCGGGTGGTCGACCGTGCGCCATCCGCCGATCGACTATCAAAACATTGCGTATTACTCGACGCCGTTCTCCAACGAGAACCGACCGAAGAGCCTCGATGAAGTCGACCCAGAACTTTTGCGCACTTATGAAAAGCTCGGTGTGCCGCTCAAAGAGCGAGAACTTCTTGCGGGCGTCGCGGTGGATGCGGTCTTCGACAGCGTCTCGGTGGCGACGACATTCCGGGACAAGCTCGCGGAACTGGGAATCGTCTTTTGTTCGTTCTCCGAAGCAATCGAGCAACATCCCGAACTTGTCAGACAGTACCTGGGATCGGTCGTTCCGCACACGGACAACTTCTTCGCGGCGCTGAATTCCGCCGTCTTCAGCGATGGATCGTTTTGCTACATCCCGCCCGGCGTGCGCTGCCCGATGGAGCTCTCAACTTACTTTCGCATCAACGCGAGCAACACAGGGCAGTTCGAACGCACACTGATCATCGCGGACAAGGGCGCCTATGTGAGCTATCTGGAGGGCTGCACGGCGCCGATGCGCGATGAAAATCAACTGCACGCGGCCGTCGTCGAACTCGTCGCGCTCGAGGGCGCGCAAATCCGATACTCGACGGTGCAGAACTGGTACCCGGGGGACCGCGAGGGCCGTGGCGGCATCTACAACTTCGTGACCAAGCGCGGCGACTGCCGGGAAGCAAACTCGAAGATCTCGTGGACGCAGGTTGAAACGGGTTCAGCCATTACATGGAAGTATCCGAGCGTCATCTTGCGCGGCGACAACTCAGTGGGGGCGTTTTACTCGGTCGCATTGACCAACCATTTCCAGCAGGCCGACACCGGTACGAAGATGATCCATCTTGGGCGCAACACGCGCAGCACCATCATCTCGAAAGGCATTTCGGCGGGCCGGGGCAGGAATGCATACCGTGGGCTCGTCAGGGTTGGGCGAGATGCCGAGGGTGCGCGTAACTACACGCAGTGCGATTCGCTATTGCTTGGCGAGCGTTGCAGCGCTCATACGTTTCCCTATATCGAGGTGAAGAATCCGACGGCCAATGTGGAACATGAGGCGTCGACCTCGCGCATCGGCGAAGACCAGCTGTTCTACTGCAGGCAACGCGGTCTTTCCGACGAAGACGCGGTGTCGATGATCGTCAATGGCTTTTGCAAGGAGGTATTCAAAGAGCTGCCGATGGAGTTTGCCGTCGAGGCACAGAAGCTGCTCGGCGTGAGCCTAGAGGGCAGCGTCGGCTAACGGGAAGGGCGATCATGCTTGAGATCAGCAAACTGAACGTGGAAGTCGAGGGCAAGCCAATTTTGCGAGGAGTGGACCTGCGCGTGAATGCAGGCGAGGTGCACGCGATCATGGGGCCGAACGGGTCGGGCAAGAGCACGCTCGCCTACGCGTTGGCCGGTCGTGATCGCTACGTCGTCACGGGCGGCACGGTGCGATTTCTCGAACACGATCTATTAGCTCTTTTACCCGAAGAGCGCGCGCGTGCGGGATTCTTTCTGGCGTTTCAGTATCCGGTCGAGATACCGGGTGTGAGTAACGTTTATCTGCTGAAAGCGGCGCTCAATGCACAACGCCGGCATCGAGGCGAGCCGGAGCTCGATGCGATGGAGTTCCTGCAGATAGTTAAGGAGAAGATGGCGCTGATGCAAATGGACGAGAGCCTGCTCTACCGCGCCGTGAACGAAGGTTTCTCGGGCGGAGAAAAGAAGCGCAACGAGATTTTGCAACTGGCGGTGCTTGAGCCGCGCTTCGCGATTCTCGACGAGACGGATTCCGGTCTCGATATCGATGCGCTGCAATGCGTCGCCAATGGGGTGAACCAGATGCGCGATTTGCATCGCGCAATCGTGCTCGTCACGCACTATCAGCGCTTGCTCGATTACGTCGTGCCCGACTACGTCCACGTACTGTCACGGGGGCGCATCGTCAGATCGGGAACGTGTGAGCTTGCGATCGAACTCGAGCGTAAGGGGTACGGGTGGTTGACCGAAGATGCCGCGGGCGAGCCTCCGGCGCTCGGCCAATAGTTGCGTTGCCATGCCGCGGCCGGCGCGTTGGCAGCAGTGAATCGCCAGCCGTGAGCGCATGGGGAAGCATTGCCAAATTTCCAATGTCACGAGGGGGAGCGCAATGAGCGAATCGATGCTCGATCCATACCGCGACGCGTTTCATCTGCTCGCGAAGACGCTACCGGGCGCTGAGCTCAGCTGGTTACGCAGCGCGCGGCGCCATGCGTTTGAACGGTTCGAGGCATTGCGTTTTCCGACTACGCGATCGGAGGAATGGAAGTACACGAATGTGTCGGCGATTGGCCAGCGTCCGTGGCATTTCGCGTCGTCGCGCGGTGATAACGTCGACGTGTCGGCCATCGTCGATGACCTCGTCCTCGATAAGACAGCGACGCGCTTGGTCTTTGTCAACGGTCGCCATGCGCCTAGGCTTTCTCGCATAGGGGATCTGCCCGAAGGCGCTTTCGTCGGCAGCCTCACGCGCGCGTTGCGCGAGATACCGGAGCGACTTGAGCCTTTGATTGCACGCGTCATGCCGCATGATGGCTTCGCCGCACTCAACGCTGCCTTTCGGAGCGACGGCTACGTTGTTGTATTGCCGGCCGCGTGCCGCATTGAGTCACCCATGCAGATGCTTTTCATCGCGGAGGAAACGGGGCTTGCCACGCATCCGTTCAACGTCGTGCTGGCCGAGCAGGCGTCGCATTGCGCCATCGTCGAGCAATTCGTTGGTGTGGCCGACGACAGCTATCTGACGAACGCGGTGACCCGTATCGTTGCGGCCGAGGGGGCCGATATCAGTCATTGCCGCATTCAGGAAGAGGCGCGCCGTGCATTTCACGTTGCGCGCATGGATGTGGAGGCGCAATGTTCGAGCCGCGTGGCATCGCATGCCTATGCATTCGGCAGTGCGTTATCGCGTGTCGATATCGATGTTAATTTGGCAGGTACCGATGCGCGCACGGATGTGAACGGGCTTTACTTCGCGCGCGGGCGTCAACACATGGATCATCACACGCGCATTGAACACGAGCTGCCGCGTTGCACGAGTCGCGAGCATTACCGGGGCGTGATCGACGATGCCTCTCATGGCGTTTTTGACGGCCGCGTCATCGTTCACCAGGGGGCACAGCAGACGGATGCTCATCTCGCCAATCAAAACCTGCTGCTTTCGCATGACGCTGAGATCGACACGAAACCGCAGCTTGAAATCTACGCCGATGACGTGAAGTGCACACACGGGGCGACGGTAGGTCGGCTCGATGAAACTCAGCTCTTTTACCTGCGTGCGCGGGGCATTGATGAATCGGTTGCGCGTGCGACGCTCGTTTGGGCGTTTGCGCGTGACGTCATCGATCGCATGAACGCCGACTCGGTGCGTGCCCGGCTGACGAAGCTGTTGCTTGCTCGCACACCCGAGGCTGCACGTATTCGTGAACTAATATGACGCCCATCGAATCACTGACGATACCCGATGCGCCTACGATTGCGCGCTGGCGCGACGACTTTCCGATCCTGCGTACTCGCGTGCACGGGAAGCCGCTCGTCTATCTCGACAATGGCGCAACGACGCAGAAGCCCACTGCTGTCATCGAGGCGGAGCGAGATTACTACATGCATGCGAACGCCAACGTGCATCGCGGCGTGCATTGGCTCTCACAGCGGGCGACGCGCGATTACGAAGGGGCACGCGCCAGGATCGCGAGCTTCCTCAATGCGGCGCAACCGGAGGAGATCGTATTCGTGCGCGGCACGACTGAGGCGATCAACCTTGTTGCACAAAGCGACGTGCGTGGGCGGATTAAACCGGGTGACGAGATATTGATCAGCGCGATGGAGCATCATTCCAACATCGTGCCTTGGCAGCTTGTCTGCGAGCAGACAGGGGCCCAACTGAGGGTGGTCCCCATCGACGACAGCGGCACGCTCGATTTCGAAGCCTACGAGCGCATGATCAACGCGCGCACGCGTATCGTCGCCGTGACGCACGTTTCGAACGCGCTCGGCACCATCAATCCGGTTGAACGACTTATCGACATTGCGCACGCGCATGACGTGCCGGTATTGCTCGATGGCGCACAGGCTGTCGCGCACGTCCCCGTGGATGTACGCGCGCTGGACTGCGATTTTTATGCGTTCTCGGGCCATAAGATCTATGGCCCGACGGGCATCGGCGTGCTCTATGCCAAAGCGAATCGGCTCAAGGCGATGCCGCCTTGGCAAGGTGGCGGCGACATGATTCGATCGGTGACGTTCGAGCGCACGGAATACAACGACATACCTTGGAAGTTCGAGGCCGGCACGCCGAACATCGCCGGCGCAATTGGGCTTGCGGTAGCGCTCGATTATGTGAGGGCGATTGGCATCGAGGTGATCGGCAGGCATGAAGCACAACTGCTCGCCGATGCAACCGAGGCGATGCGTGCAGTGCCGCGCGTGAGGTTGATCGGCACAGCGCAGGACAAGGCGGCGATCGTCTCGTTCGTCCATGAAGACGTGCACGCACACGACGTGGGCACTATTCTTGACCACTGTGGTGTGGCGGTGCGCGCGGGACACCATTGCGCCATGCCGGTCATGCAACGCTTTGGCGTGCCCGCGACCGTGCGCGCATCGTTCGCACTCTACAACACGCGCGAGGATATCGATGCGCTCGTCGCGGCAATGAGGAAGGTGCAGGAGGTGTTCGGGCGATGAGCGATCTACGCGAGCTTTATCAGGAAGTGATCTTCGATCACTACCGGCAACCGAGGAATCGTGGCGTACTTCCGCACGCGAACCACAGCGCGGAAGGCTACAACCCGCTGTGCGGTGACCGCGTCACGCTGTATTTGATCATCGAGGACGGCGTCGTCAAGGATGCGCGCTTCGAAGGCTCGGGTTGCGCCATTGCCACCGCATCGGCGTCGATGATGACCGAAGCGCTGAAGGGCCGCACCGAGGCGCAGGTGCGCGCACTGTTCGAGCGGTTCCACGAAGGGGTCACGACGCCACCCGACGTACCGTTGAGCGTGGACCCGGCTCTCGGCAAGCTCGAGACGCTCTTGGGCGTGCGTGAGTTTCCGGCGCGCATAAAGTGCGCAACGCTCGCTTGGCACACGCTGCTCGCTGCACTGCAAGATGAGAGGGGCACGGTATCTACCGAATGAGCGCCGAATGAGACGAGGCAGCTATGACGATGAGGGCACTGGATTGGCTCAAACGTGGCCAGAAGATCGATCAGGCGAGCGGGGCGCGTTTGCGCTCGCGCGTCATCGAGGCATTGCGCAGCGTCTTCGACCCAGAGATACCCGTCAATATTTATGACCTCGGGCTCGTCTATGCACTCGACATCGACGAAGACAAAGGGCACGTGGCGATTTGCATGACGCTGACGGCGCCGGGCTGCCCGGTGGCCCAGACCTTTCCTTCGGTGGTGGAAGAGGCGGTGCGTTCCGTGGAGGGCGTGGGCGATGTCACGGTTGAACTCGTGTGGGAGCCGCCGTGGTCGCGCGAGCGCATGTCCGAGGCAGCGCGTTTGCAGTTGGGGCTGATTTGACATGTCGGACTGGGTCGACGTCGGCTTGCTCGCGGATTTCCCACCCGGCTCAGTGAAGAGCCTTGATGTGGACGGGACGCAGGTCGCCGTTTTCAATGTCGACGGCGCATGCCACGCGATCGAGGATTGCTGTACCCACGATGGCGGCATTCTGACGGGAGGCGCGCTCGAGGGGGATGAGGTCATTTGTCCGCGGCACGGGGCGCGTTTTTGCGTCAGGACGGGGCGGGCGCTCTCGCCGCCCGCCTATGAGGATGTAGCGGTTTTTCCCGTGCGCATCGAGGGCGGTGTCATTCAGGTTCGCGATCCGCGCTGGGATGACGAGGGCGGTTGAAGCCACGTCGGCGGTGCTATCGAAGTCAACCGCCATTGAAGCCAACGGCACCAAAGTCGAGCGTCCGGCCTGCCGCAGATGCGTCTGCCGGCAAATGCAGCGATCCGGGAGGGTTCTGGACGAACGGGGCGCGTTGCAGGATGATGCGATTGTCGTCAATGGCCGGGGGCTGTCATGAGCACCTACGATACCAAGCTGGCTGCGCGCGACATCGTCGCCAGGGATACGATGACTTTCGAGTTCGAACGGCCTCAAGGCTTCGACTTCAAAGCAGGGCAGTGGATGGACATTACCCTCGTCGATACGGCCGTTGCAGAAGCGCAAGGTGCTCGTCACACTTTTTCGATCGTCAGCGCGCCGTTCGAGAATAAGCTGGCCATCGCCACGCGCATGCGCGACAGCCCGTTCAAACGAGCGCTTAAGCTGATGCCGGTTGGCACGCAAGTGCGCATCGACGGTCCGCACGGTTCGTTGACGCTGCACAGGGAAACGCTGCGTGCCGCCGTGATGATCGCGGGCGGCATCGGCATTACGCCTTTTTTGAGCATGGCGCGTCAGGCGTCCAATGACCAAGCACCGCAGTGCCTCTTTCTCGTTTTCTCCAATCGCCGACCGGAGGATGCACCGTTTATCTCCGAGTTGACTCAACTAGAGCGGGTCAACGCCAGTTTCCGCCTCGTTGCGACGATGACGCAGCCCAACAAGTCGAACATTCATTGGAACGGTCGGACGGGATATATCGACGAGCACATGTTGCGACAAGTCACGGGCAATCTTGCTGAGCCCATCTACTATCTGGCGGGACCGCCCGTGATGGTCGAGGCGATCCGCGAGACGCTGGTGGATATGGGTGTGGCCGACGGGGCGGTGCGTAGCGAGGAGTTTTGGGGCTATTAGAGTTTCACGTGAGGCGGACTCCCCCGGGGTGTTATGAAGTAGGGACATTTAACGTTTGACAGCCGACGCAAAACCCCCTATACTTATTTTTCTCTGACGCGGGGTGGAGCAGTCTGGCAGCTCGTCGGGCTCATAACCCGAAGGTCGTAGGTTCAAATCCTACCCCCGCAACCAAACAAAGCAAACACCCGCCTCTGGCGGGTGTTTGCTTTTGGGCTCGCCTTTTCGACGCGCTGTGCAGGCGGTGATCGGTGGCCATCGGTTCTGCAGAGCGGAATCCATCGGTCGTCCGAGATTGCACGCTCCCGATCGCTGTTCGACGCAAACGGCACGGTTTCAGTCCATCGCTTGAAAGCTGGCCTGTGTTTTTGTACAGTGTTGCTCACTTTGAGCACGAGCGGCCATATCCCTACCACATCCCCCGATGGAGAGCCTGCGACACCGGACGCGCAGGCAGGCCCCGCGCACGCCGTTTTCCAGCGCAAGATCATCCATTGCGACTGCGACTGTTTCTACGCCTCAGTCGAGATGCGCGACGATTCAACCCTGCGCGGCCGGCCGTTAGCGGTCGGCGGTCGGCCCGAGCACCGTGGCGTTGTTGCCACCTGCAACTATGAGGCACGCCGTTTCGGGATTCATTCGGCGATGTCCTCGGCATTGGCGATGCGCAAGTGCCCCGAGCTGCTCATTTTGCCGCCGGCAATGGAAAAGTACCGGACGGCCTCGCGACAGATCATGGCGATCTATCGCGACTACACGGACGACGTCGAGCCGCTCTCGCTCGATGAAGCGTACCTTGACGTCACCGGTTCGGCGCGCTGCAAAGGAAGCGCAACGCTGATCGCAGCCGAAATCCGCGAGCGTGTGCGCGAGACGGTCGGTGTGACTGTGTCGGCTGGGGTGGCCCCCAATAAGTTCATCGCCAAAATCGCTTCGGACTGGAAGAAGCCCGATGGGTTGTTTGTTGTACGTCCGCAAGAGGTGGACGCGTTCGTTGCCGCATTGCCGGTGCGCAAGATTTTCGGCGTCGGCAAGGTCACGGCCGCCAAACTCGAAGGGCTGGGCATCGAGACTTGCGCCGATTTGCAACAGTGGTCGCTCGTCGATCTGCATCGCCGCTTTGGCGCATTCGGCAAGCGTCTTTACGAACTTTCGCGCGGTATCGATCATCGTGCGGTCGTGTCGCACCAGGCGCGCAAGTCGATCAGCGTCGAAACCACCTATGTGACGGATCTGAGAACACCTGAGGCCTGCGCCGCGGAAATCCGGGCTCTCACCGAGCGGCTCGACACGCGCATCGAGCGGGCCGGCGCCGCGGCAGCCGTACGGAAGCTCTTCGTGAAGATCCGCTTCGCAGACTTTCAACGCACAACGGTGGAGTGCGTGGCCGAGGCAACCGATATTCCGACGCTGCTTGCCCTGCTCGAAAAAGGCTTGGCGCGGCGCAAGCTGGCGGTACGGTTGCTCGGCGTCGGTGTTCGACTCGAAGAAGACGATGCGGCGGAAAACGGCCAGTTTTTGCTCTTTGACGCCTCGCCGTCCGGCGGGCGGCGAGAGAGGCTAGCTTGAGCTTGAGGCCGTCACCGGCAGTGAGGGGGCCGGCATCGAAGGCCGCCCGTAGTCGACCTTACCGGCATCGTTAGCCCGGCCGGCGACAGCGTTGCGCGCCGGCCGGCTCACCGCAATTACTGCGTATGTGTCACTGCCATGCCGTTGTGCCGCAGCAGCGCGTCGATGCTGGGTGCGCGGCCGCGGAATGCCGTGAACGACTCCATTGCAGGCCGGCTGCCGCCGACTTCGAGGATCTCCTGGCGATAACGCCGGCCGGTGTCCGCGTCGAGCACGCTGCCGTCCGCTGTGCGAGCTGCGTCTTCAAAAGCTGCGTACGCGTCGGCGGATAGCACTTCGGCCCATTTGTAGCTGTAGTAGCCGGCCGCATAGCCGCCCGCGAAGATATGGCTGAACGTGTTGGGCCAGCGTGAGAACGGTGCCTGGGCGATAACGTGATAACGCTCGTTGGTGTCGCGTGCAATATCGTTGGCGCTTTCGGCACCCGCCGCATCGAAGTCCATATGCAGGCGCATGTCGAAGATCGAAAAGACGATCTGCCGCAACATGCCGAGCCCGCTCTGGAAGTTCTTGGCGGCCAGCATTTTGTCGAAGAGTTCGCGCGGCAGCGTTGCGCCGGTATCGACGTGAGCCGTCATATCGGCGAGTACATCCCACTCCCAGCAGAAGTTTTCCATGAATTGCGACGGCAACTCGACCGCGTCCCACTCGACGCCATTGATGCCCGACACGGCGAGTTCGTCGACGCGCGTGAGCATGTGATGAATCCCATGCCCAAACTCGTGAAAAAGCGTGATGACCTCGTCGTGCGTGAAGCAGGCCGGTTTGCCGCCCACCGGTGCCGAAAAATTGCACGTGAGGTAGGCAACGGGCGTTTGCACACCGCGCTCGGTCTTGTGACGCGAGCGCGCGTCATCCATCCAGGCGCCGCCGCGCTTGCCTTCGCGCGCGTAAAGATCGAGATAGAACTGCGCGACGAGTGAGCCGTCGCGGTTTTCCACGCGAAAAAAGCGTACGTCAGGGTGCCAGACAGCGGCTTCGTCGCGGCGGATCGAGACACCGAAGAGCGTCTCGGCCACCTTGAAGAGACCGTTCAGCACTGCGTGCTCGGGAAAGTATTGCTTGACCTCGTTTTCAGAGAACGCATAACGCTTTTCGCGCAGACGCTCGGCAGCGAACGCCATATCCCACGGTTCGATCTGGGCGAGTCCGAGCTCGCTCGTCGCAAATTCGCGCAGCTCGCGCCAGTCCTGTTCCGCATACGGGCGCGCGCGTTGCGCGAGATCTTCGAGGAAAGCCACGACCTCCTCAGGCGAATCGGCCATCTTTGCCACAAGCGACACTTCCGCGAAATTGCGGTAGCTGAGCATCTGCGCTTCTTCACGCCGCAGCTTCAGCAGCTCAGCCATGATGTCCGTGTTGTCCCACTCCGCGTTGCCTGCGCCGTAGACGCCACCGAGCTCCGATGCGCGCGTCACGTACGCGCGGTACATCGCCTCGCGCATCGGGCGGTGAGCCGCGTACTGCATCACCGGGAAATAGGAGGGGAAGTGCAGCGTGAACTTCCAGCCCTCGACGCCCGCTGCCTGTGCGGCTTGGCGCGCGGCTAGCACGACGTCCTCGGGCAAACCGGTGAGCTCCGCCTCGCTAGTTACGATGTAGGCATAGGCGTTCGTCGCGTCGAGGACGTGATCGGAAAACGCCTTCGCAAGCGCGGCCTGCCGCTCCTGCAACTCGGCGAAGCGAGGCTTCTGTTCATCGGGCAATTCCGCGCCTGACAGCCTGAAGTCACGCAGTGCGTTTTCGAGAATCTTCTTACGCTCCGTGCTGAGCGCGTGGTATTCGGGGCTGGCCGAGATCGCCCGGTATTTCTCGAAGAGCGCGAGATTCTGGCCGACGCTCGACCAGAACTCGGTGACGCGCGGCAGATTCTCGCCGTACGCGGCACGCAACTCAGGCGTGTCGGCCACGCCGTTGAGATGACCGGCGATGCCCCAGGCGCGCGCGAGCGGCTCGGTCGCACGCTCAGTCGCATCGACCACCTCGGACCAAGTCGCTGGCGTTTCGTCGGCCAGGGCGCGATCGACGGCATTTTGGGCATCGGCGAGCAGGACGTCGAGCGCGGGCGTGACATGCTCGGGCCGGATTTCCCCAAAGCGCGGTAAGCCGGAGAAATCGAGCAGCGGATTGCTGCCGCCGTCAGACGGGGCAGACGGCTTGGGCGTAGTGGTGTTCGGGGCCATGGAGCTTCTTCCTGTCAGTCGTGAGGGGTTAACGCGCCGCACGCTCGGCGGCTTCAATCGTGTTCACCAGCAACATGGTAATCGTCATTGGGCCGACGCCGCCGGGAACCGGCGTGATAAAGCCTGCGACTTCGCGCACACCCGCGAAATCCACGTCGCCGCAGAGTTTGCCGGCGTCGTCGCGATTCATCCCGACGTCGATGACGGCGGCTCCAGGCTTGACCATGTCGGCCGTCACGAGGTTGCGCCGGCCCGTGGCGGCCACGATAACGTCGGCCTGCCGTGTATGCGCCGCCAGATCGCGCGTCTTGCTGTTGCAGACGGTGACGGTCGCGCCGGCCTCGATCAGCAGCAGCGCCATTGGCTTGCCGACGATGTTCGAGCGGCCGATCACGACAGCATTCGCGCCCTTCAGATCAATGTCGCAGGCTTCGAACATTTTCATGACGCCATACGGCGTGCAGGGCCGAAACAGCGGCTTGCCCGTCATCAGGGCACCCGCATTGGCGACGTGAAATCCATCCACATCCTTTTCGGGCGCGATTGCCTCGATTACCTTATGGCTGTCGATGTGCGATGGCAGCGGCAATTGAACGAGAATCCCGTGAATCCTCGGATCGCGGTTGAGTTCGTCGATGCGCGCCAGCAACGCTTCTTCGGACAGCGTGGCCGGGTAACGGTCGTACGACGAGTGGATGCCGTTGTCTTCACACGCCTTCACCTTATTGCGCACGTAGACTTCGCTCGCGGGGTTGTCGCCGACGAGCACGACTGCGAGCCCCGGCTGGCATCCGCGTGCCGTTAGTGCAGCGGCGCGGGTGGCAACGTCTCCACGCAAAGTCTTGGAAAGGGCAATGCCGTCGATCAGGTTCGCTGTCATGGTGGGTCGGTGGGAATAGAAGAAGCACAAAGCACAATTCCGTGTGCGAACTGCCAAGGGCGCTAGCGTGGGGCGCAACGCGCAGCGGACGGCGGTGTTCGACGGCGCTTGAGCCGCACGGTTCGGCTCATCATCCTCATGAAGAGGCGGCAGCGCGCAAGGACGAAATTATACCGCCGGTCCGTCGGGTCAGCCGGACGTGGAGGCGGGATTGACCGCCAAGCGCGGCGGGGAGCGCGGCAGAGAAAGGGCTCGATGGATCCCGGTACTCGCCGCACCGGGCCATAGGCAATGCAAAGGTAGCCGAGAAAGATCGGCAAAGGGTGTAGACGCGCCTCGCGCCAAAGAGGATTCCCGGCGCGAGGCGTCGGCCTTACTGTTGAGGCTTGTTCGAGAGCGCAAGCCGAAGCAGATCGGCCACCGTATTGACGTTGAGCTTTTCCATGATGTTCGCCCGGTGCGCCTCGACGGTCTTGATGCTGATGCCGAGGTCGTCGGCGATCTGCTTGTTCAGGCGCCCGGCAATGATGCGCTCCAGCACCTGATGCTCGCGCGCCGTCAGCTTCGAGAGGCGCTCGGCAGCGGCGCGCTGCTGCTGCACGGTGCTGCTCTCGCTGCGCGCCTTCTCGAGCATGCGCTCGACTAGCTTGCGCAGTTCCGCTTCGTCGAACGGTTTTTCAATGAAATCTATCGCGCCACGTTTCATCGTCGACACCGCCATCGGCACATCGCCGTGACCGGTCACGAAGATGGTCGGCAGCGATGCGTTCTCGGCGATGAGCCGCTCCTGAAGTTCAAGGCCGCTCATGCCCGACATGCGCACGTCGAGAATCAGACAGGCGATCTGCCCCGCGTGCAGGACCGGCTGGTAGGCGTCGAGAAACTGCTCGGCGCTCGAGAAGCACTGCACCCGATAGCCATTCGCCTCCAGCAGCCAACGCAGCGAGTCGCGCACGGCCTCGTCGTCATCGACGACAAAGACGGTTTCCTGTGTGGTAACTGGGCTACTCATATCTCTCCCGTAACGGTTTGCGGTTTCGTGGCCTCGGAGCCGCTATTGTTTCGATCGGTTGGTTCGCCGATCGGCAGACTAACGTGAAACGTGGCGCCTGTAACCTTTCCCTCAGCGTCGATGTTGTTGACGACCCACAAGCGCCCGCGATGTGACTCGATGATGGAACGGCAGATGTTGAGCCCCATGCCCATGCCGTCGGACTTGGTACTGAAAAACGGCTCGAACAGCCGCTCGATGGCAGTCTCGTCGACGCCTGGCCCCTGATCAACGACACTGATGCACACGAAGCCGGCGTCGAGCGACACGACGACGCGGATTACCGGGTCGACGGCGTTCGGCCGCGCGTCGTGCATTGCCTCAGCGGCGTTCTTCAGCAAGTTGACGAGTACCTGTTCGATAAGAACCGGGTCGACGTAGACGACGGGCAGGCGCGAGCGGATCTCCGTCACGATGCGAATGCGGCGCTTGCGTACCTCGATCTCGGCCAGTCCCACTGCATCCGCCAGGATGTCGGACACGCGTGCAGCCTGGCGCTTGGGCTCGCTGCGTTTGACGAACTCCCGAATGCGCTTGATGATCATACCGGCGCGCACGGCTTGCTGCGCTGTTTTTTCGAGCACCGGCAGCAGCGTGTCGGGTGTCGTGCGTCCCGACTTGACGAGCGCCACCGTGCCCGAGCAGTAGTTGTTGATCGCGGCCAGAGGCTGGTTGAGCTCATGGGCGAGCGACGATGCCATCTCGCCCATCGTCATGAGGCGGCTTGTGAACTGGAGCTTTTCCTCCTGCTGCCGGGCGAGCTCCTGGGCCTCTTTGCGCGTCGTGATGTCGGTGGCGATCTGCATCTGTGCGAGATGGCCGTCGACCCATTGAATGTACTGGCGGCGCACCTCGAACCACTTCTGAATACTCTGCACGTAGACTTCCTGCGCGTCCGCCGCACTTTCGGTCAGTGCTGCGGCTGGCAACCCCGCGAAAGTGTCGACCATATCGATCGAGTCGGACGATGCCTGCGTATCGTCGAAGCTGCTGCCGGACAGCTCCAGGTGTCCGTCCGGACGAATGCCGAACAGATGCCGGTAGTAACGGTTCGCGAAAAGCAGCTCCGCCTTGTCGGCGGCGAGCACGGATACGGCAGCGTCCAGGCTTTCGAGCACGGTGGTGAAGCGCTCGTGTGCTGCGGCGAGCTCTTCTCGAGCGCGCTTGGGTTCCGTGATGTCGGTCATTGAAGACATCCATCCCGTTTGCCGCCCTGAACTGTCGATGAGTGGGGAAACGTACAGACGGGCGTGAAAGACCGAGCCATCCTTGCGGCGCACGCGCAATTCGAACCCCGAAGAGGGCACCTTGCCGCGCAGCGTCATGTCCAGCTGCCGCTGCATTTCCGGATAAGCGTCGCGCGGCCAGTACGGGAAGGGGGCCGTCTTGCCGATAAGATCGCTTTCGTCCCAGCCGGTCATCCGGCAGAAAGCGGGATTCACGTGCGTGATCCGCCCGTGCATGTCGAGCACGCGCATGCCGATCAGTACCGAGTTCTCCATTGCGCGGCGGAAAAACGCTTCGGCATAGAGCGCTTGCTGTGCCTCGAAGCGCTGTCGCGTGTGCTTCCAAAGACTCCACAGGCTCCACAGCACGAAGCACGAGAGTCCCGCCACGAGCCAGGCCAGCGTGTTGTTGGTGAAGTTGGTCAGCTGCGGATACGCATAGACGCGGACCATGAGCCCCTGGCCCGGCGGATCGAGCGGCAGGTCGTAGAACATGTCGCGAGGCAGGCGCGGGCGAGTCGACGTCGTGGAGAGCTCGCGGTTGTTCACGTCGATGAGCGAAATCTTGTATTTGGCCGACAGCTCGGGCGGGATGTCGTGCTTGAGGATGCCCTCGACGGAAATGACGGCGCTCACCGAGCCGAGAAACTCGCGGTCACGGTAGACGGGCGTCTGCAGCGTCAGATAGCCGTTGCCGAGGTCATCGTAGATGAGCGGCGAGTAGACCTGACGCCGCATGGTGCGCGCGTCGGAAAAAGCAGCGTTCACGGCCACGTCTATCTGCGCATCGGTGAGACGCGCGAAACGCTGCCCGGCGAGCGTCGGTGCTGCACCCGGCCAGCGTGGCGTCCTCTGGCTTGTGTACCAGTTGAGAAAAATGATTTCCGGGTGCGCCTGCATGAGATCGGCGCTAGTCGTCTGAAATGCCCTCTCTTCGACATGACCGCCCGCGAGCTCGCGCGAGAGCGCTTGCAACTGCTCCTGCGAACTTGTCATGGAGAGCCGGATTTGCTGCTGGGCCCACGCGACGTTGCGGTAGAGCGTGTCCTCCTGCTGTTGCTGCTCGCGCCTGTTCAAGCTCCACAGGATCAGGCTCATGACGACGAGAAACACCAGGATCGACAGGAGCGGCGTCAGCAAATAGGAGTTCGACCACAGGGGTCCGTGGTGCCAGCGGGACGGCGCCGACTCTGCCCGGAGACCGGACGGGCGCGCCTGGCGTGCGAAAAACCGATCGGTGAACATGGCTCGAATTGTAACGCACCGCTGAGCCGCCAATTGGCGTAAAACAACGTAAGCGGCTTTTCGCGCCCTCGATCACGGCAATGGCGGCCATGCCAGCATCGTTCGATGTGCTTGGGCGAAATTTCGCATCGTGAGAAATGATCCCGTAATTCGAAAATTTGATTGCGCATACGGCGCAGGGGTCTTTACAATCGGCGACAACTGCCGCGCGGCCGGGCCTTCCCGAGTCGTCAATTCCAAGAGCGTTCCTCTATCCAGGAGACAAGAATGTCCGCAGTGCCTGACGAAGTGATGAAGTACGTCGCCGATCACGACGACGATCCCCAGGAAACCGGCGAATGGCTCGAGGCGCTAGACGGCGTCATTTCGGCCGAGGGCCCTGACCGCGCGCATTACCTCATCGAAAAGCAGATCGAATTTGCCCGCGTGCATGGCGAGCATCTGCCGTTTTCCGCTAATACGCCCTACATCAATACGATTCCGGTCGCGAGCCAGGCCAAGATTCCGGGCGATCAGGACATCGAGCACCGCATTCGCTCTTACACGCGCTGGAATTCGATCGCGATGGTCCTGCGCGCCGGTAAACATACGAACGTCGGCGGCCACATCGCCTCGTTTGCCTCGGCAGCGACGCTGTACGATGTCGGCTTCAACCATTTCTGGCACGCCCCGTCGGACAAGCACGGCGGTGACCTCGTCTTCGTGCAGGGCCACTCGTCACCGGGCGTCTACGCACGCGCCTTCCTGCTTGGCCGCCTGAACGAAAAGCAGCTTGACCACTTCCGCCAGGAAGTGGGAGGCGAGGGGATCTCGTCCTATCCCCACCCCTGGCTCATGCCCGACTTCTGGCAGTTTCCGACGGTGTCGATGGGCCTCGGGCCGATCATGGCGATCTACCAGGCGCGCTTCATGAAGTACATTCAGGCGCGCGGCATCGTCAACGCGGAAGGACGCAAGGTCTGGGCGTTCCTTGGCGACGGCGAGACCGACGAACCGGAATCGCTCGGCGCGATCGGCATGGCCGGCCGTGAGCGGCTCGATAATCTGGTGTTCGTCGTCAACTGCAACCTGCAGCGTCTTGACGGCCCCGTGCGCGGCAACGGCAAGATCATCCAGGAGCTCGAGTCCGAATTCCGCGGTGCCGGTTGGAACGTCATCAAGGTGATCTGGGGCAGCCGCTGGGACGCGCTTTTCGCGCGCGACAAGAAAGGGCTGCTCATGCGCCGGATGATGGACGTCGTCGATGGCGAGTATCAGACTTACAAGGCCGAATCCGGCGCCTACATCCGCGAGCATTTCTTCAACACGCCTGAGCTCAAGGCGCTCGTCTCCGATTGGTCCGACGACGACATCTGGAATTTGAACCGCGGCGGCCACGATCCGCACAAGATTTACGCGGCATTCCACTCGGCTGTGCATCACAAGGGTCAGCCGACCGTCATTCTCGCCAAGACGATCAAAGGCTACGGCATGGGCGAGGCCGGTCAGGCGATGAACATTACCCACCAGCAAAAGAAGATGCAGGTGGACCAGCTCAAGGCGTTCCGCGAACAGTTCCATCTGCCGATCTCCGATGAAGAGATCGTCGATGTGCCGTACCTCAAGTTCGAAGAGGGTTCGAAGGAACTCGAATACATGCGCGCGCAGCGCCAGGCGCTCGGCGGGTACCTGCCGGCGCGTCGCCAAAAGGCGCCCGAATCGCTGCCGGCGCCGCCACTGTCAGCGTTCGAGCCGCTCTTGAAGGGCACCGGCGAAGGGCGCGAGATCTCGACGACGATGGCTTTCGTGCGGATTCTCAACATTCTGCTGAAAGACAAGGCACTTGGCCGGCGCGTCGTGCCGATCGTGCCGGATGAGTCGCGCACGTTCGGCATGGAAGGCCTTTTCCGGCAGATCGGCATCTGGAATCAAGAAGGGCAGAAGTATGTGCCTGAGGATTCCGATCAGCTGATGTTCTACAAGGAGTCCGAGACCGGCCAGATCCTGCAGGAAGGGATCAATGAGGCCGGTGGCATGTGCGACTGGATCGCGGCCGCGACGTCATACTCGACGCACGGCGAAATCATGGTGCCGTTTTACATCTTCTACTCGATGTTCGGCTTCCAGCGCATTGGCGATCTCGTCTGGGCAGCCGGCGACATGCGCTCGCGCGGCTTCCTGCTCGGCGGCACCTCGGGCCGTACGACGCTCAACGGCGAGGGGCTCCAGCACGAAGACGGTCATTCCTTGCTGTGGGCATCGTCGGTGCCGAACTGCGTCAGCTATGACCCGACTTTCGGCTACGAGCTTGCCGTGGTCATGCAAGACGGCCTGCGGCGCATGGTCGAGAAGCAGGAGGACGTCTTCTACTACGTCACCGTGATGAACGAGAACTACGAGCATCCGGCGATGCCGCAAAGCGACGAAGTCGCCGAGCACATCATCAAGGGCATGTATTCGTTCCGGAAAGCCGACGCCGGCGAGAAGGGGCCGCGTGTGCAATTGATGGGTGCGGGCACCATCCTCAATGAAGTGATCGCGGCGGCGGACTTGTTGATGAACGAGTGGGGCGTCACGGCTGATATCTGGAGCGTGCCGAGCTTCACGGAGGTCGCACGCGACGGTCAGGCGGTCGCGCGGTGGAACTTGCTGAACCCGAGCGAGCCGCGCAAGCTGTCGCACGCCGAAACGCTGCTCAAGGATGCGCGAGGGCCGGTCATCGCCTCGACCGATTACGTCCGCGCCTTGGCGGACCAGATTCGTGCCTACGTGCCGCAACGGTACGTGGTGCTGGGCACGGACGGCTACGGCCGCTCGGACACGCGTGAGCAGCTGCGTCATTTCTTCGAAGTCGACCGCTACTGGGTCACGGTGGCGGCACTCAACGCGCTCGCAGACGAAGGCACCATCGAGCGCAAGATCGTTGCCGATGCGCTGGCCAAGTATCGCCTCGATCCCAATAAACCCAACCCGATGACCGTTTAAGGCATCGCTTTCGCGAGAGTGGCAGTGCGAGCAAGGGAGCCGCGCCAAGCGGCTCCCCTTGCGTGCCCAGGAGACACCAGAAAATGAGTGCAGCGATCGAAGTCAAGGTGCCGGACATCGGCGATTTCAAGGACATTCCTGTTATCGAAGTGCTGGTCAAGCCCGGCGATACCGTGGAAAAGGAGCAGTCCCTCATCACGCTCGAGTCGGATAAGGCGACGATGGATGTGCCAAGCCCCCGCGCCGGCACGGTGAAAGAAGTCAAAGTCAAGCTGGGCGATCACGTGTCCGAGGGCACGCTGATCGTGCTGTTCGAAAACGGGGCAGAAGCCGTCGCTCAGCCTGCCTGGGCAAATGGCGCAGCCGCACACGCGAATGGGGCTGTGGCACGGCCCGCAGCAGCAACGCAAGCACAAGCGGTGAGCGCCGCGCCGGCTGCCGCACCGGCAGGTGGCGCGCTTCAGGAAGTGAAAGTGCCCGACATTGGCGATTTCAAGGACGTGCCCGTCATCGAAATCGCGGTGAAGCCCGGCGATCGTGTGCAGAAAGAGCAGTCGCTCATCACGCTCGAGTCGGATAAGGCGACGATGGACGTGCCGAGCCCCGCGGAGGGCGTGGTCAAGGAAGTGCGGGTGAAGGTGGGCGATTCGGTCTCCGAGGGCTCACTGATTCTGTTGCTCGAGTCGGCGGGCGCAGCGGCCACTGCTGCCGAGCAGCCGCAGGCGCCCGCCCCGCAAAAGAAGATCGAGCAGCCCGAAGATTCGCCGCGGGCCGCCGCGCCACACCCTGTGCCGACACCGCCGTCCGCGCTGGCACAAGCGCCGGCGATCCCGGTGGGCGAGCGCAAGCCTAGCCATGCTTCGCCGTCCGTACGCAAGTTCGCGCGCGAGCTTGGCGTTGAGGTTGCGCTCGTGCAGGGCACGGGGCCGAAGGGCCGCATTACGCAGGACGACGTGACGGCATTTGTGAAGGGCGTCATGACGGGGCAGCGGGCAATCGCCGCCGCGCCGGCAGCTGCGGCGAGCGCTGCGGGTGGTGGCGAGTTGAACCTGTTGCCGTGGCCGAAGGTGGATTTCGCGAAGTATGGCCCGATCGAGACGAAGCCGATGTCTCGCATCAAGAAGATCTCGGGCGCGAACCTGCACCGCAACTGGGTGATGATTCCGCACGTCACGCAGAACGAGGAAGCCGACATCACGGATCTTGAGGCGCTGCGCGGGCAGCTCAACAAGGAAAATGAGAAGGCGGGTGTGAAAGTCACGATGCTCGGCTTCGTCATCAAGGCGGTCGTCGCAGCGCTGAAGAAGTATCCGCTTTTCAACGCGAGCCTCGATGGCGACAACCTCGTCTACAAGCAGTACTACCACATTGGCTTTGCAGCCGATACGCCGAACGGGCTCGTGGTTCCGGTCATTCGGGATGCGGACAAAAAGGGCTTGATCGAGATCTCGAAGGAAATGGCCGAGCTTTCGAAGCTCGCGCGCGACGGTAAGCTCAAGCCCGATCAGATGCAGGGCGGCACGTTCTCCATCTCGTCGCTGGGCGGTATTGGTGGCACGCACTTCACCCCGCTCGTCAACGCGCCGGAGGTCGCAATCATCGGCCTTTCACGCACCGAGATGAAGCCCATGTGGGACGGCGCCCAGTTCATCCCGCGACTGACGCTGCCGCTGTCGCTTTCGTATGATCACCGGGTCATCGACGGCGCCGAGGCCGCGCGCTTCAACGCGTACCTGAGAACGCTGCTCGGCGATTTCCGGCGCGTGATTCTTTGATCGTCGACGACCGAAACCAACAGGGGACGCGAAATGACTAGCGTTGAAGTGAAGGTACCTGACATCGGCGATTTCAAGGATGTCGACGTTATCGAAGTTCACGTCAAAGCCGGCGATGTGATCGAGAAAGAGCAAACGCTCCTTACTCTCGAGTCGGACAAGGCGACGATGGAAGTGCCGAGCGACGTCGCAGGCAAGGTCACCGAGGTGTATGTCAAGGTCGGTGACCAAGTATCGCAAGGCTCGATCATCGCCAAAGTCGAGCCACTTGCCTCGAGCGCACCGGTCGCCGCCAAAGCGGCGCCCGAGCGGGCAGCTGCGCCGTCGGCTGGCGCCGGGGCTGTCCCGACCAGTGCGCCGCAACCGGGCGCCTACGCCGGCGCGGCGGACATCGAATGCGACATGGTCGTGCTCGGTGCGGGTCCCGGCGGCTATTCGGCTGCGTTCCGTTCGGCCGATCTCGGTATGAAGACGGTGCTGGTCGAGCGTTATCCGACGCTCGGTGGCGTGTGTCTCAACGTCGGCTGCATTCCGTCCAAGGCGTTGCTGCATACGGCGCTCATCGTGGACGAGGTCAGCGAGTTGGCTGCGCACGGCATCTCGTTCGGCAAGCCGGAGATCAATCTCGACAAGCTGCGCGATTTCAAATCGGGTGTCGTCAAGAAGTTGACGACCGGCCTGGCCGGCATGGCTCGGGCTCGAAAGGTGGAAGTCGTGACGGGCGTCGGCGCTTTCATCGATCCGCACCACATGGAAGTTGCGACGGAAAGCGGCAAGAAGATCGTCAAATTCCAGAAAGCCATCGTCGCAGCGGGTTCGCAGTCCGTGATGCTGCCTTTCATGCCCGATGATCCGCGCGTCGTGGATTCGACGGGCGCGCTCGAGCTGCGCCAGATTCCGCAACGCATGCTGGTGGTGGGTGGCGGCATCATCGGGCTCGAGATGGCGACGGTCTACGCGACGCTTGGCGCGAAGATCGACGTAGTCGAGATGCTGGACGGTCTGATGCTCGGGGCCGATCGCGACCTCGTCAAAGTGTGGGAGAAGTACGCCGGCAGGCATTTCGCCAACGTCATGCTGAAAACGAAAACGACGTCTGCGAAAGCGACTCCTGACGGCATTTATGTGTCGTTCGAAGGCGAAAAGGCACCGGCCGAGCCCCAGCGCTACGATCTCGTGCTTGTCGCCGTCGGTCGCAGTCCGAACGGGAAAAAGATTGGTGCCGACAAGGCGGGCATCGCGGTGACGGAGCGCGGCTTCATCGAAGTCGACAAGCAAATGCGCACGAACGTGCCGCACATCTTTGCGATTGGCGACATCGTCGGTCAACCCATGCTCGCTCACAAGGCGGTGCACGAAGGTCATGTCGCCGCAGAGGCGGCGCATGGCGAGAAGGCCTATTTCGACGCGCTGCAAATTCCATCGGTGGCGTATACCGATCCGGAAGTCGCGTGGGCTGGCAAGACCGAAGAGCAGTGCAAGGCCGAGGGCATCAAGTACGGCAAGGCGGTATTCCCCTGGGCCGCTTCAGGCCGTGCGATCGCAAACGGACGCGACGAGGGATTCACGAAGCTGATTTTCGACGAAGACACACACCGTGTAATCGGCGGCGGCATCGTGGGCCTCAACGCGGGCGATCTGATCAGCGAGGTTTGCCTGGCGATCGAAATGGGCGCGGATGCAGCCGACATTGGCCGCACGATCCATCCGCACCCCACGCTCGGCGAGTCGATCGGTATGGCTGCCGAACTCTACGAGGGTGTCTGTACCGACCTGCCGCCGCAGCGGAAGAAGTAAGCGGAAAGTCAGCCATGGTTTAGCCATGGCTGACCGTTGGCAGCCATTGGTTGCCGACGCAAAAACGGCGCGCTCCCAGCAGAAGGGAGTGCGCCGTTCTCTTTTAATGGCGTTGCTTCGTGGGCGCCTCACTCTGACGTGGGGCTGCCCTCGCCTGATGATGAAATTCAGGCAGGTTTTTTCGCGGTTGCGCGTGCAGCCTGGGAAGCGGCTTGCTGAGCCGCTTTTTGCGCTGCCGTTGCCGCCGCATTGAAGTTGCTTTCAGCGATTTCGACAGCTTGCTTCGTCGCTTTGTGGACGGTTTCGTAGGTCGTGTTGGCGGCGGTGATGGCCGATTTCATCACGGCCACAGCCGTTTCCGAGCCGGCCGGGGCGTTTTTGCCGATGTTCTCGACCAGCGCCTGGACCTTACGGTTTTGCTCTTCGTACTGCGCTTCGGCGACGCGGGCAAATTCGGCTTGCGTGGCCGATGCGATCTCGTACAGATGCCGGCCATACGAGAGTACTTTTTCCGCGACAGGCTGCGTCAGGCTCGCCTGCAGCGAAAGCAACTCTTGCGCATCCTTCACCGACAGCGCCCGCTGAGCGTTCTCCTGGCTTTCCGCGATCGTGGACTTCACGACTTGCAGGTTCAATTCGACCAGCTTCTCGATACCTTCGAAGGCCTTGTTGGTAAGGCCAAACAGCGCTTCGAGGTTGGCCTTTTGGGCTGCCGCGAATTGCTCGGGTGTCAGCAGAGTCATCTTCATGCTCCTGAAAATCGATCTGTCTAGTGCAGATCGGATGGGGGATGGGCACAGCTAGCAACCGCGTCACGCGTCTTGCAAGATTGTGCGTTGCAACAACGGCTCTTATTGTACGTCGTATGGGGCAGATGTCAAGCGTAATGTGTTGCGGTGCAGCAATTCAAGAGAATTTAGGCTGGGAGGAGCGTTGACGGTAATTTTTCTCGTTCAAACGTTCGATTTATGTGCGTTTTGCTGCGTTGCGGCCACCGGTGCTGCGGTGCGTGATCGATTGCTCGTCGGCAGGCAGCCGTGCACGAATGCGCTCGCCTTGCGTTGAGTTTGTCGGCTGTCTGGGGCCGTAGAGGGGGGCGGGAGTGAAGGGGGCAGATCCTCGGCGATTTGTCGATTGCCGCGGATTTTCTGCCGGGGCGTCGCACGGACTGATAAGAAGAAATTCTCTTTCGATTTGCCTTCAAGTTTGCGCGAGACGCGTTTATATGTGGTCAAGGCCTTATATCGGCCCATGGTTTTGCCGCACGATGAACGCATCGGTGTGTGACAACAGTGCCGTGTCTACACCTACAAATCGCTTCAAGGAGGCTCGGTAAGTGGTTCAGATTGCTTATTTTTCGGACCTTTAATACACTTGCCGACAAACTTTTCCGTCTCTCGCCACCCTGTTGTAAAGAATACCAATGAAAACCGCAAAGTTTTCTTCGCTCAGAGTAATGCAATGCGGGGCGTTAACGAGAGTCGTCTCGGTTACTGCTTCCATGCTCATCGCTGCGATCTTCGCGGCTCCAGCCGACGCGTTCGCCGCGTCTAGCGCGACTGATACGGCCTCGGCCACGCCCGCCCCGAATAAATCACACGAGACCCCAAAGGCCGTCAAAAAGAATCTTGCTGCATCGAAGCCGGTTGCCGTATCTGACGACAAATCACGCAAAAAACGTGTCACCTACAAGCTGAGGTCGCGTGGGCATCACGGTGCGTTGCGCAAGGTCGCGTTCGAGCCCCATACGCAGCCGTTCAAGCTGCAGGAAGGGGCTGTCGCCCTTGCATTGCGCTCGAATATTGCCTATGTCGTCGATCAGAACACGTCTGAATCGCTTTTCGATAAAAACTCGCATTCCGTTGTGCCCATCGCATCGATTACGAAGCTGATGACATCGATGGTTGTGCTCGATTCGAAGGAGCCGTTGGACGAAAAGATCGAAGTGACGGATGACGATCGCGATTACGAGAAGCACACGGGCTCGCGTCTTTCCGTTGGATCGGTACTGTCGCGCGAGGACATGCTTCATATCGCGCTGATGGCGTCCGAGAACCGCGCCGCGGCGGCGTTGTCGCGCTACTATCCCGGTGGCCGCCCGGCCTTCCTGGCAGCGATGAATGCCAAGGCGAAGGCGCTTGGCATGACCGACACCCATTTTGAGAATCCTACCGGGTTGACTAGCCACAACGTCTCGACGGCTCGCGATCTGGTCAAGATGATCGAGGCGGCCTACCAGTACCCGCTCATCCGACGGTTCTCGATCGACCACAGCTATACGGTCAATACCGGCAAGCGGGTCATTGCGTACAACAGCACCAATGCGCTGGTGCGGAACCCGTCATGGGATATTGGTCTGCAAAAAACGGGCTTTATCAATGAGGCGGGCGAATGTATGGTGATGCAGGCGACGATCGATAATCGCCCCGTCATCATTGTGTTGCTCGATTCGTTGGGTAAATACTCGCGTTTTGCCGACGCCGCACGCCTGCGCACTTGGCTCGACAACGGCGGCGATCAGCGCATGACAAGCGCCGACGCGACTGGAAGCGGGACCTGATCGGAGTGTTCGCTCCGGTGCAGTCATGAAAAAAAAGCCCCGTCCTGCTGGAACGGGGCTTTTTTTCGGGTTCGCGGTTCGTGAAGCCACGAGCGCACTCCATTGAGCCGTCGCAGACAGCGGGCCCCGCACCGAGTTCAGCCGGTTTTTGCAGCCCTCGTGACGTTTTCGCCGTTGCTCGCTTCGGCGGAGACAACCGTGTCGGGGCGATATCCAAGCGATTCGGAGATAACAAGCGCCGTCTGGCTCAAATGGTCGAGCCATGCTTCTTGCAGTCGGTCAGCCGGGGCGGATAGCGAGAGGCCGGCAACCAGCTTGCCGGTATCGTCGTAAATGCCAGCTGCGATGCAGCGCACGCCCAACTCAAGCTCTTCGTTATCGCGGGCACATGCCTGTTGGCGCACCTGCGTCAATTCGCGTTCGAGCTTGGAGATGTCGGTAATGCTGTTCTGCGTGTGCCCGGAAAGTCCCGTTCGCGTCGCGTAGGCGCGCACGCGCGAGGCTTCGTCTGCCGCAAGAAAAAGCTTGCCCACGGACGTAAGGTGCAGTGGCGCGCGCCCGCCGATTGCCCGCACGACTTGCATGCCCGAGCGCTCGGAGTACGCGCGTTCGATGTAGACGATCTCGTCACCCTGACGCACGGACAAATTGACTGTCTGGCCCGTCAATCGATGAAGCTCGCGCATAGGAGTCAGCGCCGCATCGCGCACCGACAGCCGTGCTTTGACGAGGTTGCCAAGCTCGAGCAGGCGCATGCCGAGCCGGTAGGTTCCGGGATCCGAGCGATCGACAAGGCGACAAGTCACCATGTCGTTGAGGATGCGGTGCGCCGTTGACGGATGAAGCTCCGTGCGTAAGGCGAGTTCCTTGAGACTGACCGGGTCGCTATGTGCCGCGAGCGCGTCCAGTAGGCGCATCATGCGCTCGATGACCTGGATCGATGTTTTGGTGTCCGGGTTCGTGTCGCTCATCGTCGATCTGAGGGCGCAGAGCAAAAGACCATTGTATCTCGTATCGTGAAAAAAGCGAACGCATGCCGAATGGTCGGTTGGCGCCATTCGGGGGAATTTCCCGTAGTCAATGTAAATAAACCACGCATAATGGCAACGTTCTTCTCAACGGAGTCGACATGCGAGTCGGATTGTACGTCACCTGCCTCATCGACCTGATGCGCCCTGAGATCGGTTTTTCGGTCGTCAAGCTGATCGAGGCCGCTGGGTTCGAGGTAGTTGTGCCGCCTGCGCAGACCTGCTGCGGGCAACCCGCCTACAACTCGGGCGAGCGGCGGATTGCACGCGATCTGGCGGAGAAGCTGCTGCGGGAATTCGAACAGTTCGACTATGTGGTCGTGCCTTCGGGATCCTGTGCGGGCATGATCGCGGTGCACTACAACGACCTTTTCCAGGACGACCCTGAGCTAATGGGCCGCTTTGGGCAGTTGCGCGTCAAAGTGTACGAGTTGACCGATTTCCTCGTCAATGTGGCGAAGATCGAGTTGCCACGCGGCAGCTTTGTGGGCCCGGTGACGTATCACGATTCGTGCTCGGGTCTGCGTGAATTGGGCATCAAGGCGCAACCCCGCGCGCTGCTTGCGCAAGTGGGCGTCGAAATCGCGGAAATGACGGGGTGCGAGCACTGTTGCGGTTTCGGCGGGACGTTCGCGCTCAAGTACGGCAATATCTCGACGGCGATCGTGGACGAGAAGTGCGAGAACATCCGCGCAAGCGGGGCGGAAACCGTCGTGCTCGGCGACCTCGGCTGTATGCTGAACATCGAAGGGCGCCTGCGGCGCGCCGGCGATTCGACGACGCGCGTCCTCCATATCGCCCAAGTGCTGGCTCAAGACGTGCGGGACGTCTGATTCGCCCGACCTTTCTCGTTACACGGGGCCTTCATGCAAGTCCAATCGATTCACTTCAAAGCGCGGGCAAAAGACAGTCTCGGCAACGCGCGTCTTCAGCGCAACCTGACGAAGTTGTCGACGAAGTTTGTCTCAGCTCGTGCAGTTGCCATGGAAGCGATCGACTTCCAGGCGACGCGTGCCGAACTGAAGGCGCGCCGCGACCGCGCGTTGGCCAACCTCGACGTCTGGCTCGAAACATTCGAGCGCGAAGCGGCGCGACGCGGCACGACGGTCCTGTTCGCCGAGACCACGCGCGACGCGGCACGCCTTGTCGCCGAAATCGCCCGCAAGCACGAGGTCAAAAAGGTCATCAAGACGAAATCGATGGTCTCCGAGGAAATGCGCCTGAACGCAGTGCTCGGCGAAATGGGCGTGCAGTCGATGGAGACGGATCTCGGCGAGTACATCCTGCAGCTCAACGACAACGAGCCACCGAGCCACATCATCGCCCCGGCGCTGCACAAGGACAAGGATGAGGTTGCCGATCTCTTCGCCAGGAAGCACGCTCGCGCACGCCTGACCGACATCCCGGAGATGACGCATGAGGCGCGCGAGATGCTGCGGCCCCACTTCATGTCTGCCGACATGGGCGTGACGGGCGGCAACTTCTTGATCGCCGAGACGGGTTCGGTCGTACTCGTCACCAACGAGGGGAACGAGGGGATGTGCACGGTGATGCCGCGTGTGCATGTCGCTGTGACGGGCATCGAAAAGGTGCTGCCGACGCTCGAGGATCTCGCAGTTGCCATGCGGCTCTTGCCGCGCTCGGCCACAGGGCAGGCGGCATCGAATTATTTTTCGCTGCTGACGGGCCATCGAGGCGAGCAGGACGGCGATGGCCCGGAGCACAACTATGTGGTGCTCGTCGACGGCGGGCGTACCGGCCTTATCGGCGGGGCATTTCAAGAGATGCTGCGCTGCATCCGCTGCGGCGCATGCATGAATCATTGCCCGGTGTATCAGAAGATCGGCGGTCACGCGTACGGCTGGGTCTACCCAGGCCCGATGGGCTCCGTCCTCACACCGAGTTACACGGGGCTCGACAAAGCACTCGACTTGCCGCAGGCGGCCACGCTGTGCGGAGAGTGCAACAGTGTTTGTCCTGTCGGCATTCCCATTTCGGATCTGCTGCGAAAGCTCCGTGAAAAGCAAGTGGAACGGCGCCTGCGCCCGCCTGCGGAGCGCGCGGCGCTCGCTGTATGGGGCTTTCTCGCGGTAAGGCCGTCGCTGTATGGGCTCGTCACCAAGCTGGCCGTACGCGTGCTCGAAAAAATGGGGGGGCGCAATCGGTCGATCGCACGTTTGCCGTTCGGCCAGGGATGGACAGCGACGCGTGAGATGCCGGCCCCAGTCGGTCGCACATTCCGCGAGCTATACGCCGCCCAGCGCAGTCACGTAGACAGCACCAAGCGCGGGCGTCATGTGGGCACGTCTTAATCGATTGTTGGTTGTCCCGCAATAGTCTTTTCTCTTTTCGCATCTTTGTTTTGATAGCTGTCAGCTATAGAATTACTCTTCGTGATAGGGTTGGTGCGTGAGCAGCACGCGCCTGCTGAGATGAAGAGGGGCGTAAAGATGAAAACGGCAATTTTGACCTATTGGCCGCTCGCGGTAGCGGTGACGCTCGGTGGGCTTGCGGCGGCGCAGGCGTACGGCAGCAAGGCGCCGCACACGCCGTTGGCGGTGGAACAAGTGGGCGCTGAACTGGCGCGCACGGTCTCATATGGCTTGATCGATGATCGTTCGGCGTTGCCGTCGCCGGTTGAGACGCGTGGCGTTTCCAGTTCCGAGTTGCAGCAAGCGTCATAAGCGCGGCGAACCTATAATGGCGGGTCGGCTTTACATGGGGCCTGAGTAAGCACCAAAGCGCTAACGGCTCTGCATGGGCCGGAGTAGGCGCTAAAGCGCTAACAGCTCTGCATGGGACTGGAGTAGGCGCTAAAGCGCCAACTCCGGTCGACATCCGGTCGACACTCGTAATCGTCCCTGATCTACCGATTGGATTTCATCTCGATGAAAACTGTCGCTGTCTGCTTCGTGTGTCTGGGCAACATCTGTCGTTCGCCAACGGCTGAGGGCGTCCTGCGCGCGCAAATCGAAGCGGCAGGCTTGCAGAATCGCATCATCGTCGATTCGGCTGGCACGGGCGACTGGCACGCGGGTCAAGCGCCGGATGAGCGTGCACAAGCCGCCGCGCGCCAACGCGGGTACGATCTGTCACTGCTGCGCGCCCGGCAAGTGGTGCACGAAGATTTCGAACGATTCGATCTGCTGCTCGCGATGGATGAAGCAAATCTCGGCCAATTGCGCCAGCTTTGCCCCGCCCATCATCGAGCCAAGGTGCGGCTTTTGATGGAATTTGCGCAACAGCCGGCTTTGCGTGAGGTACCCGACCCGTTTTTTGGCGGAAACGAGGGCTTCGAGCAGGTGCTGGATCAATGCGAATCGGCTTGCCTCGGGCTTCTCGCCCACCTGAGCACTGCGCTCACAGACCGGGTGGTGTGACCGGGGAGTAGGCAGGAATCAGCACTCCGTCCCCAAAGCCCACAATCGAGACGCGGATACTTGACTAAATCTGTCATGTATTTATACTCGAGTGCAATTGTCAAGAATTCCGGTTTCCCCGCATACCATGAGACTCACCACAAAGGGCCGTTTCGCCGTTACGGCGATGATTGACTTGGCGCTTCGCCAGGATCAAGGGCCGGTGACGCTCGCCGGCATCAGCCAGCGTCAGCGCATTTCGCTGTCTTACCTGGAGCAACTGTTCGGCAAGCTGCGTCGCCACGAGATCGTGGAATCGGTGCGCGGGCCGGGTGGCGGTTACAACCTTGCGCGCAGGGCCAAAGAGGTGACGGTCGCGGACATCATCATCGCCGTCGACGAGCCGCTCGATGCGACACAGTGCGGCGGCAAAGGGTCGTGCGAAGGCACGAAGCAGAGCGACGGTCACTGTATGACGCACGAGCTTTGGTCGACGCTGAACCAGAAAATGGTCGAGTACCTCGATTCGGTTTCGCTGCAAGATCTGGTCGATCAGCAGCGCTCGCGCGAGGGCGCCTCGACTGTGCTCCATGACCGGCGCAACGAGCCGGAGTCACTCGAGCCGACACGGCACGCGATAGGCCCCAACTCGGTGTTCAATATCGCCAATACGTAACCCCGTAACCCGATTTCAATGCGCCGCTGATCGGAAGAACGGCAACGCGTTTCACGCAGGGCGCTGTACGCAAAAACAAAGAGATTTCCCCCGGAGTCAATTGATGATCAACGATATGCCCCACCTGCCCATCTACATGGACTACAGTGCGACGACGCCTGTTGATCCACGCGTGGCGGATAAGATGATTCCTTACTTGCGGGAGCAGTTCGGCAACCCCGCGTCACGCAGCCATTCCTATGGATGGGATGCGGAGCGCGCGGTCGAGGAGGCCCGCGAGCAAGTCGCGGCACTCGTGGGTGCCGATCCGCGCGAAATTGTGTGGACCTCAGGGGCGACGGAGTCGAACAACCTGGCGATCAAGGGCGCTGCCCACTTCTATCACAGCCGTGGCAAGCACATCGTCACGCTCAAGACCGAGCACAAGGCCGTGCTTGATACCTGCCGGGAACTCGAGCGCCAGGGCTTTGAGGTGACCTATCTCGACGTGCAAGAGGACGGACTGATCGATCTCGAAGCGTTCAAGGCGGCGCTGCGTCCCGACACGATTCTTGCTTCGGTCATGTTCGTGAACAACGAGATCGGCGTCATCCAGGACATCGAGGCGATCAGTGAGATCTGCCGCGCGAAGAACATCGTGTTCCATGTCGACGCGGCGCAGGCCACGGGCAAGGTCGAAATCGACTTGAGCCGCCTGAAGGTCGATCTGATGTCGTTTTCGGCGCACAAGACCTATGGTCCGAAGGGCATCGGTGCGCTCTATGTGCGACGCAAACCGCGTGTGCGTATCGAGGCACAAATGCACGGCGGCGGTCATGAGCGCGGCATGCGCTCCGGCACGCTGGCGCCCCACCAGATCGTGGGCATGGGTGAAGCGTTTCGCATCGCCCGCGAGGAAATGGCCACGGAGAACGAGCGCGTGCGCGCGCTGCGTGACCGGTTGCTGCGCGGCCTCTCGGAGATGGAAGAGGTCTACGTGAATGGCGACATGGAGCGCCGCGTCGCGCACAACCTCAACGTGAGCTTCAACTTCGTCGAGGGCGAGTCGCTGATCATGGCGGTGAAGGACGTCGCCGTTTCGTCAGGCTCCGCATGCACGTCGGCTTCGCTCGAACCGTCGTATGTGTTGCGTGCGCTGGGCCGCAACGACGAACTCGCGCACAGCTCGATCCGCTTCACGGTGGGCCGTTTCACGACGGAGCAAGAGGTGGATTACGTCGTCGATCTGCTGAAGAAGAAGATCGGCAAGTTGCGCGAACTCTCTCCGCTTTGGGAAATGCATCAGGACGGCATCGACCTGTCGACGATCAAGTGGGCAGCGCATTGAATTGAACGACAAAAGGGCTGCGGCGCGCACGGCCGCCGCGGCGCGATGAAACGAATCTAGGAGTTTTGACCATGTCTTACAGCAGCAAAGTGTTGGATCACTACGAGAATCCCCGTAACGTCGGTTCGTTCGCGAAGGATGACGACGCTGTGGGCACCGGCATGGTCGGCGCACCCGCTTGCGGCGACGTCATGAAGCTGCAAATCCGCGTCGGCGAAAACGGCATCATCGAAGACGCCAAGTTCAAGACGTACGGGTGCGGCTCGGCTATCGCGTCGAGCTCGCTGGTCACCGAATGGGTCAAGGGCAAGTCGCTCGACGAGGCGCTCGCGATCAAGAACACGCAAATCGCGGAGGAACTGGCCCTGCCGCCGGTGAAAATTCACTGCTCGATCCTCGCTGAGGATGCCATCAAAGCCGCAGTGGCCGATTACCGGCAACGCCATGCCGACGGTGCCGGCGAAGCGGCGCAAGAGGCCAACCAGCAAGTTGCTTGAATGAGCTATGGCAATCACATTGACTGACAAGGCGGCGCAGCACGTTCAGAAGTTCTTGGTGCGTCGCGGCAAGGGCGTTGGTCTGCGGCTCGGCGTCCGGACGACGGGCTGCTCGGGCCTCGCCTACAAGCTCGAGTATGTCGATGAGATCGAGCCTGAAGACCAAGTCTTCGAGTCCAACGGCGTGAAGGTCGTGGTCGACCCGAAGAGCCTTGCCTACATCGACGGCACGGAGCTCGACTTTGCGCGCGAAGGGTTGAACGAGGGATTCAAGTTCAACAATCCGAACGTGAAGGATGAGTGCGGCTGCGGCGAATCGTTCCGCGTCTAGCGGATCGCCCCGTTGCGCTGGAGCGGCGTTGACGCCGTGTGCCTACTGGGCTCGACGGGGGAAACGCGTAATTTTCTCGCTGTGGTCCCCGTGTGCTTGATCGGAAAAAGAGGGCGGCGAAGGCCGCCTTTTTGTTCTCCGGGGCGACGCCGACGCACACTCACTCCGTCATCGGCGCCTGCCGAATACGTGCTAATTCCTTGCCGCGCGGCAACGCCGTGGCGCGACCGACAACCGACTTTCATGGCCTCGATCCAACAAAGCCACTTCGAACTTTTTCATCTGCCGACGCAGTTCGCCCTCGACGCCAGTGCGCTGGAGACGGCCTATCGCACGGTGCAGGCCCAGGTGCACCCGGACAAGTTCGCAGCCGCGGGCGATGCGCAAAAGCGCATTGCCATGCAATGGGCGGCGCGTGCCAACGAGGCCTACAGCACGTTGCGAGACCCGTTGAAGCGGGCCGCATACCTGCTGTCGTTGCGGGGTGTCGACGTCGGCGCCGAAAACAATACGGCGATGGAACCGGCTTTCCTCATGCAGCAGATGGAGTGGCGTGAGCGTGTCGAGGATGCTGCAGGCGCGAGAAACGTTGGCGAGTTGGTCAGCTTGCTCGATGAATTGCGGGACGAGGAGCGGGGTCGTTTGGCTAAACTCGGTGCGCTCGTCGATAGCGGTGCCGATCAGGCCGCAGCCGAGGCGGTGCGGCAGCTGATGTTCATCGAGCGTGTCGTGGCTGAAGTCGGCACGCAAATCGAAAGGCTCGAGCACTGAAGCCTCTTCTACTTTTCAGGCGCCTGTATTTTGCTGCGGGCTCGGCGAGAGCCGGCTCATAATGGCGGGGCACGAAACCCCGATAAGAACCCCACATGGCTTTACTGCAAATCTCCGAACCCGGCATGGCGCCCGCGCCGCACCAGCGTCGTCTTGCCGTTGGCATCGATCTAGGAACGACAAACTCGCTCGTCGCCGCGCTGCGCAGCGGCGTTCCCGACGCACTGCCCGATGATGGCGGGCGCGTCCTGCTTCCGTCGGTCGTGCGCTACCTCGCCGACGGTGGGCGCCGTATCGGACACACGGCGAAGGAAGAGGCGGCGACCGATCCGCGTAACACGATCGTCTCCGTCAAACGTTTCATGGGGCGGGGCAAGGCCGAGGTAGAGGGCGCCGAGAACGCGCCGTACGACTTTGTCGATGCGCCCGGGATGGTGCAAATCCGCACCGTCGCCGGGGTAAAGAGCCCTGTCGAAGTTTCTGCCGAAATTCTGGCCACGCTGCGCCAGCGCGCCGAAGACACGCTCGGCGACGAACTGGTCGGCGCCGTCATCACCGTGCCGGCCTACTTCGATGAGGCGCAGCGCCAAGCGACGAAAGACGCGGCGCGCCTCGCCGGGGTCAACGTGCTGCGGCTCTTGAATGAGCCGACCGCGGCGGCCATCGCCTATGGGCTCGATCAGGGAGCGGAAGGGCTTTACGCCGTCTATGACCTCGGCGGCGGCACTTTCGACCTGTCGATTCTCAAGCTCACGAAGGGTGTTTTCGAGGTGCTGGCCACGGGCGGCGACTCAGCTTTGGGTGGCGATGATTTCGATCACGTTCTGTTTCGTCATGTGCTGAACGAAGCCAGGCTCGCGCCGCAAGACCTTACGCCCGAGGATGTGCGTCATCTGCTCGATTGCGTGCGCGCCACGAAGGAAGGTTTGTCGACGGCGGCCGAAATCCGCCTCGAAGCGACGCTCTCGAACGGCACGCGTATTGCCCAATCGATCACCGAGTCTGTATTTGCCTCGCTAGTCGAACAACTCGTCGAGCGCACGCTCACGCCGACGAGAAAGGCGCTGCGTGATGCAAAGATTGCGCCGGCCGACGTCAAGGGTGTCGTACTTGTCGGCGGCGCGACGCGCATGCCGGTGATTCGCCGCGCCGTCGAAGCATTTTTCGGCCAGCCGCCGCTGACAAATTTGAACCCCGACGAGGTTGTCGCGCTGGGTGCGGCAATTCAGGCCGATTTGCTGGCCGGCAACCGGGGCGGCGACGATTGGCTGTTGCTCGATGTGATTCCGCTGTCGCTCGGCGTTGAGACGATGGGCGGGCTCGTCGAAAAGATCATTCCGCGCAATTCGACGATTCCGGTGGCGCGCGCACAGGAATTTACGACGTTCAAGGACGGCCAGACGGCCATGGCAATTCACGTCGTGCAAGGCGAGCGCGAGCTCGTCTCGGACTGCCGCTCACTCGCTCGCTTTGAACTGCGCGGCATCCCGCCAATGACGGCGGGGGCGGCACGCATTCGCGTCACGTACCAAGTCGATGCCGACGGATTGCTCTCGGTGTTCGCGCGCGAGCAACATTCGGGTGTTGAAGCGTCCGTGGTCGTCAAGCCGTCTTATGGTCTCGCGGACGACGAAATTGCCCGCATGCTGGAAGACAGCTTCAAGTCGGCCGAGGTCGATATGCGTGCGCGAGCACTGCGCGAAGCGCAGGTCGAAGCACAACGCTTGATCGAAGCCACGGAAGCGGCGCTCGACGCCGACGGCGAATTGCTCGAAGCGGCTGAGCTTGCGGACATCGAGGCCGCGATGGACAGCTTGCGCCAAGCGACGAAAGCGGACGACGCCGACGCAATCGAGGCGGCGACGAAGTCGCTCGCTACTGCAACGGACGAATTCGCCGCACGCCGTATGGACAAGAGCATTCGCACGGCGCTGAAGGGCCGAAAGCTCGACGAAATTTGAAGGCCACGCCGGCGCTGGCGGCTCGATGCCGCTTGTGCTGGCGCCTGCAACCCAATTACGGCGCCGGCCAAGCACCGGAGCCCCATTTCACTGACCGAACGGAATTCGTATGTCGCAAATCGTTGTGCTGCCCCATGTCGAACTGTGCCCGGAGGGGGCGGTCATCGAGGCCGAACCGGGCAAAAGCATCTGCGCCACGCTGATCGAAAACGGGATCGAAATCGAGCACGCATGCGAAATGTCTTGCGCGTGCACGACCTGTCATGTGATCGTACGTGAGGGTTTCAACGCGCTGGTTCCGTCGGAGGAAACCGAGGACGATCTGCTCGACAAAGCGTGGGGTCTCGAGCCGACTTCGCGGCTTTCGTGCCAGGCCCTCGTGCCCGCCGACGAAGATCTGGTCGTTGAAATTCCGCGCTATTCAATCAATCACGCGAAGGAAAATCACTGAGCGACTCAGGAGGGAGCAAGCCATGAGGTGGACGGATGTACAAGAAATCGCGATGGCCCTCACCGACAAGCACGGCGACGTCGATCCGCAATACGTGCGGTTCACGGATTTGCATCGGTGGGTGACGGAACTGGAGGAGTTTGAAGACGATCCCGACCGCTCGAACGAGAAGATTCTCGAAGCGATCCAGCTAGCCTGGATCGAAGACGCGGCGGAGTAGTCCGGCAGACTGATCCGCGTGGCCGGCAGCGACGTGTTCGGAGCAATGCCTGCAACTTGCGGCAACAAAAAAAGCGATCCATCAAATGGATCGCTTTTTTTTTGTACATTACCCGGCTAGCGGGCTGCGAGCGTCCCGTGCTCGATCCGCACCGGCTGCCCCTGCTGGAAAGGTGGCGGCTGGCGGTAGGTGAAGTAACGCAGCCGGCCGTTTTGCATCCGCACGCGGACTTGATAGTCCGTTTCGCTGCGCACTTGCTTTTCCACCGCATTACCGGCAAAGCCCCCGCCTACCGCCCCAAGGATCGTCATGGCGGTGCGGCCCGTTCCTGCGCCGAACTGATTGCCCACGAGGCCTCCAGCCAAGGCGCCGCCGACAGCACCGATGCCGGTGCCATGGCCAGGATGACGTACCGCCGCGATTGATTCGACGGTGCCGCAGTTGGCGCACGCGGCGACTGGCGGTTGCTGCGGGGAATAGGGTTGCTGGACCGACTCGGCTTGCTGGCTCGCGGTGGAATAGGGCTGTGGCCCCGAGTAAGCTTGCTGAGTGGGCACCGCATCCACGCCTTGGACTGACTGATCCGCGTAAGGTCCCTGGCTGTTCGGCGGGGTGGCCGGCACGAGTGGGGATTGCGCCGGGATTTGTTGTTGTCCCGCTGCCGTTGGTGAAGTTTGCTGCTGAGGGGCTCGAGCGGGTTGAGCGGCGAGCGCGGTGGCATTCGTCGCAGGCGGGAGCGCATTGCCGATTGCCTGCTTGGTGATCAGCGCGGACTGAGACTGGTCGCTTTGCTCGCCGGTGCCGGAGGCTTTCGAAAAGAGGCCAGTGACGGCCGCCGTGGCAGCCAAGCTGGCAACGACGACAGCCGCGGCTGCCGTGGCGATCAGCGGATGCAAACGGCGCGGCGATCCGGAGGGGTGATCCATGGCTGACCTTTACGGAACGATGTTGTTTAGACAGTGTTCCTTAAAGGGTGCGGTCGGACGTTTCTATTTGTAACGGATTGCGCGGACAGGGGAAACATCGCGCATCGCTATTACGGCGCGGGTGTTGCGATTCGTCGTGCAGACGAGTTGCAATGCGAGTTGAATTGCGGGTTCGGTACGCACGCTTCGGCAGACCGAATGTCGACAAGCGCCGCACAGGATTTACGAAAGGTTACAAACCTGTGCGGCGTGCAAGCAACGCTCAATCTTCGCGCCGCAGATGGGGGAAAAGGATGACGTCGCGGATGCTCGGGCTATCGGTGAGCAGCATAACGAGGCGGTCGATACCGATGCCGCAGCCGCCGGTTGGCGCCATGCCGTACTCAAGCGCGCGAATGTAGTCGGCGTCGTAATACATCGCCTCTTCGTCGCCTGCATCCTTTTGCTCGACCTGCTTTTTGAAACGTGCAGCTTGGTCTTCAGGATCGTTGAGCTCAGAGAAGCCGTTGGCAATTTCGCGGCCCGTCATGAAAAGCTCAAAACGCTCCGTGATGCCATCGACCGTATCCGATGCCCGAGCAAGCGGCGACACTTCCAAGGGATAGTCGATGATGAACGTCGGCTCCCAAAGCTGCGATTCCGCCGTCTCTTCGAAAAGCGCCAACTGCAGCGCGCCCACACCTGCGTTGAGGAAGGCGGGTTGCGTCGTGTCGACGCCAAAGCGCTTCAGTTCGGTGCGCAAGAATGTGACGTCACGCAGTTGCTCCTCGGTGTAATCCGGCGCGTGCTTGCGAATCGCCTGCGTGATAGTCAGCCGATGGAAGGGCTTGGCGAGATCGAGCTCCCGCCCTTGATAGACGATCGTGGCCGTGCCGAGTGCATCGATCGCGGTTTGCCGGATCAACTGCTCCGTGAAGTCCATGATCCACACATAATCCGTGTAGGCCGCATAGAACTCCATCATCGTGAACTCGGGATTGTGCCGAGGCGACACCCCTTCGTTACGGAAGTTGCGATTGATCTCGAAGACGCGCTCAAAGCCGCCGACGATCAGCCGCTTCAAATAGAGCTCCGGCGCAATGCGCATGAACATCTGCATGTCGAGCGCATTGTGGTGCGTGACGAATGGCTTGGCCGCAGCGCCCCCGGGAATCGGGTGCAGCATGGGCGTCTCGACTTCCATGAAAGCCGCATCGGCCATGAATTTGCGGATCGACGACACCGCCTTCGTGCGTGCAAGGAACGTGTTGCGCGCTTCGGGCGTGACGATGAGATCGACATAACGCTGGCGATAGCGCGTTTCCTGGTCGGCGAGGCCGTGGAACTTGTCCGGCAGCGGGCGCAGCGCCTTCGAGAGCAGGCGCAGCTCCGTGCAACGCACCGACAACTCGCCCTTGTTCGTGCGAAAGAGCACGCCGCGCGCCGCAATGATGTCGCCAAGATCCCACTTCTTGAAGGCTTCGTACGTCTCGGCGCCCACGTCGGCGGGTGTCACGAAGAACTGGATCTGGCCAGAACCGTCCTGCACCGTCGCGAAGCTCGCTTTGCCCATCACGCGCTTGAGCATCATCCGGCCCGCTACGGCGACCGGCAGCGGCGTGGCCTCGAGCGTGTCCTTGTCGGTATCGGCGTAGGCCGTCTGCAGTTCGCCTGCGCGATGCGTCGGACGGAAGTCGTTCGGGTAAGCAATGCCCGACTCGCGCAGCGCATTCAGTTTTTCGCGGCGCTCGGCGATGATTTTGTTTTCGTCGGCGGCGCTGTTGTCCAGACTCGGTAGGGTCGATTCGGTCATGATCTCTACTTCAAACGCCTTGCTTGAGGCTCGCGCCGATGAAATCGTCGAGGTCTCCGTCAAGCACGGCTTTGGTGTTGCTGATTTCAACGTTCGTGCGCAAATCCTTCACGCGGCTTTGATCGAGCACATACGAGCGGATCTGATGGCCCCAGCCGACGTCGGTCTTGCTCGATTCGAGCTTGTCCTGCTCGGCCTGGCGTTTGCGCAGCTCGGCCTCGTAAAGGCGCGATTTCAGCATGGCCATGGCTTCGGCACGGTTGCGGTGCTGCGAACGGTCGTTCTGGCACTGCACGACAATGCCCGAGGGCATGTGCGTAATGCGCACGGCCGAATCGGTCTTGTTGATGTGCTGACCGCCAGCGCCCGATGCGCGGAACGTATCGATGCGCAAATCGGCGGGATTGATGTCGACCTCGATCGAATCGTCGACTTCCGGGTAGACGAACACCGACGAGAACGAGGTATGGCGTCCGCCCGACGAATCGAACGGCGACTTGCGCACGAGCCGGTGAATGCCTGTTTCCGTGCGCAGGAAGCCGTACGCGTATTCGCCTTCGACCTTGATCGTCGCGCTCTTGATGCCGGCCACATCGCCCTCGGACTCTTCGAGCACCTCGGTCTTGAACCCTTTGCGCTCACAGTAACGCAGATACTGGCGCAGCAGCATCGACGCCCAATCGCACGCCTCGGTGCCGCCGGCCCCAGCCTGAATATCGATGAACGCATTGTTCGGATCGGCCGGATTGGCAAACATCCGCCGGAATTCCATGTCGGCAACGCGATGTTCGAGCGACCCTGCATCGGCCTCGCAGGCGACGAGCGTCTCGTCGTCGTTTTCTTCGCGCGCCATCTCGAAAAGATCCTGCGCATCGCGCAGATCGTTATCGAGCGCGGAAAGGGCGAGCACCACGCCTTCCAGTGACTTTTTTTCCCTGCCGAGAGCCTGAGCGTGCTTGGAATCGTTCCAGACGTTCGGGTCTTCCAGTTCCTTGTTGACTTCGGCTAGACGCGCCGCTTTGGCGTCGTAGTCAAAGATACCCCCGTAGCTCGCCCGCGCGCAGGCGCAGGTCCGCAAGAGAGCTCTCGATCGCGTTCAGACGTTCCGCTTCCATGTCGATCAGATTTTGATTCTGCGTAAAAGCGGAAATTATAGCCGAACAGGGCCTTCAGCCGACGACTACAGGCCGAAGGCAGCGAGCGACAGTGGTCCAAACATACCCGCAAGTTTCGATCACGAGCGCCGGGGAGATGCCACATCGACACGCTGCGACCGGGGCGCGAGAACAGGGCGCTGCCTCCGTCTCCCCTATGGGCACTTCGGCAGCGACAACCATTGTCGTCGCGGCGGGTGCCACGCGAGTGCGCACCCGTTGCGCGGTCAAGCTGTGTCGATCGGTCTCAAGCGCTCTCAAGCGGCGTCGGACGCCGTGGCGTGCTCGATGATCAGCTGTACGCGCGACACGCCGTTCCACGTGTCCGAAGCCAGCCGGTAGGCAACGTGCGCGCGTGCCGGTAGCGACTCCGTACGGTTGAACCAGATTGCCTGGAACCGCTGGCGGCCGCGCATCAACTGCAGCCGCAGGTGCTTATCCTTCACGAGGGCTTGCGATGCCACCTCGAAATGGCCCGAAAAGGTGGGGGCGGGAAAGCCTTGGCCCCAGACGGCCGACTCGAGCATCTCGACGAACTGCGGGGTGAAGTAAGCGTCCTCGAGGTCGCCGTCTGTCGTGACCACCCGCGCGAGGGCGTCTTCCGTCAGCCATTCTCGGCCGACCGCCTCGAATGCGGCGGCAAAGCGTGTGACGTCGGCCGCGGCGAGCGTCACGCCGGCCGCCATCGCATGCCCACCGAACTTGGCCAAGAGTCCTGGCTCGCGCTTGGAAACGAGATCGAGGGCGTCGCGCAAATGAAACCCGGCAATCGAGCGGCCTGAGCCCTTCACGAGCGTGCCGCTTGCGTCAGCGGGCGCAAAAGTGAAAGCCGGCCGGTAGAATTTTTCCTTGAGCCGGCCCGCGACAATGCCGATGACGCCCTGGTGCCAATCGGGATTGAAGAGAGTGATCGTCGCCGAGCTGTCCGGGGTCAGTGCTGCCATGTCGATGAGGGCTTGCTCCTGCATGCCTGCTTCGATCTCGCGGCGCTCGCGGTTGATCGCATCGAGTTGCTGGGCCAACTCCCAGGCGCGGCCAGCGTCGTCCGTGATCAGGCACTCGATCCCGAGCGACATGTCGGACAACCGCCCCGCGGCATTCAGGCGCGGGCCGACGGCGAAGCCGAGATCGAAACCGGAGGCCGTGCGTGCATCGCGGCCCGCTGCGCGCAAAAGGGCGGCGACGCCCGGCTGCATCCGGCCGCGGCGCATTCGCGCAAGCCCCTGCGCGACCAGCACGCGATTATTGCCATCGAGCTTGACGACGTCGGCCACGGTGCCGAGCGCAACGAGGTCGAGCAGGCCGTCGAGACGGGGCTCGGTCGTGCTGTCGTTGCCGAACGCGCCACGCTCGCGTAAGTGCGCGCGCAGCGCGAGCAGTACATAGAACATGACGCCGACGCCGGCGAGGCACTTGCTCGGAAAGTCGCAGCCGGGCTGGTTCGGGTTGACGATGGTGCACGCGGCCGGCAATTCGTCGCCGGGCAGATGATGGTCGGTGACGAGCACGTCGATGCCGCGCGAGCGCGCCGCGGCGACGCCATCGACGCTGGCAATGCCGTTGTCGACCGTGATGAGCAGATCGGGCGGGCCTGCTGGCCGACTCGCCGCCAATTCGACGATTTCGGGCGTGAGGCCGTAGCCGTACTCGAAGCGATTCGGCACGAGATAGTCGACTTGGGCCCCGAACATACGTAGCCCGCGTACGGCGACAGCGCAGGCGGTTGCCCCGTCGCAGTCATAGTCGGCCACGACGAGAAGCCGCTGCTTGGCGTCGATCGCACGAGCGAGCACCGCCGCCGCTTCATGAGTACCTTTGAGTGCGAACGGGGAAAGGAGCTTCGAGAGCGTCGTTTCGATTTCGTCGGGCAAGCGCACGCCGCGCGCGGCGTAAAGGCGGGCCAGCACGGGATGAAGGCCGTGGCGGGTCAGCGCCGCTTCGTCAGCAGGCGAGGGCGCGCGGGTCGCGATTCGAGTCATGAGAATGAAAAGTCAAGCGGTGCGCGCGGAGCGTTGAGCGCATCGCGCGAAAAAGGAGGGAGACGCCAGCGTAGGCCGCGGCACGCGCCGCGCTTCATTCGACGAGCGACGCAAGCACGCGCCGGCGCCAGAACCGCCGCAAGTCGCCGCGTGTTGTGCTGAGCGTCGTGGAACCGGTCTCGCCGGTCAACGTCATCGTGAGCGCTCCGATGCGCCCGGCTTCGAGCGCGGCAAGCGCCGGTGCGAACCACTCGCGTTCGAGCTCGGCAAGCGCTGCGCTCCAGGCCGTCCAGTCCTGTTGCACGAACGGTGCGCAAAAGGGTTCGAGTTCGACCAGCGTCGTGCCGTTTGCATTTACATTTGCATTTGCGGCTGACAGCGCGTTGAAGCTGGGCGGCGCCGCGGACGAATCGACGCCTGCCCCAAGCGCAAGACCGCGTGTGGCCGTAGCATTGGAAAACACCTGCGCAAACGGGCTTTTGACTCGCTGGGCGGCGCCTTGCGAGTGCAGCCAGAGTGCATTGACAACCGGGGCGCCACGCGCCTCGCGCGACGTATTGACCGGGTGCTCGAACCACGCCATCTGCACTTCGTTTTGCAACTTCATCCAGGCGCGCGAACGCTGGCCCGTGTGCGCGTCGTGAGGCAGCCAGATTTCGATGCTGCGCCCGCTGGCGCGCAACGGCGAGGCGCTCGCAAGCGCTCCGAGCACCTCGCCGGAGAGATACCAGCGCGCAGGCGTCGGCGCCTCGATGCGTACGCCCAACTCCTCGACGAGCGGCTTTGCGACGGCAAAGAGGGCGGCGGCTTCTTCTGCGCTGAGTTCGAGCGCAGCAGGATCGACGAGCACGAGATGATCGTGCGCGATGCGCACATGCGCGGGCTCCACGCAGGCCCACACCGCGTCGCCAGGTGTGCCACCATCGGCGATCAGCATGTAGGGCGCGAGCGGCGCCTCGTCGACGGTGCACGAGGCGACGGCGCCGAATTGACGTGCGATCCAGCGCTCGTGGGGAAGGGTGCGCTGAAAATCTTCGCCGGCGATCCGCTCGACGAGCGTCGAGCGCGCGAGCAGCTTGTCGAGCGCGGGGCTTTGCAGGCTGCGCAGGGCGCTCGAAGCGTCGGCCGCGCTCGGCAGCGCGAACGGAAGCAGCAGGTGAAGATGTTTGGCGTTCATGATGGTGCGCATTGTATGGCAAACTGCGCCCTGGATCGGGGGCATACCCCGTGCGGCACACGCATTGGGCCGTGGGGCCTGCCGCCGCGAAACCGGATCGAAGGACTCGCTTGAAGCTTCCGTACGAATGGCAAATCGGCTGGCGCTATACGCGCGCCGGCAAACGCACGACCGGCAACGGTTTCATCTCATTCATCGCGCTCGTGTCCATGTCAGGCATCGCGCTCGGGGTGGCCGCGCTGATCGTCGTGCTTTCCGTGATGAACGGCTTTCAGAAGGAGGTGCGCGACCGCATGTTGTCTGTGCTCGCGCACGTCGAAATCTTTTCCCCCACCGGCGTCATGCCCGACTGGGCTCTGACCGCAGATGAGGCGCGGCGCAACCCGGCCGTGATCGGCGCGGCGCCGTACGTCGACGCGCAGGCGCTGCTCACGCGGCAAGATGCGGTGAGCGGCGTCGCTCTGCGTGGCGTCGACCCGGCCCTCGAGCCGCAGGTCTCCGATATCGATAAGGACATGAAGGCGGGCCGGCTCACCGATCTCGTGCCCGGGCAGTTCAACATCGTGCTGGGTGCTGACCTTGCGGTTAACCTTGGCGTGTCGGTCGGCGACAAGATCACGCTCGTTGCGCCCGAAGGTTCGATCACGCCGGCTGGCATGATGCCGCGCCTGAAGCAGTTCACGGTGGCCGGCGTGTTCCAGTCGGGCCACTACGAGTACGACAGCTCGCTCGCGCTCGTGAACATCCACGACGCGGAGGCCCTTTTCCGGGTGCCGGCGCCGACCGGCGTGCGGCTTCGCCTGAAAGACATGCAGGAGGCGCCGCGCGTGGCGCACGAACTCGCGAGCACTTTGTCGGGCGATCTCTATATCCGCGACTGGACCCAGCAGAACAAGACTTGGTTTTCAGCTGTGAAGATTGAAAAACGCATGATGTTCATCATCCTCACGCTCATCATCGCGGTGGCGGCATTTAACCTCGTGTCGTCGCTCGTGATGACAGTCACCAACAAGCAGGCCGATATTGCCATCCTGCGCACGCTGGGCGCCCAGCCCGGCTCGATCATGAAGATCTTTGTCGTGCAGGGCATGACGATCGGCTTCGTGGGCACCGCAACTGGCGTCGCGCTCGGTTGTCTCATTGCATGGAGCATCCCGTGGCTCGTGCCGATGATCGAGCACCTCTTCGGCGTGCAGTTCCTGCCGCCATCGGTGTACTTCATCAGCGAGCTGCCGTCGGAGCTGGTTCCTGGCGATGTCGTCAAAATTGGCGTCATTGCATTCGTGCTGTCGTGCCTGGCAACGCTCTATCCGAGCTGGCGCGGCGCCAAGATTCGCCCGGCCGAGGCGCTGCGCTATGAATGAGCTCATGACCGATCGATCGAATCCGATGGGGGCCACCGACAGCGAGCGGCGCCTCGCCGATGAGTGCGTGCTCGATGCGACGGGTATTTCGAAGTCGTTCGTGCAGGGCGGCCTCAACGTGCACGTGCTCAACAACGCCAGCCTGACGGTACGGCGCGGCGAAAAGCTCGCTATTGTCGGCGCTTCGGGTTCGGGCAAGAGCACGCTGCTACACGTGCTCGGCGGGCTCGACGAACCGAGTGCAGGGCGTGTGTCGCTGCTCGGCAAGCCGTTTACCGAACTGGCCGAACGCGAACGCAACGACTTGCGTAACCGTGCGCTTGGCTTCGTCTACCAGTTTCACCACCTGTTGCCGGAGTTCAGCGCGCTCGATAACGTCGCGATGCCATTGCGCATTCGGCGTCTATCGACCGATGAGGCCCGACGGGACGCACTCGAGATGCTCGAGCGCGTGGGGCTCGGCCATCGCGCAAAGCATCGGCCCGGGGAGTTGTCGGGCGGTGAGCGGCAGCGCGTCGCCATCGCGCGCGCGCTCGTCACGAAGCCGGCCTGCGTGCTGGCCGACGAGCCCACCGGCAACCTCGATGGCGGGACGGCCGATACAGTCTTCAACCTGATGCTCGAGCTCTCGGAGAAGATGGCCACCAGCTTCGTGATCGTGACGCACGATTCCGACCTCGCCGGACGGTGCGATCGCACACTGCGCTTGCGTGATGGCATTTTGCGCGAGGATCCGTCGGTACCTGTCTAACTGAATCGTTATCGGCGTTTCACGACAAGGCGACTCAAGTCATGTGGATCGACACGCACTGCCACCTCGACGCCACGGAATTCGATGCGGATCGCGACGGCGTGGCGCGTGCCGCTGAGCAGGCCGGGGTCGCACAGATCGTCATTCCGGCTGTCGCGCGCGCCAACTTCTCAGCGGTGCGAGCGCTCGCGCAGCGCGTCACGGGCGGTGCCTATGCGCTGGGAATCCACCCCCTCTATACGCCGTATGCAACTGACGACGATCTTCAGGCGCTGCGTGCAGAAATCGAAACGAGCCTCGCCGATCCACATTTCGTCGGCATCGGCGAAATCGGCCTCGACTACTTCGTGCCCGGGCTCGATGCCGAGCGGCAATGGTTTTTCTATGAGACGCAATTGAAGCTCGCGCGTGAGTTCGATTTGCCCGTCATCTGCCATGTCCGCAAATCGCAGGACAAGGTGCTGAAAGGGTTGCGTCTCGTGGGCGTAAAGCAAGGCATCGCTCACGCGTTCAACGGCAGCTTCCAGCAGGCGGATGCATTCATCGCGCAAGGCATGCACCTGGGTTTCGGCGGCAACGTCACGTTCGAGCGCGCGCGACAGATCCGGCGCCTTGCGGCCGAACTGCCGCTCGAGGCCATTGTGCTCGAAACCGACGCCCCCGACATCCCGCCCGCCTGGCGGTACAAAGAGCGCAACACGCCCGGCGAGACCGCGCGCATCGGGACTGTGATGGCCGAGTTGCGCGGCATCGCAGTCGACTATTTGGCCGTAGGCACGACGGCTAACGCACGCGCCGCGCTGCCACGCCTTTCGCTTTCCTGCCGATAATCGTCCCCTCGAAAAGCGCGGCGCGCGGCGCCGCTCGCAGGGAGGGGGATCGATGCGGCTCGTGCTGGGCGGGTTCGTGCTCGGCGTTGTCATCTTGCAGCAGCAGGCGGTTTTGCCTGGCGCGCTCGCATGGAGCGTCGGCGCAGCGTTGTTGGTGATGGCGGTGGTGATTGCCGCAGACATATCGAGGCGCAGACCGGCGAGTCACAAGGTGGTGCCTTACGTCCGCCTGCTCGCAGCGCTCAGGGTGGGCGCATGCGTCGTTGCCGCCTTGCTGGTCGGCTGCGGCTATGCCGCTTGGCGTGCCGATCTGCGTTTGCGCTGCGCATTGCCGCCGGAATGGGAAGGGCGCGACATCGCGCTGACGGGGCATGTGCGCGGCTTGCCTGCGCGCGATGCCACAAGCGTGCGCTTTCTGCTCGCGCTCGACGCAGACGAGGTTCGTCGCGCCCATGGCGTCGCGCATTTTCCCCGGGTCGTTCAACTCATTTGGTCGCGCCGCGATGGCGGCAGTCCGCCGCGGATCGTGCCGGGCGAGCGTTGGGAGCTGACGGCTCGGTTGAAACGACCGCACGGCCACGCGAACTTCGGCGCTCGCGACACGGAAGCGGCGCTTTTCGCGCGCGGCGTGCGGGCGACCGGCTACGTTGTCGCGCCCGCCAGGGCGCGGCGTCTTCCCGGTACCGACGGCGGGCTCTCGTCGACGATCGACCGCTGGCGTTTAACCCTCGCCACGCGCATCGAAGCCGCGTTGCCGGATGCCGCGCATCGCGGCATCGTCATGGCGTTGGCGATCGGTGCGCAGGACGCGATCGACGCGGCCGACCGCGTCGTTTTGCGGCGCACCGGCACGAGCCACCTCGTGGCCATCTCCGGGCTGCACATCGGCTTCGTCGCCGGTTTATGCGCGACGGTGGCCGCCTGGCTTTGGCGACGCTCATGTTTCATCGGCGCGGCGTTGGCACGCAATGGCGCGCGCGAGTGGCCGCTCGTCGCGCCAACTCCCATCGTAGCGGCCGTCGCTGGCACCCTCTGTGCAACTTGCTACGCCGCGCTGGCGGGTTTCAACGTGCCGGCGCAACGCGCGTTGTGGATGCTCGTTGTCGTCAGCTTCGCCTTCGCGCTCGGGCGCAGCGTGGCGCCGTCGCTGGGCCTCGCCTGGGCTGCGGCCCTCGTCGTGCTCGTTGATCCGTGGGCCGTCGTTGCTGCGGGCTTCTGGCTCTCGTTTGGCGCCGTCGTGGTCATTTCGTGGGCGTTGCACGGGCGATTACGTATGCGCTCAGTCGATGACACCCCCATCGACACAGAGATTGATCCCTTCGATGAGCACAATGGCTTCAGGGGCGCACGGCCGGACACATGGCGCAGCAAAGTGCGCAGGCGCTTTCGGAACGCACGCGAGCAATTGGCTGTT
>NZ_DATJJF010000179.1:0-2117 GCF_035492435.1 Trinickia sp.
TTGGCCGCCGTATCGCGAATTGCGCACGTCAACGGAGATGCTCGTCGCCGCTGAGATGGCAAAGGGTCAGCCAGCTAACCCTTTGGTTTGATGGGCGGTGGATCAGTGGCTCGAAGGTAGAACCCGACTGATCTTCTGAACCCATCGACGCCGCCAGCGCTGCCGTCGAAGAACTGATCCACGGTTGACGAACTACCCGAGCGTCAGAAAGAAGCCGTGGGACGGCGCGCTATGGTCGCCGTCCTATTTTGCTGGCAACTTGCTTAAACGATTCCCGCTCCATGCGCCTGGAGATCGGCGTGGTAACTGGAGCGCACCATCGCGCCGACCGCTGCATGCGTGAAGCCCATCTTGTATGCCTCGGCCTCGTACATCTTGAACGTATCGGGGTGGACGTACGCGCGCACCGGCAAATGGTGCTCAGACGGCTGCAGGTACTGCCCGATCGTCAGCATATCGACATCGTGTGCGCGCAAATCGCGCATCACCTGAAGGATTTCATCCTCCATCTCGCCGAGCCCGACCATCAACCCCGACTTCGTCGCCACTTCCGGGTGCAGTGCCTTGAAGTCCTTCAGCAACTTGAGTGAATGCGCGTAATCGGAGCCCGGACGCGCTTCCTTGTAGAGCCGCGGCACGGTTTCCAAGTTGTGATTCATGACGTCCGGCGGTGCGCTCGTCAAAATCGACAGCGCCCGATCGAGCCGGCCGCGGAAATCAGGCGTGAGTATCTCGATACGTGTCTCGGGCGAAAGCTCACGCACCTTGCGGATGCACTCGACAAAGTGTGCCGCTCCACCGTCGCGCAGATCGTCGCGATCCACGCTCGTAATCACCACGTACTTCAGTTTCAGCGCCGCAATCGTCCGCGCGAGATTGAGCGGCTCCGATTCATCGAGCGGATCGGGACGGCCATGGCCGACATCACAGAAGGGGCAGCGACGCGTGCACTTGTCGCCCATGATCATGAACGTCGCCGTACCCTTGCCGAAGCACTCCCCGATGTTCGGGCAACTCGCCTCTTCGCAAACCGTATGCAAGTTGTGCTCGCGCAGAATCTGCTTGATCTCGTTGAAACGCGAGCTGCCCGTGGCCGCCCTCACGCGAATCCATTCGGGCTTTCTCAGCTTTTCGACAGGCACGACCTTGATCGGGATACGCGCTGTCTTCGCTTGCGCTTTCTGCTTGGCGGTCGGATCGTACGGAACCGGGGCCTCGCCGGCGGCAGGCTCTGCGGCCGACCCATTCATGGGGGCAGTAACGTCTGTCATTAGATTGATCCAGTCGGTGAGCACTGCGGGTGGTGCGCCTCGAGGTTTTCAGCAAGGCGCGCCGCCAAGGTGCGGGCCACGTTGTCCCAGCCGGCAGCGACACCGAGTGTCGCCATATCGACCGTTTCAAGCCCCACGTAGCCGCACGGATTGATTGCAAGGAACGGTTGCAAATCCATCTTCACGTTCAGGCTTACGCCGTGATAACTGCAACCGTTCCGGATCTTCAGGCCGAGCGCCGCGATCTTTGCGCCGCCATGCGAACCGGCAGCTGGCCCGGGCGCCACGTAAATGCCAGGCGCGCCCGAGCGGCGCTCGCCCGCCAAATTATACGCCGCGAGTGTTTCGAGAACGGCTTGCTCGATCAGCGTCACAAGGTTACGCACGAGCAACCGGCGCCGTTTCAGGTTCAGCAGCACGTAGACGACAACCTGCCCTGGACCGTGATACGTAATCTGCCCCCCGCGATCGACTTTCACCAGCGGAACGCCCGAATCGGCCACGAGGAGGTGCGCGGCATTGCCGGCTTGGCCGAGCGTAAAAACGGGAGGATGCTCGACCAGCCAGAGCTCGTCGACTGTGTCGCCGGTTCGCGCCTCAGTGAATGCGCGCATCGCGGCAAAGCTTGTTTCATACGGCTCTATGCCCCGCCAAACGAGGTCTAAGCCGGGTGCAATCCGCTCGCGCGGATGACTGCCGTGCGGGATTGCCCCGTCCACGGTGACGTGTGGTGCATCAATCGAAATCGACGACGCAGCGAGCGGTTCGGTGAGCGGCGTGGCACACATAATGCCAATAGTCTACCGGAATGGCGTCCCCTCCCCCAAGCACGCACCACAAACGCAC
>NZ_DATJJF010000180.1:0-6403 GCF_035492435.1 Trinickia sp.
GCGTCTCCCGACACAGGACGGTGGTGCGATTCTAGCGTTCTTATCGCGCCAACATCGACCCGCAGTGGCGGTGCGCCCACACAGTGGCGATCATGCCATCGGCGTGGAGCGCAATCGCACGCCCACGCCGAGGCAACATACCGGCTGACTCAATGAAACCCGACGTGGGCCCGTTCTCGAATGACGACTGGGCGATTTGCATCGGTTTTGCGTTGCAAAACACTAGACCAAGCCCAGATCACGAAACCTCCGGCCGCAAGCAACGCCCCGACCCAGCCGGGCGATGTCCAACCAAGCCCCCTGGCGACGGCGAGTCCACCCAGGAAAGGCCCGAGTGCGTTGGCAACGTTGAAAGCCGAGTGATTGAGTGCGGCGGCAAGGCCCTGCGCATCCTCGGCCACATCCATGAGCCGCGTCTGCAGCACTGTCGCGAGCGCACCACCGACGCCAATCAGAAAGACGTCGAGGGTGATCGTCCACACGTTGTGTGCGGCGAACGGGAAGGCGATGAGCGACGCGACGCTCCACAAGAGCACAAGCCCGGTGGTGCGCATCAGTGCACGGTCGGCAAATGCCGGAACGATGATGTTCCCAACGGTCATGCCGAGCCCGAGCACACCCAAGACAAGCATCGTCACTGTCACCGACACGTGCGTCACGGATCTCAGGACATCTGCCAAATAGGTGTAGACCGAGAACAGTCCGCCAAATCCGATAGCGCCGATCCCGAGCGTCAACCATACCTGAGGGCGACGCAGTGCGCCAAGCTCACGCAGCGGACTTGCTCCCTCGGCAGCCGGCACGCGCGGTGCCCAGAGGCGAATGCACGTCATGGTCAATACGGCCAGCAGCGCAGGCAGGCCGAAGCTCCAGCGCCAACCTACCAGATGGCCCAACCAATCGGAGAGCGGCACGCCGACGACCGTGGCCAATGTGAGGCCCAAAAACATGCGGCCAAGGGCGACCGAGCGTCGATTCTCCGGAACGAGTGATGTCACGACCAGCGACGCCATGCCGTAAAAAGTCCCATGCGGCAAGCCGCTCAGAAACCGGAACACGAGCAGCCATCGATAGCTTGGCGCAAGCGCACTCAGCGTATTGCCGAGCGCGAATAGCACCATCAAAAGAATTAGCAGCAAGCGACGTTCGCACCGCGCCCCGAGGACAGCAAGCAACGGTGCGCCGACAACCACACCCAACGCGTAGGCGCTGATCGCATGAGCTGCCGTCGGCGCGTCAATGCCAAACCCGTTTGAGAGCAGCGGCAAGATGCTCATCGAGGCGAACTCGCTCGTGGCGATCGCGAACCCGCCCATGGCAAGCGCGAATACGATGAGCCCTGTACTTGGCTTTGCGGCGTGATTGTCTTTCATGATGTGATGCCTGTTGGCCCTTTCTTGGTCCTTGTTGACCTTTATTGGCCTGCTGTACCGGCAACGACCGTGTTGAGGAATCGCTGCAAATTGCCTTCGATGAAGTCGAGCGTGGCGCGCTCGGTCAACTGACCGTCGTCCACTTTCGCTCCAACGTGCGTGATCGCCATTTCAGGCAGAGGCACCAATTGGCACAGCATCGATGCAAGCGTTTCGCGCATTTGGTATTGAGCGCGTACGCCGCCGAGCGCTCCCGGCGACAGCGTCACGAAAAACACGGGCTTGTTTTTCATGCAACCCGTGAATGCGGGACGGGAAAGCCAATCGAGCGTGTTTTTGAGCACGCCAGGCAGGCCGTGATTGAACTCGGGTGTAACGATGACCACTGCGTCGCATGCCTCAACTTGAGCACGTGCCGTCACCACCGTTTGCGGGAGTCCTTCGCGTTCGAGGTCTTCGTTGTAGTGGGGGATCGCGCCGATGTCGATGGAATTGACCGTGGAACCCGCGGGCACCAGTCCTGCGATCGACTTCAGGATCATCTGCGAATAGGACGCAGCACGCAAGCTGCCCGCGATGCCGACAATGTTGAAAACCGACTTCATTTGAACTCCGGGAAAGGCGCGCGACCACATTGGCCGTGCTGTCGGAGTATTATTCGAGAAATGCCCGTTGGTTTCTTCGTCTATCCTGCCAACTTCTGCCGCTTGGCTGCCATGTCGGATTTCACCATTCAGGCCGTCTCGGTCGATCATGCAGCGGGTGTCTCCATCACCCGTCATGCGCACGATAGCGGGCAACTCTCCATCGTATTGCGCGGGACTATGGCCGTGACAGGTGAGGAGGGGTTGTGGCTTGCCCCGCCTGGGCTTGCGGTCTGGGTGCCGCCGGAAGTGGCACATGATGCGCAATACAGCGAGTCGTCATCCCTTATCCACATCCATTTCTCGCAAGCGCTCGCTACGCAATTGCCTTCGCGTTGCGGTACGGTGGTCGTCTCGGATTTGCTGCGTGAACTTGGGCGCGAAGCGGTAAGACTGAGTGGCACGGGGGGCGACTCCGCCACGGTCGAACTGATCGCGCAACTGATGGTCTTGCATGCCCAGCAGCCGCGGAGCGGTCCAGAACTGTTCGTTCCTCATGGTCGCGATCGTCGGTTGCTATTCGCCATCGATTTCCTTCGTCAGCATCCCGGCGCGAACGTCAACCTCGACGAACTGGCGGCGCTTTCGCACACGAGTTCACGCACGCTCGCGCGTCTTTTTGTGAGTGAGACGGGGATGACGTTCGGCCGTTGGCGGGAGCACCTGCGCGTCGTATGTGCGGTGGATCGGCTCGCACGTGGGCAATCGATCACGCAGGCGGCGCTCGAACTCGGCTATCAGAGCGCCAGCAGTTTGACGACGCTCTTTACTCGCTTGCTAGGTGCGCCGCCACGACGCTATATGGAACAGATGCGTCAACGCGATGGCGAGGCGTCCGGCCGCTTGGTCGCCTGATTCGACGTCCCAAGAAAAAAGCCCAAAGCGTGAGACGCTTTGGGCTTTTTCCGTCGAGCACTGCCGCGCTCGCGCGAACAAAACTACTTGATCTGCGTGAGCTTGTTCTGCGCGGATTGCGCCACATCCGATCCGGCGTATTGCGAGACGATCTGCTGGAGCGTCTTGCGGGCTGCTGCCCTTTGACCTTGCTCGAGCTGATTGTTCGCGATCGCCAGCAACGCTTCAGGCGCACGCGGGTGCTGCGGGTAGTTCTTCACGACGTTCTGCCAGACTGCCGTCGAACCCTTGTAGTCGCGTAGCGCATAAAGCGCGTTGCCGAGCCAGTATTGCGCCGTCGGCTGATAAGGGCTTTGCGGATATTTGGCGATGAAATCGCGAAACGACGCAGCGGCGTTTTTGAAGTCGCCACTACGGAACTGCTGCGAGGCCTGATTGAACGCATCCGTTTCGCCTGGCTGCACTGTGCCCTGGACGCCGTCCACCGTCTCCTGCTGCGGCTCGAGCTTCTTGATCCGCGTATCGAGATCGGCGTAGTAGTCCTTCTGCTGTTTTTGCAGCGTGGTCAGCTGGTTCGTCAGGTCCTCATTCTGCCCGCGCAGCGTTGCTACCTGCTGGTTCAGCTGGTCGAGCCGGTTGGACTGATCGAGAAGAGTTCGCTGAGCGGCCGCCAATTGACTCACGGCGTTGTCCGACTTCGCTCGCAAGTCGAGAATCGCCTGGCGTGCCTGATCATCATCGAACATACCCGCGTGCGCAGGCCCGGCAACGAGTGCCGAGGCGGCCATGCATGCAGCTGCGGCGCCGCGCAGCCAGGAAGTACGGGGGTTCATAGCCTTGGCCTGTTTCGTTTACTGATAAACGATGTCCGCGCGGCGGTTTTGCGCCCACGCCGCTTCGTCATGACCCGTCGCCTGCGGCTTTTCCTTGCCGAGGCTCACAGCTTCCATCTGGGAATCCGGCACGCCGAGCGTTTTGAGTACGTTAAGCACTGCTACCGCGCGCTTCTGGCCGAGCGCGAGGTTGTACTCGCTCGTGCCGCGCTCGTCGGTGTTGCCCTGGATCAGGATATGTTGGCCCGGATGGTTCTTCAGGTATTTCGCGTGCACTGCCAACAGCGATTGGTATTGGTCGCTGACGGAATAGCTGTTGAAGTCGAAGTACACGCTACGCTTGGCGAGCGGGCTATTCGGGTTGTTCAGCTCGTCGACGTTGACGGGCGCCACGGCGTTCGGATTGGGCTGCGTGCTCACGGCACCCTGGCTTGCGTTCTCGTTGAGCTTCACGCCGGAATGACATGCCGCCAACACGCCCACGAGCAGGGACGCGAACACCATACGAAGCTTGGACATCATTTTTTACTCTCCTTGTGTGGTTATTGCCTAAAGATCATTGCATAAACGGACCCCAGGAGGGCTCGCGCACGCTGCCTCCCGGAACGGACAGGATTTGCCGAGTCCGACCGTCGGTCGAAACTGCGGCCAGCACGCCACGGCCGTTCACCTGAGTGGCGTAAAGAATGTACTGACCGTTCGCCGCGAAGCTCGGCGATTCGTCATGAATCGTGTCGGTGAGCGCCGTTGCCACGCCGCTTGCCAAATCCAGTTCGTACAGCTTGAATGCGCCGCCCACCCGCGAGATGTACGCGAGCGTCTTGCCGTCCGGGCTCACGCGCGGACTCGTGTTATAGCTCCCGGAGAACGTCACGCGCTGTGCCGCGCCGGCGCTTTCCCCTTGCGCCGGCATCCGGTAGATCTGCGGCTGGCCGCCGCGATCGCTCGTGAAGTAAATCGATTGGCCGTCGGGCGAATACGCGGGCTCGGTATCGATCGAGGTGCTCTGCGAGAGACGCCGCAAGCCCGTGCCGTCCGCATTGACCGCAAAGATCTGCGTGTTGCCGGTGCGCGAAAGGGCTACCGCGAGCGTGCGCCCGTCAGGCGACCATGCCGGCGCGCTGTTATTGCCCTTCTGGTCCGAGATGATGACGCGGCGCCCCGTCGGCAGGTCGTGCACGTAGACGATCGGCTTTTTCTTCTCGAACGAGACGTAGGCGACCCTCGTGCCGTCAGGTGACCACACGGGGGAGATGATCGGCTCCGGGCTCGACAACGCGACGTGCACGTCCTGGCCATCCGAGTCCGAGACCTGCAGCAGATAACGGTTGCCGCTTCTCACGACGTAGGAGAGGCGCGTCGCAAAGACGCCGCGCGTGCCGAGCAGCTTATCGTAGATGTAGTCGGCGACTTTATGGGCCGTCATGCGCAAGCCGCTTGCTGGCGTAGTCAGCTCGAGCCCGCCGAGGTTCTGTTGCTTGACGGTGTCATACAGCTTGAAGCGGATCTGATACTCACCATTGGCGAGCGGCGTCACGCTGCCCGCAACGAAAGCGTCTGCGCCTTTGGCTTTCCACCCACCCAAATCGACTGAATCGGTTTCGGAGACGGTCGTATTGCCGACGTCGATATTGTTGAATTTGCCGCTGCGCGCCAGATCGTCGCGGACGATTTTGCTGATCGGCTGCGGCGTGGCGGTTTCGTTGGCGAAGTTCGCGGTTGCAATGGGAAATTGCGTGGAACCCACACCGGTTACCAGCACGTTCAGTTGTGCATGTGCCGCGCCGCCTGCAGCGATCAGGCACGACGCCAACCATGTCTTGAGTCCCAGCTTCGTCATCAATCTCATGCCGTGATTCCCAAAAAACTAAAAATTGTCACAACAGCGAAGACTCGCCAATCCATCTTTCGTTCCTGCTCGCAATCGAAGCGCCAATTTGCATAGGCTCGGTTATTCCGCCGGGCGCAATGTAATCATGAAGCTTGTCGGCGCGTGTCCGTTGTCGTCGAGCGGCATTGGATCGGATTTCTGCACGGCACGCAATGCCGCTTCGTCCCACTGTGCATTTCCGCTGCTGCGCTGGACCGTGGCCGAGAGCAGGGTACCCGATGTCGAGCAGTGAACGGCAATCACCGTTTGAAGCCCCTGCGTGTCGCCAGCCCAAACGATGTTCGGACGCACGCGCCGCCGAACCTTGTCGGAGTAGCCCGGCGACGTGGCCGTGCCGCCCGAGCCCGTGCCGGTGCCGCCCTTCGCGAGGCCGTTGCCCGTCGGGCTGTCGCCGGCCAAACCTTGCAGCTGAGCGAGCCGCGCGCGGCGTTCCTGGTCGAGCTTTTGCTTTGCCTGCTGTTCCTCGACCGCCTTTGCCTTGGCGGCCTTGTCAGCCTCAGCTTTCTTTTCGGCGGCGAGCTGCTGTTGCTTCAATTGCTGCTGCTTTAACTGCTCCTGCTGCTCTTTTTGCTGTTCCTGCCTCTGTTGTTCCGCGAGTTGCTGCTGCTTCTGTTGCTCGGCAAGCTGCTGCTGTTTGAGCGCTTCAGCCTGCTGTTGCCGTTTGAGCTTGTCGGCCGCGGCCTTCTGCGCGGCTTTCTGGGCCGCGAGCTCGGCTTGCCGCTGCAACTCACGCTGCTGCTTGGCTTGTGCTTCCTGCTCGGCGAGCTGCTGCTGGCGCTGTTGCTCTGCGAGCAATGCAGCACGCGC
>NZ_DATJJF010000181.1:0-2652 GCF_035492435.1 Trinickia sp.
AAGCGCGAACATTGGCGTCGCGACAGCCAACCTTTATCCGGCATTTTTGATTTCCGCCGGCGCGGGGTCGCAGCGCACGCGCATCGGGGGGCTACCCGACAGTTTGAATATCTGGAACTTCGGCCTCTCCATGACGCAGCCAATTTTTCGTGGCGGCGCATTGCGTGCGCAAAAACGCGCCTCCGTTGCCGCTTATCAAGCAGCGCTCGCGGACTATCGCGAAACCGTGCTGCAGTCATTGGAGCAAGTCGCCAATGCGCTGAGAGCGCTGCAAGACGATGCACAGGCACTTCAAGCGCGCGAGATTGCAGCAGGTGAGGCGCGCTCAAGCATGGCAATCACGCGTGCGCAATATGCCGCCGGCGGCGTCGGTCGCTCCGAGCTGCTCGACGCCGAGCGGCAAGTCTCGCAGACCTCGCTAGATCGAACGCGTGCGCACGCCGATCGGCTTGCCGATACGGCAGCATTGTTCCAGGCATTAGGCGGAGGGTGGACGACGAATACGCCGCCTTTCTGAACCAAGCGCAGCGGGTAACCGTGCGACTACGACGACGATTAGTCAGGAGACCTAATTTTTTGGACGATCCGTTCACATACCGACATGAAGGAGCGAATCATGGCGTTGACTTTGACTTCCTCTGCGTTTCATTCAGGCGATGGCATTCCTGAGCGTTTTACCTGCCAAGGTCAGGACATTTCACCGCCGCTTGCGTGGTCCGGTGTGCCTGCGAAGACAGAGAGCCTAGCCTTAATCATGGACGACCCCGACGCGCCAGACCCTGCAGCGCCCCAAAGGGTTTGGGTTCATTGGGTGCTCTACAACATTTCGCCGAGTGCGTCGGCGCAACTGCCTGCAGGGGCGCAAAGCACGACGTTGCCGGCCGGCACGCTCGAAGGCACCAACGATTGGAAGCGCACGGGTTACGGCGGTCCGTGTCCACCCGTCGGTCGTCATCGCTATTTTCTCAAGCTTTATGCGCTCGATACAACGCTGCCTGATCTCGGCCGGCCGAGCAAAACTGCGCTCGAGCACGCGATGCGCGGACACGTGATCGAGCATGCCGAGCTGATCGGAACTTACAAAAAGCGGTGAAGAACCGATCGATCCACGATGTAATCGGACGCTCGCACGCTGCCCGAATGAGACTGCGAGCCTTTCACATCCACTGAATTGCCCCATCAATCTGACTCCCCCGTAGCGGGCGGCGGCATCGCCCGCTGAGGCCGTCGAACCGGCGAGGCATCGTCTACCGACACCCAAGACCACCAGCCAAAACCGCCATTCGCCGCTTAAATGACATTAACGTAATGCCATGCTCAGTTCACCGACACCTTTGCCGTCTATCATTTAAAGTGACACTGATTCTTTTCGCGTGTCAGAAAATAATGAAAACAACCGCGAAAGAAATGAAATTGCAAGCAGCAGAGAGCGAATCGTATGAAACGTTTAAAACGGGGCTATTGGGTCTTGGCATCCTCATGTTTGATGCTCGGTATCGCCTGCGAGGCACACGCTGACCCAGCGAGCTCACCTGCACCATCCGTATCCGTAAGCGCAACGCCGTTGACAGCCGAACAACTGCAACAGCTCGTTGCGCCCATTGCGCTGTACCCGGACGCCTTGGTGGCGCAAATCTTCGCGGCGTCAACTCAAACGGTCGAGGTGGTCGAAGCGGACCGATGGGTGACCGCGCATCCCGAACTGAAGGGCGATGCGTTGGCCAACGAAGTCAACACGCAAAGCTGGGATCCTAGCGTCAAGGCGCTCACGGAGTTTCCGTCGGTACTGGCGAACTTGGACCAGAACCTGACGTGGACCTCATCGCTGGGTGACGCCTACAAGGAGCAGCCGCAGGCTTTAATGGCCGCCGTGCAGGCGATGCGCCAACGGGCCGAACAAGCCGGAACCCTCACAAGCACGGGCCAGCAGACAGTCACAACCGACGATCAAGCGATCACGATCGAGCCGACAGATGCCGACCTCGTCTACGTGCCGCAATACGACCCTTGGCTTGCCTATGGCGAGCCGGTTGCTGCATGGCCGGGCTGGTACCCCTACCCGGGCCTTTACTTCGATGGCCCGGGCCTCGCATTTGGCGTAGGTTTCGGGGTGTGGTACTTCGGCAACTATGGCTGGGGCTGGAACCATTGGAGGCCTGACTGGCGTCACCGAGCCGTAACGTATCAGCACGGCAACTACGCCTGGCACGATCGAGCAGGCATCGATCGAGATAATTTTGTCCGTCAATCCGGTGAATTTGGGACTGCCCACGCGTTCAATGGCGAGCGCACATTCCCCGGCTCGACGAATATGCGCATACCACAGCAGCAGCACGGGTTTGCGGCGCCGCAGACCCCGCTGGGTATCAACGCTCGGCAGTTTAGCGGCGTAACGCGCCAAGGATTCATCGGTTCTGGCGAAGCCGGCCATGGACGGGAGGGCTTCGGCGATGCGGGGCGCGCCGGCGAAGGCCGTTTTGGGGGTGGTGGTTTTGGGGGTGGTGGAGGCCACGGCGGCGGAGGGCACCGCTAGCCGACGAGGCTCGCTCCCTTCACGCGCGGTTCGCTTCACCCAGGGAGGGCTGCAAGCCGATATAACGATTGCAGCCCGGCGGCGGCCGTCGCACGAGGGGTCATTTGCTTGCCCAACGA
>NZ_DATJJF010000182.1:0-5938 GCF_035492435.1 Trinickia sp.
TGTCGTTGCTACTGTTGTTGCGATAGGCACTCAGCCGCGCATGCTCGTCGAAGATCTCATGCGGCTCGGCAAAATCGAAGCCCGCATAGCCCATCCGTTGCGCAACCTCGCACATGATCCACCAGTCAGCTCGCGCTTGCCCCGGCGACGGCAAGAATGCGCGCTGGCGCGAGATGCGGCGTTCCGAGTTGGTGACGGTGCCATCCTTCTCGCCCCACCCCAGCGCCGGCAGCAGGATGTGCGCCAACGCATTCGTATCGGTGTCCTCGGCGATGTCGGAGCTGACGACGAGTTCGCAACGCTCGAGTGCACGCTTGACTTGATCACTGTTGGGCAGACTGACGACGGGGTTTGTCGCCATGATCCACACGGCCTTGACTCGGCCCGCCTCGATCGCCTCGAAGAGATCCACTGCTTTGAGACCCGGCCGCGATGCAATCGTCGGCGAGTCCCAAAAAGTTTGGACGAGTTCGAGGTGGCGCGGGTTGTCGAGCTCCATATGCGCGGCCAACGTATTCGCGAGGCCGCCGACCTCGCGCCCGCCCATCGCGTTCGGCTGTCCGGTGAACGAGAAAGGCCCCATGCCCGGCTTGCCGATACGCCCTGTCAGCAGGTGACAGTTGATGATGCTGTTGACCTTGTCGGTGCCGGACGTCGACTGATTGACACCCTGTGAATAGACCGTCACGACCCGTTCGGTACGTGCGAAAAGCAGATAGAACTCGAGCAGGGCAGCCGGATCGATCTTGCACTGCTTGGCGCATTGCATGAGATCGAATGCCCCTTTCGTGGACGATAAGGCGGCATCGAGCGCCTTCGCATACCCGTTGGTATGGTCATCGACAAAATTGGCATCGGTTACGCCGCACTCTGCGAGAAAGGCGAGCAGCCCGTTGAAGAGCCACACGTCCGTGCCGGAGCTGAGCGGCAGGTGCAGGTCCGCCATTTCGCACGTCGCGGTGTAGCGCGGATCGATCACGACCACCTTCATGTCTGGCCGTGTTTCCTTGATCTTGATGATGCGTTGGAACAGGATCGGATGGCACCAAGCTGTGTTCGAGCCGACCAGTACGACGAGATCCGTCAGTTCGAGGTCCTCGTAGCAGAGCGGCACCAGGTCTTCACCGAACGCACGCTTGTGTCCGGCGACCGATGACGACATGCACAGACGTGAATTCGTATCGATGTTCGCGCTGCCGATGTAGCCCTTCATCAGCTTGTTCGCGACGTAGTAATCCTCCGTTAGCAACTGCCCCGATACGTAGAATGCGACGGCATCGGGGCCGTGCTGATCGATGATCCGGCGAAAGCCGCTGGCAACCGCAGCGAGCGCATCGTCCCACGACGCCTGACGCAAAGGGCCGCGATTCGGCTCGCGCATTTGCGGATGGAGCAAGCGTCCATCGAGTCCGACCGTTTCGCCGAGCGCCGATCCTTTCACGCATAGTCGCCCGCGGTTCGCCGGGTGACAGGCGTCGCCAGCAACGTCGACGAAGCCATCCGGCCGTGCGCTCGCGCGTACGCCGCAGCCGACGCCGCAGTATGGGCAGGTGGTCTGGATGCTGTGCGGGCTGCTATCAGGCGCGATTGGGGTAATGGGAAAGTTCACGTTCGGTTCCGGTCCCGGTTCAGATGGCCTGCGCCTCGCATAGGGCCTTGCCAAACAACAATTGGCTGCGCATCCGCGAAATGTCGGTCTGGTTCTGGATCAACTCGAAGTACCACGCGCCGTCCTTGACATCGCCGTACAGGACCGCGCCGATCACCCGATCCTGCTCGATGACGAGCCGCTTATAGACCCCGCGTCGCGGATCGCGCAGCACCAGATCCTCGGTACCCGGGCCACCGATGAAGTCGCCGGCCGAGTACAGATCGACGCCGGTCACTTTGAGCCGGGTCGCGGTCGCCTTCTGGACGTAACGGCGGTGACCCGCCCCTGCCAAGTGCGCGCCGCATACGCGTGCTTGGTCCCAGATCGGCGCGACGAGGCCGAACGTTGCCGTGCGATGCTGTACGCATTCGCCCACTGCGTAGACGCGCGGATCGTAGGTTTGCAAGGTGTCGTCGACGACAATTCCGCGCTCGCAATAGAGGCCGGCTTGTTGCGCGAGCGCAATGTTGGGCCGCACGCCGACGGTCATCACGACGAGATCGGCGGCGATCTCGCTGCCGTCGTCCAAGCGCACGGCGGTGACGCGGTCTGTCCCGACGAACTCCGCCGTGCGGGCATTCAACAGAAAGCGCATTCCCTTGTGCTCAAGGGCCTTTTGCAGCAGCCCGGACGCGCTCTTGTCGAGTTGGCGCTCCATGAGGCTGTCGACGAGATGCACGACTGTGACCGACATCCCCTGGCGCAGCAGCCCGTTGGCTGCTTCGAGGCCTAGCAGGCCTCCGCCGACGATCACTGCATGATGATGGTCGCGTGCTGCGCTCATCATCGATTCGACGTCCTTGAGGTCTCGAAACGAAATGACACCGCTTAGCTCGTGACCCGGCACCGGAATCAGAAACGGCTTCGAACCGGTCGCGATCAGCAGCCGGTCGTAGCTGGCCTCCACGCCGCTTTGGGAACGCACGACCCGGCGCGCACGGTCGATGGCAACCACGGGGTCGCCCGCATGCAGCGTGATGCCATTGGCCGCGTACCAGTCTCGGGTATGGAGGATGATGTCCTCGACCCTCTTCTCCCCGGCGAGTACCGGCGACAAAAGGATGCGATTGTAGTTGCCGTAAGGCTCGGCGCCGAACACAGTAATGTCGTATAAGTCCGGCGCGAGCTCGAGCAATTCCTCGACGGTGCGCATGCCCGCCATGCCGTTACCGATGACGACAAGCCGTGCACGCACCCCGGACTCGTTGACCGGGGCTGCGGCAGCTTTCATGCTTGCACCCACACTTGGCCGTCGGCGACGCGCGCGGCATATGCGCTGACGGAGTGCTCGGGTTCTTCGAGGCACTCGCCTGTGCGCAGGTTGAAGTGTTGCTTGTAGATCGGCGACGCAACCACCAGGTGCTCACCGAGGTTGCCGATGAGTCCGCGCGACAGCACAGCCGCCTGTGAGGCTGGGTCGAAGTTGCTGATCGCGAACACGTTGCTGTTGCCGTTGCCGTCGTCGACATGGAACACCGCCACTTGTTCGCCGTTGACGAGCGCACACACGCCGGTATTCGGCACGATGTCGTCGAGTGCGCACACAGGCGTCCAGGATTGCTGGATGGGATCGTTGTTGCTCATGATGATCTCGTTGATGTTTCGTCTTAGACGGTCTCGACGACCACGGGAATGTCGATTTGCTTGAGTTGATTTCGTTCGTCAGGCGTGGCCGGCCGGATCTGGCCGCGCTCTTCGACGAAAGTCACGTTCTCGTCACCCTTGTCGCTGTTGACGAAATGACGGAAGCGCTTGCGAGTTTGCGGATCGGTGATCGCCATCTTCCACTCGCACTGGTACGTATCGACAACATGCTTCATCTGAGCTTCAAGCTCCGCGGCAATGCCGAGGCTGTCGTGCACCACCACGTCGATGAGGTAATCAAGGCCGCCCTCGAGACTCTCGCGCCAGACGCTCGTGCGCTGCAGGCGGTCTGCGGTGCGGATGTAGAACATCAGGAATCGATCGACGTACTTAATGAGCGTCGTCTTGTCGAGATCGGACGCAAGCAGTTCGGCGTGGCGCGGCTTCATCCCGCCATTGCCGCACACGTAGAGATTCCAGCCCTTCTCTGTCGCGATGATGCCGATGTCCTTGCCCTGTGCCTCTGCGCATTCACGGGTGCAGCCCGAGACACCGAACTTGAATTTGTGCGGTGCGCGCAGGCCCTTGTAGCGATTCTCGATCTCGACCGCGAGCCCGACCGAGTCGCCGACTCCATAGCGACACCACGTGGATCCGACGCACGACTTCACGGTACGCAGCGCCTTGCCGTATGCGTGCCCGGCTTCGAAGCCGGCGGCAATCAGTTCTTCCCAGATGTGGGGCAACTGATCGACGCGCGCCCCGAACATGTCGACACGCTGGCCGCCCGTGATCTTCGTATAGAGGCCGTATTTTTTTGCGACCTGGCCGACCGCGATCAGGCCATCGGGCGTCACCTCACCGCCAGGCATGCGTGGCACGACCGAATACGTGCCATCGCGCTGAATGTTCGCGAGGTAGTAGTCGTTCGAATCCTGCAAACTTGCATGCTCTTTTTGCAGCACGAACTCGTTCCAGCACGATGCGAGAATCCCGGCGACGGCCGGCTTGCACACATCGCAACCGAGCCCTTGACCGTGCTTGGCGAGCAGCTCGCCGAACGTCTTGATGCCCTCGACGCGCACCAAGTGGTAGAGCTCCTGGCGCGTGTACCGGAAGTGCTCGCACACGTGATTATTGACAGCCAGCCCCTGCTTCTTCATCTCGGCTTTCATCAAGCGCGTGGCAAGCGGCACGCAGCCGCCGCACGACGTGCCGCACTTGGTTGCGCGCTTCAACGCGCCGATGGTGGTGGCACCGGTTGAGACCGCTTCGCAGATCTGGCCTTTGGTGACGTTGTTGCACGAGCAAATCGGTGCGCTATCGGGCAGCGCATCGATACCTAAACCGGGCTTCGCTTGACCATCGGCTTGCGGCAGGATCAGAAATTCCGGTGCTTCCGGCAGCTCGATCCGGTTCAGCATCATTTGCTGCAACGTGCCGAATTCGCTCGCATCCCCAACGAGCACGCTACCCAGCAGGTACTTGCCGCACTCCGACACGACGAGCTTCTTGTAGACCTGTTTGCGCTCGTCACTGAATTGGTACGTGCGGCTACCGGGCGTTTGGCCATGTGCATCGCCGATGCTCCCGACGTCCACGCCCATGAGTTTGAGTTTGGTGCTGGTATCGGCGCCGGCGAATTCGGCGTTTTCTCCAAGCAGTTGCTTTGCGGCAACACGCGCCATCTCATAGCCGGGTGCGACCAGCCCGAACAACTGCCCCTTCCAGAGAGCACACTCGCCGATCGCGTAAATGTCCGGGTCGCTCGTGTGGCAGCCATCGTCGATGACGATGCCGCCGCGCGGGCCGATCGCAAGGCCGCTTGCGCGTGCGAGTTCGTCGCGCGGGCGGATTCCAGCCGAAAACACGATCATGTCCGTGTCCAGATGCGTGCCGTCGGAGAACTGCATCCGGTGCGTGCCGGCCTCCCCGTCGACGATCGCGACCGTGTTCTTGTGCGTGTGAACGGCGACGCCCAATTCCGCAATCTTCCCGCGCAACATGTGGCCGCCGCCCGTGTCGACCTGAGCTGCCATCAGGTGCGGCGCAAACTCGACGACGCTCGTTACAAGGCCCATGTCGCGCAGTGCCTTCGCGCATTCGAGCCCGAGCAAGCCGCCGCCGACGACCGTGCCGGTCTTCGAGCGCGCGCCGCACTCCTGCATCGCCTGAAGGTCCTCGATCGTCCTGAACACAAAGCAGTCGTGGCGCTCGTTGCCTGCGACTGCGGGCACGAAGGGATAGGAGCCAGTCGCCAGCACCAGCTTGTCATAAGGCAACGTCTCGCCCGTCGAAACCGTCACCGTCCGTGCGGCGCGGTCGATCGACACAGCCTTCGCATTGAGTTTGAGCAGCAGATGCTCGCGCTCGAAGAATCCCGGCTCGACCAGCGTCAAATCCTCGGCCGACTTACCGGAAAAGAATTCGGACAGGTGCACACGGTCGTAGGCAGGGCGCGACTCTTCGCCCAGCACGGTGATTTCGAGCCCACCACCGGGCGAGTGTTCGGTGAGGCATTCGAGGAGTTTGTGGCCGACCATCCCGTGGCCGATGACGACGATTTTCATGTTGGCGATCTCTGATCTCTGAATACCTAATGCGGTGGACGAACGGCGCGAGCACGCACTTCGCGCCGCAAAAACAAACGGCGTCCCGCGAACTCAGTCGATTGACTGAATTCGGGGGACGCCGTTGCCCAGA
>NZ_DATJJF010000183.1:0-15896 GCF_035492435.1 Trinickia sp.
GTGGAAAGACGCTGCAATGCCCGCGCGCGAAAACGCTGGGTCAAGTGGTTCGGTTTACGATGCCGACTGACGGTACGCAGAAAACCATTGCGCTGAACGACGGAAGCCGGGTGACGGTATCGGCTAAGCGTTGAACCGTGAGGTGCCGCTCGTCGCTGGTGCGATCAGTTCGGATCAACTCGGGTTGTCGTCGCGCGGTTTCGCTGTGCGGCATGCGGGCCTTTTGCTATTTCCTCCAATAAGGCTCGCTGTCAGCGAGCCCTACCGCGTTCGAGAAGCCGCGAGGCGAGAAACCGATGATCCGCGCTGAAAAGGCGCCGGTAAGTGAGCAGCACGGCGCCTACGGTACCGAGCGCCGACGATGCCGCGATCAGAAACATGATCACGATCTGGTAACGGACTGCTTGCAGCGGTGACTGCCCGGCGAGCACCTGGCCTGTCATCATTCCGGGCAGGCTGACGACGCCGACTACGGCCATCTGGTTGAGCGTCGGGATCATGCCTGCGCGCACGGCTTGCCGCGCCGGCCCCTGTGCCGCCTCCCAGCGCGTGGCTCCGAGGGCGAGCGCCATGTCGACGCGATCGCGCCGCGCGGTCAGCTCCTCGGTCATGCGCTCGATGGCGAGCGACACGCCCGTCAGCGTGTTGCCTAGGATCATCCCGAGAATGGGGATCGCGTACTGCGGCTCGTACCAGGGATGAATGCGGATGACGGCGAACAGGCCCACAGCCGCGACGAGCCACGCACTCACCCAGATAGAAACGATGCTGTCAGCACGCTGTCCGACGTAAGTCCGCGCACCGCGCGACGCGCCGGCCAACCCGGCGATGATCGTCATGACCGCCATCACCGGCAGCACTGCGTACCAGCGAGCGTAAGCAAAGACCCAGCCGAGCACATAGCCGATTGCGAGCAATTGCACCACGGTACGCACGGCGGCGAGTGCCAGCTGTCGGCCGAGCCCGAGGGACAGTGCCATCGACACGGCACCGTTGATGACGATGAGCAGTGTGGCGATTGCCACGTCGAAAAGACTCAGGTCCTGCAAGGGGGCGTTCACTGTATTTGCTCCGCTGTCTCGCCGAGATGCCCAGCGCGCATGGTCAACTGCCGATTGCTGACGCGTGCCGCCTGCGCGGGATCGTGCGACACCCATATCGACGCGCGCTTGTCCGGGCACGCCTCGAACCAGTCGGCGACGAGCGCTTCGATGGCCCGTGCGGACTCGGGATCGAGGGAGGCGGTCGGCTCGTCCAGCAGCAGCACTTCGGGATCGAGCTGGAGTACACGAATCAGCGCCGCGATTTGCGCCTCGCCGCCCGAAAGCTCGCTTGCACGCTTGTCGAGAAAGTCGTGCGCTCGCCCGGCGCGCTCGGCGAGACGCGCCGCACGTGTGCGATCGAAACGCAGCCCGTGGTAGACGCTCAGGGAGAACGGATAGCGCAGGTTGTCTTCCACAGTGCCGTCAAGCACGGCGGCCCGTTGCCGGACGTAGGCGACGCTTTTGCGAAAAAGCGGGATCGTCGCACGCTCGATGGGCTGCCCGTGCCACTCGATGCGGCCGCCATCGAGCGGGTCGAGCAGGGCGAGTGAACGCAGAAAGACGCTCTTGCCCGCGCCAGACGGGCCCATGAGGGCGATGCGCTGGCCGGCGGCGAGGGAAAAGTCCGTCGCGGCGAGCAAGGTTGTGCCCGCGCGCGAATCGCACCGGACAATGCCGTGCGCTTCGATGATCGGTGGGGGAGAAAGGGGGGACATCGTCGATAAAAATCGATGTGTTCGAACTTGGGCGGCGTAGTCCGCCATGATAGGCGAGGCCGTGGCGGCACGGGTATTGCTGCAACTCAGTTGTGACGGTTCAGTCAAGACGGCGGTCGCGGAGCGACACGCTGCCGATCAGGCCGAAAAGGCCCTCCTTCTACGCTGATAGCCCACCGATTGCCCACCGGCTGCCGCGTGCGCCCGAGCTTCGGAGCCCGTATGCCTGTCCTTCGCCCCTCTCGATCCGTTCCCCGCAAGGTGGCCAAGATCTTCGCCTGGATGGCGGCAGTTGTCCTTATTCTGCTTGCAGCGTTGGCGCTTTTCGTCGCCACCTTCAACTGGAACCATGTGAGGCCGTGGGTCGACGACAAGGTCTCGCAGGCGCTAGCGCGTCCTTTCGTGATCAACGGCGACCTGCGGGTCGGCTGGCAGCGTCCGGTAGACGAAACAGGCTGGCGTGCATGGGTACCGTGGGCGCGATTTTCGGCCGATCAGGTGATGATCGGCAATCCCGAGTGGGCTCGGCGGCCGGAATTCGCGAACGTCGACGCAATCTCTTTCGCCGTGAAAGTGCTGCCGCTTATTGCCCGCACGATTTCCGTGCCTTCCATCCATCTAGTTAATCCGTCGATCGATCTCGAGCGTATGGCCGATGGACGTAACAACTGGGCTTTCCTTTTCCATCGAGCGCAAGAGCCGTCGCGCTGGACGCTCGAGCTCGGCAACCTCGGTTTCGAAAAGGGCAACTTGACGCTCTCGGACGCGCTTGCCAAGCTCGATCTGCAGGTTGACGTCGATACGCTGGGCGAGCCGATCGCGATTGGTGACGTGCTGAAGCAACAGGGCGCGTCTTCGCGCCACAATGCGCCGCACGTAGTGAGCAAGCGCGAGGAGCAGGAAAAGCATGCTGCCTCGGGCGAGGGAGGAGCGCCGCAGGCGAGTGCTCCCGAATGGGCGGCCGAGCGCGCATCTGGCGCAGCGGGTTCCACTGGCGACGATGCGGCCACGACATCGCCAGAAGCGTCGCCCGAGACGTCACCTGGAGCGGGGGTTTATGCGCTTGGATTGACCGCCAAAGGCCGCTACCGGGAAACTGCGGTAGCGGGTAGCGGCAAGATCGGCAGCGTGCTGGCGCTACGCGATCCAGCGCGGCCGTTTCCCTTGCAGGCCGACATCGAGATCGGAGACACGCGCCTTGCACTCGTTGGCACGCTGACCGACCCGCTGCACCTCGCGGCGCTCGATCTTAGGCTCTGGCTGCAGGGCGCAAGCGCCTCGCATCTTTATCCGATACTGGGCATCCCATTGCCAGACACCCCGCCTTATGCGACGGACGGGCGTCTTGCCGGCCATATCCGCCCCGATGACATCTCGCTTACCTACAGCGGCTTCACGGGGCACATGGGCGATAGCGACCTCAGCGGCAGAATTCGCTTCGAACGCCGCAGCGAGCGTTCTCTGCTCAAGGGGGAAGTCGTCTCCCATTTGCTGAGATTTGAGGACTTGGCCTCGATCGTCGGTGCCCACACCAATGCGAGAAAGGCGCAGCGCGGTAATAAGGTGAAACAGCCTGCGGGCCGGGCGCTGCCGGTTGAGCCATTCCGGAGCGAGCGGTGGCGCGCGATTGATGTTGACCTCAAATTTACGGGCCGACGTATCGTCAATAATCCGCAGTTGCAGGTGAATGACGTTTACACGCACGTCGTGTTGAAAGACGGCGTGTTGACGCTCGAACCACTGCGTTTCGGCGTTGCAGGCGGCACGTTGAATTCGAACATCACGCTCGACGGCAGTGCGGTACCGCCCACCGCCCGCATCTCGATGTCGGCCCGGCACCTGAAGTTGAGGCAACTGTTCCCATCGCAAAAAACGATGCAGTCGGCGCTTGGGGAGCTCAATGGCGATGCGGCGCTGTCGGCGACGGGCAACTCTCCCGCCGCGCTCGCTGCGACGCTCAACGGGGAGGCGAAAGCGCTCGTTACCGAGGGCAAGCTAAGCCAGCTGCTGATGGAAGCGGCTGGGCTCAACGTTGCCAACGTCGTCTACGAGAGGCTGTTCGGCGCGCACGACATCAACATCCGGTGCGCGGCGGCGGACTTCGTGGCCAACGATGGCGTGCTCGATGCCCGAACGTTCGCGCTCGATACCGACGACGCGTTGATTGACATGAGCGGGCGCATTGATTTGCGCAATGAATCGATGGATCTTGCCATTCACCCGCATACAAAGGGGTTGCGGGTGTTTTCGCTGCGCTCGCCGCTCTATGTCAAGGGCACGTTCAAGGATCCGGACGTCGGCGTCAGCAGAGGTGCGCTGGCATTGCGCGCCGGAGCGGCGGTGGCACTCGGCTTTGTCAATCCATTCGCGGCGCTGATTCCGCTTATCGTACCGAGCCGCGATCAGCCCGTGCCTTGTTCGGCATTGATTGCGCAGCTGCGCGAGGCGCCGCGCGCACCTGCGCCGGGGGCGGCAAAGACGGGGGAACCGACGCCATCGACATCATCGGCACCGGCGCGACCTGCGCGGCCGGTGCAAACCAACGGCAGCGAAAGCCCAGGTCAAGGTGGGTGATTTTGACGAAAGCTTGCTAAAATCCTTGGTTTTTCGTCGATCGTCAATGCGAGGACTCGCGCCGTGCTGTCTACTGCCAACATCACCATGCAATTCGGGCCAAAGCCCCTCTTTGAGAACATCTCAGTCAAGTTCGGCGAGGGGAACCGGTACGGCCTGATCGGCGCGAACGGCTGCGGCAAATCCACGTTTATGAAGATTCTGGGCGGCGACCTCGAGCAGAGCTCAGGCACCGTCATGCTCGAGCCGAACGTGCGCCTCGGCAAGCTGCGACAGGATCAGTTTGCGTACGAGGACATGCGTGTGCTCGACGTCGTCATGATGGGGCACACCGAGATGTGGGCCGCGATGTCCGAGCGTGATGCAATTTACGCAAACCCGGAGGCGACGGACGACGACTACATGCGCGCGGCCGAGCTGGAAGGCAAATTCGCCGAGTACGGCGGCTACACGGCTGAGGCCCGCGCAGGCGAGCTGCTGCTCGGCATCGGCATTCGCATCGAAGATCACACTGGCCCGATGAGCAACATCGCACCGGGTTGGAAGTTGCGCGTGCTGCTTGCGCAGGCGCTGTTCTCAAATCCCGACGTGTTGCTGCTCGACGAGCCGACGAACAACCTCGACATCAATTCGATCCGCTGGCTCGAGAACGTGCTCAACGAGTACAACTCGACGATGATCATCATCTCGCACGATCGTCACTTCCTGAACCAAGTCTGCACGCATATGGCGGACATGGATTACGGCACGCTGAAGGTTTATCCGGGCACCTACGACGACTACATGCTCGCATCGGCACAGGCGCGTGAGCGTCAGGCCGCGGCGAACGCGAAGGCGAAGGAGCGCATTTCGGATCTCCAGGACTTCGTGCGCCGTTTCTCGGCGAACAAGTCGAAGGCGCGTCAGGCGACGAGCCGCCTCAAGCAGATCGATAAGATCAAGATCGAGGAGTTCAAGCCTTCATCACGGCAGAACCCGTTCATTCGCTTTGAGTACGAGAAGAAGCTTCACAACATTGCCGTGGTGGCCGAAGGCATTGCGAAACGTTTTGATCGCACGATCTTCGAGAAGCTGAGCCTTTCGGTGCAACCGGGCGAACGGATTGCAATCATTGGCGAGAACGGCGCGGGCAAGACGACGCTTTTGCGCTCGCTTTACGGCCAGCTGGCGGTCGATGCCGGCAGTGTCAAATGGGCCGAAAACGCCAATATCGGCTACATGCCGCAGGACACGTACGAGGAGTTTCCTGACGACGTGACGCTAACCGATTGGATCGACGATTACCGTAAGGATGGTGACGACGATCAGATGGTGCGCGGCACGCTCGGCCGGCTGCTCTTTGGCGCCGACGACATCAAGAAGTCGGTAAAGGTGCTGTCCGGGGGCGAGAAGGGCCGCATGATCTGGGGCAAGCTGATGCTTGGGCGGCACAACGTGCTGCTGATGGACGAGCCGACGAACCACATGGATATGGAATCGATCGAATCGCTGCAGATCGCGCTCGAGAAATATGACGGCACGCTCGTTTTCGTTTCCCACGACCGAGAGTTCGTGAGCGGGCTGGCGAACCGTATTATCGAGGTGCGTACGGACGGCACGGTTCACGACTTTGGCGGGAATTACGAGGATTTCCTGGCGAGCCAGGGCTTGCAGTAAGGCCGCCTGAAAATCAAGCCAACGCAACGGGTAGGCAAGCGCCTACCCGGGTAGCTATGGATCTAGGCGATCAATAGCCTACTTTGGTGCTTGCTGACTTGTGCCGCCGCCTTGAGAGCTCGGCTGACTCGAATTGCTACTCGTCCAAGGCATGTGATCACAACCTGCCAGTGCAAATATGGCAGCGAACGTCAATGCGGCGATTAATGACTTCTTCATGATCTACCTCGCGTCAAAAGTGCTGCTGATTGCGGGCGGAACTGCTTGATGCTCGTCGTGTCAAGTAATTGAATTGGCGTAGAAAAGCCGCTGTCATTAGAATCCGGATTTTGAATGTCATTCGTCACCGAGGTGTGGGGTTGATTATGCACGCATCGGCAAACGTTTGGATGTATAGTGGCGACGATCTCGAATTTCAAGGCCTTAAGACTGCCTTTAACGGCCGGTAAGGAATGTCGCGCCTAGCGGCGGTTTGCTATTCGGAAAATTCGGATGGGGTCAAGAGCCTCAAGCGCATTAATCGATAAAGATTAGTAAAAATATAAGCAGTCTGAAATTTGCGTGGCATCGCCAACATAAAAAATAAACAGTTGATCAAATAACGCAGCCGAGCAGTAAAGTGCTGTCTTTGACTGGCTAAAGTTTCGCTGGTCAATTGGCTGTGACTAGGCGTTGTACAGCAGCGCGCTCGACGGATAGCTCCCGTCACACTGAGTAAAATAGGCGAATCCCACCCAAAAGGCAGAGGATCCGCCATGAGAACGTTCTCGCACCTATACATCGGCGGAAAGTGGCTGCAGCCGGCAGCGAACGGCATGATCGACGTCATCGATTCAAGTACCGAAGGCGTGATGGGCCGAGTGCCAGAAGGCAGCGCGGCGGATGCGGAAGCCGCCGTCGAAGCGGCCAAGCTGGCCTTCGACGGCTGGTCCGCAACGGCACCTGACGTACGCGCCGATTACCTGCAGAAGATTGCCGATGGGGTGAAGAAGCGTACCGAGGAGTTGGCGCAGCTCATCTGTGGCGAGGTCGGTATGCCGATCAAGCTCGCGCGTGCCATCCAGGTGGGTTCTGCGCTCTACAACTGGAAGACGTATGCAAAATGGGTGCGCGAGTTCCCTTTCGAAGAGCGCCTCGGCAACTCGCTGGTTGCGCGCGAACCCGTTGGGGTAGTCGCGGCCATTACGCCGTGGAATTATCCGCTCAATCAAATCACGCTGAAAGTCGCACCGGCTCTTGCCGCCGGCTGCACCGTCGTAGTGAAACCGTCAGAAATTGCGCCGCTTAACGCTTTCGTGTTGGCCGAGGCCGTCGAGGAGGCGGGGCTGCCCGCCGGCGTCTTCAATATTGTGAGCGGTTATGGGCCCGTCGTCGGAGAAATCGTGGCGAGCCATCCGTTTGTCGACATGGTGTCGTTCACCGGCTCCACGCGCACGGGCAAGCGCGTCACGCTGCTTGGGGCGGCTACGGTCAAGCGAATCGCACTGGAGCTCGGCGGCAAATCGGCTTCGGTCATTCTCGAGGATGCGGATTTTCCGACTGCCGTCAATACCACGGTTGCCGCGTGTTATCTGAACTCCGGGCAGGCGTGTTCCGCTCATTCGCGCATGCTCGTGCCGGAGTCGCGCTACGACGAGGTGTGTGCGCTCGCGAAGGCCGCCGCAGAAGGCTACGTCCCGGGCGACCCGCACAACGAGCACACACGGCTTGGGCCGCTTGCCAGCGCCGCACAACTCGAGCGCGTACGCGCCTATATCGAACGTGGTATCGAGGAAGGCGCCGAGCTCATCGCCGGGGGGGCGGGCCTGCCTAACGGCATTTCGAAGGGTTTTTTCGTGAAACCCACGGTGTTCGGCCGAGTGCATCCGAAGGCGACGATCGCGCAAGAAGAAATCTTCGGGCCGGTGCTGTCGATCCTCACCTATGAGGACGAGGAAGAAGCCGTGCGCATCGCCAACGATTCCCAGTATGGGCTTGCCGGCGCGGTATGGGCCAGCAACGACGAGCGGGCCCTTCGAGTCGCGCGGCGCATTCGCGTCGGGCAGATCGACATCAACGGCGGCACTTGGAACATTGAAGCGCCATTCGGCGGCTTCAAGCAATCGGGGTATGGTCGCGAGAATGGCAGATATGGGCTCGAGGCGTATCTCGAGTACAAGTCGCTGCAGTTCAAGGTCGGGAAATCCAGTGGTCGTTGACCCGTCGCCGGACGGCGGGCGTGACAGCGGTGGATTACGGTGGCGCTTGCCCTGCTGGGGCATTTCTCCCTGCTTTTCGCCACTGCGCGCGCCTTGCCGACGAGGCAGGAACCCGGCGATTTATGCGCTTTTCAAAGCTTGTCGTACTTGAATCGCATCGCCGTGCCCTCGCGTTCGATGCGCGACCACACGGCGCGTTTCTCTTCGTCCGATAGGAACACCCAATTCGATACCTCGACTGCGGTGCGGCCGCAGCCTTTGCAGACGTCGTCGAAAAGCGTGGAGCATACGCCGATGCAGGGGCTGTCGGGGCGGTCGTGGAGGTCTGAAGGCATCTGAAATCTGTCGGTGGCAGCGCGGTACGCGAAAGATGGTAACTCATTGCGCGAACAAGGTTGCCGTCGCGCCCCCCGTCGCGTTATGGGGTTGTGGGGGCGAGGACTTTGCGGTCGTGACGAAGCTCCGGCGCGGTCAAGGGCGTATCGTCGCGGCGCCTGCGGACGCACGCATTGCCTCGCTGTAACAAACCGGAAGTCGGAAAACCGACTTTCCCCCGTGGACACGCGCCAACAACTCGCTACAATTGCGCCCGATTTACGTGTTGCACGCGCTGCGCTGCTGCGCATGCTGCGTGACAGGTGGGCGCGCGACTGGGCTTTATTTTGTCGCGGGCGACAATTGATGGTAGCTTTCGGGTTTTTCAAGGGGGCCGCGCGCGTCGCGCTGCGGCATCGGGCGGGCACAAGGCCGGTCCGGCTGGCCGATCGGAGAAGGGAATGAAAAGACAGGTCATGAGCGGGCTCGCAGCGTTGGCAGTCGTCGCTGCGCCGTGGTCGGTGGCAATGGCGAAGGACACGCAGCTCAACGTCTATAACTGGTCCGATTACATTGCCAAAGACACGATTCCCAATTTCGAAAAGCAGACGGGAATCAAGGTCAAGTACGACAACTACGATAGCGACGACACGTTGCAGGCCAAGCTGCTCACCGGTAGTTCGGGTTATGACATCGTCGTGCCGACGAGCAACTATGCCGGCAAGCAAATCCAGGCCAACATCTTTGCGCCGCTAGACAAGTCAAAGCTGCCGAACCTCAAGTATCTCAATCCGGAGTTGATGTCGCTAGTTGCCGGGGCCGATCCGAGCAACCAGTACGTGGTGCCGTGGGCTTGGGGGACGACGGGTCTCGGCTACAACGTGACAAAGGTCAAGCAGATCCTCGGTCAAAACGTCCCGCTCGACAACTGGGACATCCTGTTCAAGCCCGAGAACATTTCGAAGCTGAAGGCTTGTGGCGTCTCGATGCTCGACGCGCCTGATCAGGTCTTCGCTGCGGCGCTGCACTACATCGGCAAGGATCCGTACACCACGAACCGGGCCGACTACGACGCCGCGCTCGCGATGCTGAAGAAGATTCGCCCCTACATCACCCAGTTCAACTCGTCGGGATACATCAACGACATGGTGGGTGGGGACATTTGCTTCGCCTACGGCTGGTCCGGCGACGTGGTGATTGCCAAGCACCGCGCGATGGATGCGAAAAAGCCTTTCAAGATCGAGTACTACGTACCGAAGGGCGGTGCCCCGGTCTGGTTCGACGTAATGGCGATTCCGAAGGACGCAGCGCATAAGGACGGCGCGCATGAGTGGATCAACTACATCGAAGATCCGAAGGTCAATGCGGCGATCACCAACACCGTCTTCTACCCGACGGCAAATGCCGAGGCCAAGAAGTACGTGAATCCGGATATCGCAAACGACCCGGCTGTCTATCCGCCTGAGAGCGTGGTCAAGACGCTCTTCTTGCTCAAGCCCTTGCCCGTTGATATTCAGCGGCTGCAAACGCGGCTGTGGACCGAATTCAAGACGGGCCGCTGAAACGCCGATAGACAAGACAGTACGCAGGAGCCGACGCGACGCCCGGTCAAAGTCGGCAAGCAGCAAGCATCATGAAGCCCCCGGAACCAGCCCGGGGGCTTTGTTCGTGAAACGATTGGAGTCAAGCAGGAGATCATGAGCGATCAGTCGAGCCGGCAGGCGGCAAGCGCCGCGCGTCCCACGTCGACGAGCAATGCGTCGGCCGAGAATTTTGTCCAGATCGTGGACGTAGTGAAAAAGTTCGACGAGACGGTGGCCGTACGCAACGTCAACTTGTCGGTGGCCAAGGGCGAGCTTTTCGCATTACTCGGCAGTTCGGGGTGTGGCAAATCGACGCTGCTGAGGATGCTGGCCGGATTCGAGACGGCAACCTCCGGCCAGATTTTGATCGATGGCGAAGACTTGGCGCTCATGCCGCCCTATCGGCGGCCCGTCAACATGATGTTCCAGTCGTATGCGCTCTTTCCGCATATGACGGTCGAATCGAATGTCGCTTTCGGACTCAAGCAGGAAGGTGTTCCGAAGGCCGAGCTCAAAGAGCGTGTACAGGCTGCGCTCGACCTTGTGCAAATGGCGCGCTTCGCCAAGCGCAAGCCTCATCAGCTTTCGGGTGGCCAGCAGCAGCGCGTCGCGCTCGCGCGCTCGCTCGTTAAACGGCCCAAGCTGTTGCTGCTCGACGAGCCTATGTCGGCGCTCGACAAGCAGATCCGCCAGCGCACCCAGATTGAGCTGCTCAACATTCTCGATCGCGTCGGCGTGACTTGCATCATGGTCACGCACGATCAGGAAGAGGCGATGACGATGGCCAGCCGCCTCGCTGTCATGAGCGAGGGGCAGATCGTGCAGGTGGGCACACCGCACCAAGTCTACGAGTTTCCAACCTCACGCTTTTCCGCCGAGTTCATTGGCTCGACGAATTTGTTCGAAGGTCGTGTTGTCGAGGACGAACCCGATCATATCTTCGTCGAGACCGACGATCTCCCGTGCCGGCTTTACGTCAATCACGGCATTACTGGCCCGCTCGGCATGCCGGTTACGATCTCGGTGCGCCCCGAGCGTGTCGCGCTCACGCGCAAGCCGCCCGAAGGCGCATACAACTGGGGGCACGGTACCGTCGAGAACATTGCCTATCTAGGGGGCTACTCGCTTTACCACATCAAGCTGGACTCGGGAAAAGTCGTAATCGCAAACGTATCGAGTCTCGCTCTGTCCGAAATCGAATCGCCGGGCTTGAACGACGAAATCTACGTGCGTTGGAGCGCATCGGCTGGCGTGGTGCTGACGGCATGAAACAGCTCTTGATCTCGCTCGCCGCGTGGCCTGCGCGGCGTTTCAAGCTTACCGGAAAGACGGCCGTCGTCGCGGGACCGTTTCTCTGGCTGCTGCTGTTTTTCTTCGTGCCATTTTTGCTCGTCGTCAAAATCAGCTTCGCCGATCTGCAGCTCGGCATTCCGCCCTATACGGAGCTCGCCAGTTTCAAGGACGGTGTTGTCCAGATTTCGCTGAACCTGGCGCACTATGCGTTCTTGCTCACGGACAGTCTTTATTTCGCGACCTACGTCAACTCGGTTGTCGTCGCGGCAGTAACGACGCTGCTATGCCTGCTGCTCGGCTATCCGATGGCCTATTACATCGCTCGCTCGAGTCCGCGCTCGCGCAACCTCCTCATGATGGCGGTGATGTTGCCTTTCTGGACATCGTTTCTGATCCGCGTCTACGCGTGGATTGGCATCCTCAAGAACAACGGGCTGCTTAACAATTTCCTGATGGCGATCGGGCTCATCCACGCGCCGATCGAGCTTTACCGAACCAACGTAGCGGTGTACATCGGCATGGTCTACTCCTACTTGCCGTTCCTGGTGATGCCGCTTTACGCCCACCTCGTCAAAATGGACTTGACGCTGCTCGAAGCAGCGTACGATCTCGGGGCGAAGCCGTGGAAAGCCTTTGTGCAGATCACGCTGCCGCTTTCGAAGAACGGCATCATCGCAGGCTGCCTGCTGGTGTTCATTCCCGCAGTCGGCGAGTACGTGATTCCCGAGTTGCTCGGCGGCGCGAACACGTTGATGATCGGCCGGGTCATGTGGAACGAGTTCTTCAATAACGCCGACTGGCCGATGGCTTCCGCCGTCACCTGTGCGATGGTGCTGCTGCTGCTCGTGCCGATGGCGATCTTTCAGTATTACCAGGCCCGACAACTCGAAACACGCCGATGACCAAACCGAACCGCACATTGCAGCTGATCGCGCTCGGGATCGGCTTCGTGTTTCTCTACGTTCCGATCCTGAGCCTGATCGTCTACTCGTTCAACGAATCGCAACTCGTCACGGTCTGGACACACTTTTCGACACGCTGGTACGCTGCGCTTGCCCAAGACGACGAGCTCATCGGATCGTTTTGGCTCTCGCTGCGCATCGCGCTTCTGACCGCGTTCGCATCGGTCTTCATCGGCACTTGGGCGGGCTTCGTGCTTGCGCGCATGGGCCGGTTCCGCGGCTTCACGCTGTACACCGCGATGATCAACGCGCCGCTCGTCATTCCCGAGGTGATCCAGGGCATCTCGTTGCTACTGCTCTTCATCGAGATGGGCAAATGGCTTGGCTGGCCCGAGGGGAGGGGACTTCTCACGATCTGGATCGGGCACGTCATGCTCTGCATGTCGTATGTAGCGATCGTCGTTCAGTCGCGCGTGCGCGAGCTCAATCCGTCGCTTGAAGAAGCGGCGCTCGATCTCGGCGCGACACCGCTCAAGGTGTTCTTCACGATCACCCTGCCGCTCATCTCACAAGCGCTGATGGCCGGGTGGCTGCTGTCATTTACGCTGTCGTTCGATGACCTTGTGCTTTCCGCGTTCCTCTCGGGCCCCGGTTCCACGACACTGCCGCTCGTCGTGTTTTCACGTGTCCGCCTCGGCCTCAATCCCGAGATGAACGCGCTCGCAACGCTCTTCATCGCCGTTGTGACGATCGGGGTTGTGGTCATCAATTACTTCATGCTCAGAGCGGAAAAGAAGCGCATGGCGATGGTGGCCTGAAACAGGCATTACTGGCGGCAACGTCGCGGATACGGTAACGATGTCGACTCGCTAAATCGGTTCTTTCAGGCGAGACCGCTACTTCGACGGGGCCCACTGGTATGGGGAGTTTGCCTCTTCGAGTAGCGGGGTGGAAGGGGGCCGAGACGCGTCGTTTCCCGTGTTTCTCGCCTCCGTATAGTCGGCTGCTGCGGAGAGACTCCATGCCGCCAACCACGCCAGGTTGGAGAGGTTGGCATCGCGCGCGGCGCTCATGGAGTCGCCGTTGCTGGAGTGTCTGCCGGACTGGAGTGCCAAACCGGCGCTGGTGACATACCCCATGCCGCTGAGCAAGCGAAGCGCACTGGTAGCACGGTTGTGCGCGGTGCCGGAGAGTCCCCGATACAAACTGGGCATCGCGCCTATCGCCGTCAACGTGGCAGACGCAAAATTGGCATGACTCCACTGCGGCAGCGGAAACGCAGTGTAAGCGGTATTTAATCCGGCCACGATGTTCGTGAGATCAAACGCGTCCGCCAATTTGCTACGCGGCGCCCGAATGAAATTCTGGCTTCCCCGCAGCGCACTGCCGAACAACGCTGCTCCAGATAACCCGGTTGCGAGGTTGCTGAACGGTGGAAATATCAATCCACCTCCCAACGCAGAAGCTGCAGCGAAGCCCTCCGCCATCGTCGGATGGAATTCAGAGCTAAAAACGCGAGGCGTTTGCCATCTACTGCGAAGGGCTGTGCTGGGCGGTGCTTGCGGATTGCTGATGCGGCTCGCCAGTTGGGCGGGCGCAGGAAAGCGAGCGTAATGAAGATTGAGCCAATCCAGATGCTTTAAGGCCGGTGATGCATGCGTGCTGCCTTTGACCTCGGTGGCCGAGTTAATGTCCTGCGCGTTGTTGCTGGATGCAACCCAGCTATGCCTGCGGGATCGCTGGTCGAAAAATTTCGTCATTTTTCCCGTACATCGGAAGGCGGCCGCTTAGGTCAATTTCGGCGCGAAGGTCGATGGAATTATAGACAGCCGCATCGAATACACATATCGCTGAAATTCGCGCTTTGTGCCGCGAATTTCCAATATTTGAGCAAGAAGATGTTGGCTGCCGCTAATTCGTTGGCGTCGAGGCGGATAAGTGCGGACAGGTAGCGCGAGTTGTCGTCGCGCACAGTCGGTCGGCGATTGAGCGCCGACTGTCCCATCGCAACGCGATTGGCGGTTCAGCCCATACCGGGCCGAACCGCTCATGAAGGCGAAGACGGCGCAGTCTCACTTCACCCATTACTTCGGTGATGCCGCATGCGCGGTATCTGCCAGGCGGTACTGCAACATGCCTGGCACGCCCGGGGCGGGCACGAGGTTCGGATCAGTCTTCGGCGCGATCATCGCCGTCGATGCGGACGTGTCCTCGACGCAAGGCGCATTCGTCTTTGCCGCCGCAGCTCTGAACGAATCGTCCTGGCACATGATGTTGAACGCGATGTCCTTGCGATCCATCCGCCACGCGACGGCTGCATTGAGCCGGCGGTTGCAGTCCAGATCCTTGATCGTCGCCGCACCTGTTGCGCCGACCCCCACGACTGAAACGCCCGCGGAGACTGAGCCCCAGCAGGTTTCCGTGACCGACGCGGTCAGCGAGGGCGCGTAGACCGTTGGTGCGCTCTTGACCGTGTACGAACCGGAATAGGCCACGGCGGTTTGCGCCGGAAGGCCCAGGTTGCTCGCACCGGCCGCACCGGCCTCGACGTTCACGTTGACGTTCGTCGCTTGCTGGGCATTCGACTGCGTGCCGGTCGTTATCGTTCCATTGGTCTGTGCCATCGCGCCACCGCTTAATAGCACGGTGACAATGGCAACAACGTATTTCATGTTGTTCTCCTTTTGCAAAGCCGGGCGCCCGGCCCCCGTCATTCCAATTACCTTGGGCTTCGTCGGCCGATTACCAGCCGTTGTGGCCCCACGATTTGTCGCTGGAGCCGCCGAAACTGCCGAAGCCGGCCCCTGCTTGGCCGATCAACCCGACGTCTGCGGTAGCGTTACCTGTCGCATTCGCCGACACGCTCTGGTCTGATTGGCCATTGCCCGATGCGCTAAATTTGCTGGAGCCGAAGTTTTCCGAGCCTGTGCTGCTCGAAATGGAAAACGTGCTTCCATAGTTATCCTGGCCATGCTGATTGTTGCCCTGGCCATCGATCTTGCTTACCGTGCCATAGCCCGCGGACGTGTTGGCATAGCTTTGATTGCCCGCGACAAAGCGACCGCTGCTTTGGCCCGGTCCAGAGAACGAGGCGCTGTAGGTGCCTTGGACCGCAGAGTTCGCCGCGTTTGTGCCGACGAATCCGCCAGCGATAAATGCGCCCCCCGCAGCACTGTTACCGTTGCTCGACGATGGCGATTGTCCAGGCCCACCTGCCAATGCATAGGCCGATACGGTCAGTGCCATCACCGTCAGTGCGAATTGCTTATTCATTTCGGAGTCCTAAGTAGGTGGGAGCGAAATGCATTGTCAGAGGCCGCGCCCGTTCACCTCGTTGTTCTCCATCGACGTCGCGGCTGACTCGCTACTCAACCTTCAGTCAAATCTTGCACGCCTACCTCGTTCTGCCGGATGCGCATAGGCGAGCGCTGTCGCAGCAGCGGCTAAGGAACGACTTGCTTTCGATGTGGTGTCGGGCGGCGTGGCCGGTGACAAACATGACAAGCATGACAAGCTGGTTTCGTCAGCGGATAAACGCGATGAACGCTGGAGTGGCGTAATGTATGGCGCACTCGAGGGGCTGGTCTGTGCGACCTCATACATGCTATGTATGAGA
>NZ_DATJJF010000184.1:0-5269 GCF_035492435.1 Trinickia sp.
GCCAGCGCAATGATGCTCGACGGCGTGTCTCGCGATCAGGGGCGCGCTGACTACAAACGAAATCTCGCGACCTACGCGCGGTGCTCTGAATCCGGCGAATGGCCGGGCTATTCGAAGGAAATCCAGCTCATCACTTTGCCCAACTGGGCTTTTCAGGAATAAAAATGAACGACCTCGTTGCATCGCCTTTTGGATCGCGCGCCGTCGCAGTCTCTGATACTGCCGGCGCCCGCCAGGATCAGAGTCGAGAACTCGCCGAAACGCAGGTGAAATACCTGATGGCCCAGCAGTTTCCGCGCGATGTCGTCGCGAACATGGACAAGATTCTGAACGCGTTCACTCGGCCAACGCTTGCCGAGCAATCGCAATATCAATTCTCGCGCGGCGGCAGTGACATCAGCGGCCCGAGTATCCGTGCGGCCGAAGCTATCGCCCAGCAGTGGGGAAACATGGAGCACGGCCTGCGCGAGCGCTCGCGTGGCATCGGTCCTGACGGTGTGCCGTTCTCTGAAGTCGAAGCCTTCTGTGTTGATCTGGAAGGCCGCACGACCTCGCGCATCCAGTTCATCGTGCGTCACTGGCGCGACACGAAACAGGGCGGCTACAAGCTCAAGGATGAACGCGACATCTACGAGTTGATGGCGAACATGGGGCAGCGTCGTAAGCGGGCTTGCATCATCGCGCAATTGCCTGGCGATGTCGTCGATGCCGCAATGTCGCAAGCTAATACCACGCTGCACGCCAAGGCAGACACGAGCCCCGAAGCTATTCAGAAGATCATCGCCGCATTCGAGCCGTTCGGCATCACAAAGGAGCACATCGAAAAGCGTATCCAGCGACGCCTCGACGCGATCCAGCCGGCCCAGGTGGTCACTCTCAAGCGCATTTATGCCAGCCTGCGCGACGGCATGAGCCAGCCTTCCGAATGGTTCGAAATGGCGGACGTCGCAGAAGCCGGTGCGTCGACCACGCTGAAGGACATCACGACCAAGCATGCAGCACAGAAAGCCGCGAGCAAGGCGAAGAAGCCGCAACAGGAACAGTTCGAACAGGTTGGATCGCCGGCCGTCGACGCGATCATTGCAGAGATCGACAAGGCCTCCGACGTCGATGTGCTCGATCTCGCGATGGACGGCTTCCGCGGCGACACCGAGGCGATCAGTGCCGAGGACATGCAGCGCATCGAATCCGCGTATCAGAACCGCCGCGAAATCCTGCTCGGAGCCTGACGTGACCATCGACTGCCCCATCCGCACCGCCCTCAAACAGATTGCGCCGCACCTCGAAACGCTCAATCCGATCGATCGCGAGCAGCTTCGCCCAGCCGTGCGTGCGGTCGAGAACGACGTCGAAGTGATCCACGTGCCGGACCGCGTTGTCGCGAGGATTCGTGATATCGCGGCGCGCATGCCGAAGCAGTAAGCCAACCTTTCCCCGAAGGAGACTTTCCGATGAAAGCATTAGAGATGGACCGCAAGCTTATCAAGATCGTCGCCGTTCAGCCGGTGGCCGAATTTAAAGGCGATCAACGCGACCACGGCATCAGCGTTACGTTCGAACGCAACTTCGATAACTCGATCCTGCTCGAGTTCGGTGGCGAAGACATGCTCGAAACGCTCTACAAGGAAGAGGACGGCGAGCCGAAGTCCGACGCCAAGGGGCACGGAGAACTGACGCTGCCGGTGCCGGGAGTCAAACGCACCGCGCGTCGCAATCTCTGGGTGCCGATGCCGATGAAGCTTAGCAAGATTCTCGACGGCTGGCAGATCGTATATCACCGCGGCGCGACGCCGCAGTCGGACATCAAAGCGATGGACGTGAAGTTCAGCGATTTCGTCCTCGTTGAAGCATGCGAAGGCGGCACGACGCCACTGCGTTTCAAGGGTTATCAGAAGCTGCCCCCCGGAATTGCAAGGCTACGTCGACCACATGGCACAAACCGAAGTGGAATGCACGTTCCGCGCACCGGAGCAGACACAAGCTGATCTGGTTGATCAGGCGCAAGGCAGAGGCAAACGCTCGGTACCCAAGAAGAAAACGGCAGCCGAAAAGGTCGGCGGCGATGACGATCCGTTCAAAGGCTCCGACCTTGCACGCGGCGCCGAGAACGGCCCGAACGATGACGAGACTGATGAGCAGCCCGAAGACGCAGAGCAAGCCGAATAACCCCTACTCCCGTCCCGGTGTCATCGCCTACCGCCGCATCACCGCCTGACACTTTTTCTATTTGATTGAGAGAGAGCATGAACGTGCTTATCGGATGCGAAGAATCCGGAACCGTCAGAGATGCATTCGCCGAACTCGGCCACAAGGTGCTCTCGTGCGACCTGCTGCCAACCCGTTCGGACGGTGCGCACTACCAGGGCGACGTGTTCGACGTGATCGATTACCCGTGGGACATCGCGATCTTCCATCCGCCTTGCACGCACACGTCGGTAAGCGGCGCGCGGCACTTCGCCGAAAAGTGGATGGATGGCCGCGGTGCTGCTGGCGTCTCGTTCTTCATGCAACTCGTTCGGCGATCGGCCCACATTCCGCGTACCCGCTTCGAGCAACCCGTGTCGATCATGAGCAGCCTTTACCGGAAGCCGGATCAGGTCATCCAGCCATGGCAGTTCGGCCACGGCGAGACCAAGGCAACGTGCCTCTGGCTGAAGGGTTTGCCGCTGCTGACGCCGACGCAGATCGTCGACGGCCGATCGGATCGCATCCACAAGATGGCGCCCGGCCCTGAACGCGCCCGCGAGCGCTCCAAGACATACGACGGCATCGCGCAGGCAATGGCAGCGCAGTGGGGCGCAGACCCATTCATCCGCGCAGCTATCGCCGCAATGACAGATACCACTATTCGAGGTTGAAAACATGGATTCGAAACAAGTAATCAAGGCGCTGACCGACTCGGATTGGAGTCATTCGTCTATCGGCAACAAAGCAATCATTCAGGCCGCTATCGAACTGCTGGGCGCAAGGCGTGGCACCGATGAACAGATCCAGTTGGAACGCAAGCTGACGTGCGAAGCGATCGACGGCGCAATCGCGTTCGGCTATCAGAACATGAATCCGCCGCCGAGCGACGATCACTGGCTCGCGCCGTTCTGGAAGATCGGCCGCAAACAGGCCGAACTCGAAGCCGCCGCTCTTCATTCAGATGCAGCGCAAGCGCCGATCTATCAGGCGCGCCGTAGAAGACATATCAATACGTCATGGACGGATATATCGGAAGACCGTGTTGCAGACTATGAAAAAAGTCGTCATCACGAGGTCCGGAAAGTCTACGTCGCTCCAGGTGCGGCAGCGCAGGGGGAGGCAGCGACCACGGGCGTAATCGCTGCGGCCGAGGCGCTGATTGCCGCCGACCGTGTATGCGCCCTGACCGACGAACACGTCAATGCACTGGAGAACGCGATCGCGATTCAGCGGGGCAACGTTGCGTTGCCGGCGGCAGCGCAGGGGGAGGTGGTGCGGGTGGAATGCGAGTGGACATACGTGGGCGATCCGGAATACGCGTGGAACACCGGCTGCGGGGAGAAATGGGCATTTACCGATGATGGTCCGAAAGAAAACGGCATGCATTTTTGCCACTCGTGCGGCGGCAAGCTGACGATCAAAAGCGATGACCGAGCCGCTCCTTCTACCGGCGATCTGGGGGTGGAGTCGTGAGCAAATTCGCAATTGGACAGGTGTGGCGAGCTAAGAAGCCCGCGAATTCGGGTGGTCTCGTGAATGACCGCGTCATCCTGCACATCAACTACCTGGGTGCGATCCAGTACGACGGCCCTAGCGTTGCGCGCGGTCGGCACTACCCGATCGTGGACGAAACGACGTTCGAGAAGTGGGCTGGTCGCCAAGTGAAAGACGAGTTGCCTAAAGATGAATGGGCGCCGTGGAATTTCGAGGACGGGAGCAAGAACAAATGACCCACCCTACCGAGCCCGCTAACGGAGCGATGATGGAACTGACAGACGAACAGATTGATGAAATCGCAGAAGACGTTATCGGCGCGGGTACGCGTCTCAGCTACGAGCAAGCTCGCAAATTCGCCCGCGCCCTGTTATCTGCAAGCAAACCTGCCGTGCCAGCGCAGTTGCGGGATGCGCCCAAGCCTTTGCTTCAATGGCGCGATCTATACGACTCAATCAACCAAGTCACGGCGGCGCTCGGTTGTCATGGGTCGATCAGTGCTCGCGATGACCGCGTTCTGCATCTGATGGCATGCCTGAAGGCGATGGACGGCGGCGAATACACACCTGGAATGATGCCGCCAAAGGTCTACTACACCGCCCCTCAATCCTCCCTGCCCGCGAAAGCTGGAGAGGCATCGACATTCGTTATCCGCGCACTGGTGGCCGCAGGACACGTGTCGCAAGCAAAAGTCGATGAGGCGTTTGCGATTGCCGCGAAGACGCCCGGTGTCACTGAATCTGCCCCGGTGCTGGACAATGAGGGGGCTTTTGCGTATGCGCCTTTGCCTGAATTCAGGCAGGCCATTGACGGCGTTCACGGTGGATCATGCATGACGGTCTGTTTCGATCGGGGTGGCGCATATCAAATTCCACTCTACGTCGGCGCCGCATCCCCGCAATCCCCGAAGGGCGATGAGCGGGCGGCAACAGAAGCGCAAGCGCCTGTCGGTCATTACGACGGTGACACAGAGCAAAGCCGCGCAGCGTTCCGAGACTACGACAAGCGCGAATTGGCGCGCACACGATCGGCGTGGCAAATCTGGCGCGATGCGTGTGCATGGCAAGCCCGCGCCGCATCCCCGCAGGCTACCGGGCTCATCGAGCAGCATCATCGCGATAGTGCTGAACTACGCCATCTTTGCGCCGCCCGTGACGAAGCGCGTCGGACTTCCGAATCGCTACGCGACATGCTCGATGATGCGCGCGACGAACTGAAGGCGATCCGGGAAGCGCTCGGCGTCGCGTACGAACCTCATCAGACTCTATTCGAGCGCATGCTTGAAACTGCCCGCGCGGCAGCACCGCAGGCCGGTGCGCGGTCGCCCTTAGACGTGGATGAATTGATGATGAAAGCCGGATGGCAAAACTCGGCAATTAGATTAGCTGATCTGCCGCTCGTTCGACGCGTGATCGACCTCGCTTTCGCCCACCACCACCCCACCGGTAAAGCCGAAGATGCGCAGGCAGATGATGCGCGAGACGCAGCGCGGTATCGGTGGCTGAGGGCGTATTACACGCGGGTGGTTGCGATGACCGATACCAGCGAAAACCTAGACATCGTGGCAATCGGCGAAATCGGCGATACG
>NZ_DATJJF010000185.1:0-10227 GCF_035492435.1 Trinickia sp.
TTACAAGGCCGTCGCTAAAGGGCAGACCCTGCAATCTGCGGAACTGAAGTGGTACAGGATTAACAACGCAGGGCAGGAACAGGTGTATTTCATCATGCTACTGGAAGGCGTGAAAATCACTGGCATCAACCCAGGGATGACTAACACAAAGCTGGTCGAAATGTCGGCTCTCAACCATGCTGAGTCCGTTTCCATGATGTATGAGCGCATCACCTGGCATTACACGGACGGCAACATCAAGTACACAGATACCTGGGACGAGCGATAATTTCGGGGGGATGTTCGATGGCCTTGCAAGGAAAATTTCTAGTCAATAACGAGAGATTTTCTCCGTTGACCATTTGTGGAGTTGGTTCTTTTTTAGCATTCTCTGGTAACGAGATTTACCGAAATCGTGGTGGATGCACCGCACTCAAGAATGATGGCCCCATACCTGCTGGACGCTACTGGATAGTTGATCGTCCATCGGGCGGGATCGGTTCACGCATAAGAATGTGGGCGACGGATACCGCCAATTCAATAATACGCACGCCCACCAACCATGGTGAATGGTTTGCGCTATATCGTGATGACGGCAAGATTGATGATTACACATGGGTGAATGGAGTTGAGCGAGGCAATTTTCGATTGCATCCGATCGGCGGATCTGGGTTGTCATTAGGCTGCATCACTGTGCAGAATATTTCTGACTTCCAGACTATTCGACGCGCACTGTTAAACACAAGCACCGTGCCGATTCAAAATACAAACCTACACGCGTTCGGCGTCATTGAGGTGATCGTCAATGGCAACACTTGTCCATAGCTTATTAATAAGAGCGTTTAAGATTACCCTATTCCTTTGCCTGTTTGTTCTGTCGATGCGATTCATTCATACTTACCCACTACCAATGCCACCTGAGCATCAACATCAATTGTTCGTGATTTCAAGAAAATTGAACATCCGCGACCCTGAGGATCTTTACCTTTCAACACTGGCGATTGTTAATCTGGTCGCTGCCACCATCGAGTACAGATTAATCATGAAGCTGTGGCGGAAGATACAAGGAACGTGGAGGCACACGGCGGAATCGCGGTAATCACGATGTCGGTCTTGGCTGGCCGCTTCACTTTGAGGGCGTACGAGACACCCTTTTCGCGCAGCCGGATCGATGGTCACCCGCCCGTCCCCCTCTCGTTCGGTCACGCCGCGCCTGTCCCTTTTGGCCGACCGCAAGCCACTTTTTCGGTGCACCCCTACGAGTATGGGACAATGCCCGGTTTGCCGATCTTCCCAGCGGTCATGGATTCCCTTTTCGCCCGCGCCTATGCGGCGCATCGTGACGGACGGCTCGTCGAGGCCGAGCGCGACTATTGCGCAACAATCGATGCCGAACCTGCTCACGCCGATGCCCTGCACCTGCTCGGCGTATTGCGACATCAGCAAGGCCGCCATGCCGAAGCGGCCGAACTCGTCGGCCGCGCGATCCAAGTGCGTCCGAACGACGCCGGGCTGCACTTGAACCTCGGCAACGCGCTCAAGGCACTCGGCCAACTCGACGGCGCGATCGAGCGTTTTCGGAACGCGCTCACGCTGGCCCCCGAATTTCCGCTTGCGCATTACAACCTCGGCAACGCCTATGCTGCCGCTGGGCGCCATGCTGACGCGGTGGATGCTTTCCGGCGCTCGCTGCGTCTTTTGCCCAACGATGCGTCGATCTGGAACAACTTTGGCAACTCGCTGCACGCGATCGGCCGTCATCAGGAAGCCATCGATGCGTTCACGCGCGCGCTCAGGGTGCGGCCGCGTCATGCGGGCGCGCATAACAATCTCGGCATGGCGCTTGCCGCGCTGGGCCGCGCCGAGGAAGCGATCGGTCACTTTCGCGACGCCCTCGCAGCCGAGCCACGCTTCATCGCCGCGCACTTCAATCTCGGCAACGCACTCGACGCGGTCGGACAGCACGCGCAAGCCGTGGCGGCCTTCGAAGCGGCGCTCGCCCTGCATGCACCGTTTCCGCCCGCGCTTCTGGGCCTCGGCAATGCGCTTGCCGCGACCGGCCGGCATGCCGAGGCGATCAGCGCACTCGAGCGTGCGGTCGGGCTCGATCCGCATCTGAGCTTGGCGTGGCTGAGTCTCGGCAACGCGCATCACGCGCTCGGCGCGCACGAGGCAGCCCTGCGCGCCTATGACCAGGCATTACGGCTGCGCCCCGATCTGGCCTCGGCCCGGCTCAATCGTGCGCTCACACTGCTCGCGCTCGGCGACTTCCGCCGCGGCTTGCCCGGTTACGAAGCGCGGCTCGATTTCGCCCAAGCCACACGCACACCAGACGAGGATCGACCAGCCGGTTCCACCGGCCATGAAAAGCCAGCAGACGCAATCGACGCTACCGCCGCTGTCGCTGATATCGCCAATCCACTGCCGCGCTGGCACGGAGAGCCGCTTGCCGACGGCACGCTATGCGTGATCTCGGAGCAAGGTTTCGGCGACACGCTGCAATTCATGCGTTTCGTGCCGCTCGCGCGCGAGCGCGTCGGCCGCCTCGTGTTTGCGGTACAGGGCGAGTTGTTGCCGCTCATCGCGCCGCTTGCTCAGGCTTGGCAGGTTGCCGTCGTCGAGCGCGGTAGCCGCATAGATGCCGACATGCACTGCCCGCTGCTGAGCTTGCCGCTTGCGCTCGGCACGACCGCGGACGAATTGCCGGCGCAAAAACGCTACGTCGATGTGCCCGCGGCCTACCGCCGCCAATGGCGTGGCTCGCTGGGTGGGCACGCAAAGCGCAAGGTGGGGCTCGCGTGGTCTGGGCGCATCCAACAGCACGAAACGCGCGCGATGGCGCTATCGGCACTCGGGCCACTTTTCGCGCTTGCCGGCGTCGACTGGATCGTCCTGCAGCCCAACTTGAACGACGACGACAAGCGCGAACTCGATTTGCTGGCCCGATCGGTATCGATCCACCGATTCGACGCGCATATCCGCGATTTCGCCGACACCGCCGCGATCGTGGATCGTCTCGATGCCGTCGTCTCGATTGACACGTCGGTCGCGCATCTGGCCGGCGCGCTCGGCAAGCCGCTTTTTCTGATGTTGCCGTTCGCCGCGGATTGGCGCTGGTTCCTGGAGCAGGATCAAAGCCCGTGGTACCCGAGCGCACGCCTCATCAGACAGCGTGCGCCCGGTGCTTGGGGCGAGGTCGTCCAGGCCGTGGTCCAGCTGCTCGAAGGCGAACTGGGCGTCGCCCCGCTTGCGCCGCCTTCTGGCTCCTGACCGATACGGCGCCGCCTGCGCTGCGCAAGGTGGCGCCGTCAAAAAAAGCACAGAAGCGCGGGCTGTCGATCCAGCCTTACAGCGCAGCCTTGTACTGGTTGCGCGCTTGCGGCGTGCGGTAAAGCACGAGCGTCGCGATTAAACCGCAGATTGCGGCAATGCCCATCCAGACGCCGGGGGCCGCCTTGTTGCCCGTCTCGTGTATCAGCAGCATCGAGATGGCCGGCGTAAAACCGCCAATTGTGGTGGCCAGGCTATAAGCCAGCGAAAAACCCGCCGTGCGCACGTTCGCGGGCATGATCTCCGTGAGCGCCACCACCATTGCACCGTTGTAGCTGCCATAGAGAAACGACAGCCAAAGCTCGACTCCGAGCAGCCGCATGAACGAGGGTGCGGCGACGAGCCACTGCATGGCCGGGTAGGCCGTCAGGATGGTGAGGATCGTGAAGACGAGCAGCACCGGGCGGCGGCCGATGCGATCTGAAAGCGCGCCCATGACGGGCAACCAGACGAAATTGGATACGCCGATGCAGACGGTCACCAGCAGCGAATCCATCGACGAGAGCTTCAGCACTTCCTTGCCGAAAGTCGGCGTGTAGGCCGTGATCATGTAGAACGACACCGTCGTCATGATCACCAATCCCATACCACCGAGCACGATGCCCCAGTTCTGCGCGAGCGATACAAAAATCTCGCGAATCGACGGGCGATGCCGTTTGGCGAGAAACTCGTCGGTCTCCTGCAGCGATCGGCGGATGAAAAACAAAAACGGGAAGATGAGGCAGCCGATCAGGAATGGCACGCGCCAGCCCCACGCCGACATCTGCTCGGGCGGCAACAGCTTGCTGAGAAACACGCCGATGAGCGCGGCAAAGACGACAGCCACCTGCTGACTCGCCGACTGCCACGAACAATAAAAGCCCTTGCGGCCCTTCGTTGCGATTTCCGAGAGATAGACGGACACACCACCCAGTTCCACGCCGGCCGAAAAGCCCTGCAACAGCCGGCCAAGGAGCACGAGTGCGGGGGCGACGAAACCGATCGTCGCGTAGCCGGGGACGGCCGCGACCATCAAGGTACCCACCGCCATCAGCGACAGCGTGAGAATGAGGCCGCGGCGACGCCCATGGTGGTCGATATACGCGCCGAGCACGAGCGCGCCGAGCGGACGCATCATGAAACCCGCGCCGAACACCGAGAGCGAAAGCATGAGCGAAAGAAAATCGTTACCGCTCGGAAAGTAGGTCTTCGCGATCGCTGAGGCGTAATAGCCGTAGACCATGAAGTCGTACATTTCGAGAAAGTTGCCGCTGACCACCCGAAAGACGGTGCGGGCTTTCGATTCGCTGTTCGAAGCGGGGGACAAACTCGTCGACATGACGCTCTCCGAAAGGGGAGCCGTACAAAGGCACGGATAAGAGGACAGAAAGCTAGCCCTGCAACCGGGAGAGACAATCAGCCGCAGGTGAAACGCAAGCCGACATCCTACTGAACGTGAGGAGTGCCTGCATTGGGGTTGCACCCTACGGCGGCAGAACAGAACCCGATATCCGAAAATTCGCAGGGTTGCCGCCCCAAACCCGGACAGGCAAACCCCGAAAGGCCCTAAGCGCGTCCGCGCTCACGGATCTGCGGCCAAGCCACCTTCATGTAATAAAGCATGGACCAGACAGTCAGAATGGCGGCCACGTAGATGAGCCATAGCCCCCAAATGCGCGTATCGATTGCGAAGCTCTGCGGTACAAAAGGCAGGCGCCCGTAATACAGCAGCATGGGAATGGCGATCATCTGGCAAGCCGTCTTGAACTTGCCGAGCCGGTTCACGGCCACGCTCTTCGACGCCCCGATATGTGCCATCCATTCGCGCAGTGCCGAAATCGCAATCTCGCGACCGACGATGACGAGCGCGATGGCCGCCCCGATCCGCGCGAGCTGCACCAGGACCAGCAACGCGGCGGTGACCATCAGCTTGTCCGCAACGGGATCGAGAAAGGCGCCGAATGCCGAGGTCTGGTTCCACTTGCGTGCGAGATAACCGTCGAACCAGTCGGTGAGCGCGGCCAGCATGAAGATGGCGCACGCGACGATGTTGCGATAGACCTCGCCCATCATGGCGTCGGGCAAATAGAACACGCCCACGATCAGCGGAATCAGGACGATCCGCAGCCATGTCAGAAAGATCGGAAAATTGAACGGCATGAGCGGATGTTTGGACGGCTGAGCGGGATCGGAGATGGGTGCAAGGAGTCGCCATTGTGCCGCGTCAGCGCACCCGCCACAAGCCGATGGCCAACACGGTCAGTGAAGCTGTCGATAAATTTGCTCGGCGAGCTGCCGCGAAACGCCTTCGACGCTGGCCAATTCTTCGACACTCGCCGCCACGACGCCACGCAAACCGCCGAAACGCGCAAGCAAACGCTGACGGCGCTTGGCGCCCACGCCGTCGAGTTCCTCGAGCCGGGAGGTCTGCCGCGCCTTGGCCCGCTTTGCGCGCATGCCCGTGATCGCAAAACGGTGCGCCTCGTCGCGGATCTGAGCAACCAGCATGAGCGCAGCGCTTTCCTTGCCAAGCTCGAGCGCCGTGCGGCCGTCCGCAAAGACGAGGGTCTCGAGCCCCACTTTGCGGCCCTCGCCCTTGGCAACCCCGACGAGGATCGAAGGATCGAGCCCGACTTCTTCGAACACCTGCCGGGCGATTTCCACCTGCCCTTTACCGCCGTCGATAAGCACGATGCTCGGCATCATGGTGTCAGCGGCGGGCTCTCCGCCACCGGCACCGTCGCCCTCGCCGGCATTGCCGGCCGCCGACTGGACGAGCTTCTCGTAGCGGCGAGTCAGGACCTGCCGCATGGCCGCATAGTCGTCCCCGGGGGTGATGCCCGAGATGTTGTAGCGGCGATACTCGCCCGACTGCATCTTGTGGTCACGATAGACGACGCAGGAAGCCTGCGTCGCCTCGCCCATCGTATGGCTGATATCGAAGCACTCGATGCGCAAGCGGGCGAGGTCGTCGGATTCGAAGCCGAGCGTTTCCGCGAGCGCACGCGTGCGGCCCTGTTGCGAGCCCTGCTCCGAAAGCAACCGCGCAAGCGCGAGTCTTGCATTGTGTTCCGCCATGCCGAGCCAGACACGCTTTTGCCCCTGGGGCTGGCGCACGATCGTCACCTTATGCCCGGCCTGTTCGGACAGCAGTTCGACAAGCTCGCGGCTCGACGGTGCGTGGCTGACGACAAGCACCGGCGGAATACGATTGCCCAGGTAATGCTGTGCGATGAACGCCTCGAGGACGTCGGCTTCGATACCGGGCAGTGGCGCTAGAGCGGTCTGCGCGTCCTCTGGCTGCCCGGGGGCAGCGCTTTCGGATGCAGCGTCGTTGGGCACCACACGTTCCAGTGCCACACCATTCTGCCGAGCTTCCTGCGCCGCAGCGCCTTCAACCGCACTTCGTTCAATGGCACCGCTTGGCGCCCCACCCATTTCAGCCGCAAGCCCGCCGACAGCGCCCACGCCCTCTCCGGCTTCTTCCGGCGCGGCATCCTCGAGGCCCACCTCCTCGCCTGCGATGGCACTATCGACGTGGGTCGGAAAGTGCGCCTTGTCGCCAAGGTGCCGGCCGCCGCGGACCATCGCGAGGTTGACGCAGACACGGCCACCTTGTGCCACTACGGCGAGAATGTCCACGTCGCTGTCGCCGCCTACGTCGATCGCCTGCTGATGCAGCACGCTCGAGAGCGCGCTCATCTGATTGCGCACGGCGGCGGCCTGTTCGAACTTGAGCTCCCCGGCGAACGCGTGCATTTTCGCCTCGAGTTCCTTCATCACCTCGTTTTGCCTGCCGAGCAGAAAGCGTGAGGCGTTATCGACGTCGCGCGCGTAATCGTCCTCGTCGATCGCGCCGACGCAAGGCGCCGTGCAACGCCCGATCTGGTGAAGCAGGCACGGCCGCGTGCGGTTGTTGAAGACCGAGTCTTCGCAGGTGCGCAGCTGGAACACCCGCTGCAAAATTTGAATGCTTTCGCGCACGGCCCCGGCGCTCGGAAAGGGGCCGAAGTACTGGTTGCGCCGGTCCACGGCGCCGCGGTAATACGCCATGCGCGCAAACCGGTGGCCCGTGAGCTTCAGATACGGATAGGACTTGTCGTCGCGAAAGAGGATGTTATAGCGGGGCGCCAGCGCCTTGATGAGGTTGTTCTCGAGCAGTAACGCCTCGGCCTCCGAGCGCGTGACAGTCGTCTCAATGCGGACGATCCGCGTCACCATCATCGCGATGCGCGGCGAGAGCTGCGTCTTCGTGAAATAGCTCGACACGCGCTTTTTGAGATTGCGCGCCTTGCCGACGTAGAGGACCTCGTCACGCTTGTCGTAGTACCGGTAGACACCGGGAAGATGCGGCAGCTGAGCGAGGACCTGTTTTGGGTCGAAGACAGATTCGGGAGCTTGCGGTTCGGTCATGCGGGTCAGGGCGATGCACACGCGCGATACGACTCGGTGCGTCGCATGCGGGCAAGCGTGCTTTAGAATCGCCAGTTTAGAACATTTGCCCGTGGCTTTTAGCGCTGTTGCTACGCGCCACATGCAACGCTGCGTGCCGCACTCCAGCCATTCGCCCCACTCCGGGCCCCTTGGCGCAGCCGCCGATGCTGGCGCGGCGCTTGCCCCCATTGCCTCGCAAGCCTCGCCGGCTGCGCCGGACGCCTTATGCCCTTGACCCCATCTGCAACATCGGCCACGGTGGCCCCGCCCATCGCCTGTGACATTTTTTGCGCCGTCATCGACAATTTCGGCGACGTCGGCGTCTGCTGGCGCCTCGCGCGCCAATTTGCCGATGAAGAGGGCTGGCAGGTACGCCTCTTCGTCGACGATTTGCGCACGTTCGCACGGCTTGAACCAGCCGTAGCCGTGGAGCGCGACCGCCAGAGGGTCGGCGGCGTGACGATCGAGCATTGGCGCGAGCCCGCGCACGCGGGCGAGACGATCGATGTCGCCGATGTCGTCATCGAAGCGTTCGCGTGCGAGCTCCCGAGCGCCTACATCGCCGCAATGGCGCGGCGCGAGCGCATGCCCGTCTGGGTGAACCTCGAATATCTGAGCGCAGAGGATTGGGTCGTCGACTTTCATAAGCGGCCGTCGCCGCACCCGCGCTACCCGCTCACCAAGACATTCTTCTTCCCGGGGCTTGCCTGCGGCAGCGGTGGCGTCCTGAAAGAACGCGGACTGGACGCGGCGCGCGAAGCGTTCGAGCGCTCGCCGAGCGCACGGGCGGCGTGGTGGCAACAAGCAACGGGCGCGCCCCCGCCCGATGCGAATGCGACCGTGATATCACTGTTCTCCTACGAAAACCCGGCCGTCGACAGCCTGCTCACGCAGTGGCGCGATGCGCCTGAGCCGGTCGTGCTGCTTGTGCCGGAGGGGCGCATCTCCGGTGCCGTCGCCCGGTTTTTTGGGTTGCCTTCGTTCAAAGCCGGAGCGCGTAACGGGACGGACGGGACGGGCGGGACGGACGGCGAGCCGCTTGCCGAGTGCGGCAGTCTGCGTGCCTATGCCCTCGCCTTCGCGCCGCAAAGCCAATTCGACACGTTGCTGTGGGCGAGCCATTTGAACTTCGTGCGCGGCGAGGATTCATTCGTGCGCGCGCAATGGGCGCGACGGCCATTCGTCTGGCATATCTACCCGCAGGCCGATGAAGCGCACCTGCCGAAGCTGGATGCGGCGCTCGCGCACTATGCAGCGAAGCTGCCCACCCCGGCGCAGCAGGCGATGGTGCGGTTCTGGCATGCCTGGAACGGTGTGGGAACACCGGACTGGCGCGATTTCTGGTCGCATCGCGCGGCCTACGAGGCACGCGCCGCGTCATGGGCGGACGAGCTCGCCTCGCTCGGCAATCTGGCCGACAACCTAGCGCAATTCGCAAAAGGCCAGTTAAAATAAGCGGTTATCTGCAACGGCAGACCTCACTCGCAAGGGACAGTTTTTTTATGAAAATCGCACAGGAACTCCGCACTGGCAACGTCGTGATGATCGGCAGCGATGCCATGGTTGTGCAGAAAGCCGAGTACAACAAATCGGGCCGCAATGCCGCCGTCGTCAAAATGAAGTTCAAGAACCTGCTGACGGGTGCGGGCAGCGAATCTGTGTACAAGGCTGACGACAAATTCGACGTCGTGGTGCTCGAGCGCCGGGAAGTGACTTACTCGTACTTTGCTGACCCGATGTACGTGTTCATGGATGCCGACTACAACCAGTACGAAGTCGAACAGGAGATGATGGGCGACGCCCTTCACTATCTCGAAGACGGCATGGCCTGCGAAGTGGTCTTCTACAACGAAAAGGCGATTTCGGTCGAGCTGCCGACTACACTCGTGCGCGAGATCACCTATACGGAGCCGGCCGTGAAGGGTGATACTTCGTCGGGCAAGGTGCTGAAGAACGCGAAAATCAATACCGGCTTCGAGCTGCAAGTGCCGCTCTTTTGCAATATCGGCGACAAGATCGAGATCGATACGCGTACGCACGAGTACCGCAGCCGCGCCTGACGAGCCGTGTCAGCGCCCAGGCAGAGCGGCGCCGGCCAAATATGCGAGCGCCCCTTTAGTTATTCCCCCTAACCGCGGATACATAGTTAGGCTGGAATTAGCTGGTTTTGTACTCGGCACCCCTCCTTGAGGGGTGTTTTTTTGCCTTGAGATTTTCAAAGCCATACCCTATTAAAGCATCGTATGTACTAGGGTCGCAACTTTAAGTATCATGAGCGATGTTGTCGAGTGGCTGGCTTTCTTTGAAAGCCGAGTAGCTTGGGCGGAGGTGGCGAAGTGCCGAGGGTTGATGAAATGGAGTTGCAACGTTGGCGAGCACTACCCGCCGCTCTATTGATTTCACGCCTGGCCGCCCATGCCAAGCGCGACACCACCTTTGTTCCTATCAAGGGAAATGGAACGGAGCGTTGGCACGGAAATATCAACGGTCGGGAGTACGAGTTCA
>NZ_DATJJF010000186.1:0-21334 GCF_035492435.1 Trinickia sp.
CAACGAGCATGAGGCTGCCGACGATCGCGTTGGCAAGCCCGCCGCCATCGGTATCGGGCGGCGGCGTTGATTGCGTGAAAAGTTGGACGGACAGACCGCCGACACCGAGCGTCAGCGTCGTGTAGAGAATCCATACCAGCCAGAGCAGCCCGAACGCCATCGCTGCGAGCGAGAGCGTGAGCGCGATGGCATTGATCCGGCGGCGGCGGCGTTGTAGCCGATCACGCATCGTCTGCAGGACCTCAGGGCTTGCCGTACCTGGCATCTGAACAATCGGCCGATTCATTTCGCCCCCTCATTTTTCTCGAGGCGGAGCAGCATCAGCTTGGAGAGCGAGAGCACCACGAACGTAATCAAGAAGAGAATCAAGCCGAGTTCCATCAGGGCCGAGGTATGCAAGCCCGGCTCCGCTTCGGCGAATTCGTTAGCCAGCGCGGAGGTGATGCTGTTGCCCGGCGAAAACAGCGACACGTTGCTGAGCAGATTCGTGTTGCCGATGACGAACGTGACCGCCATTGTTTCGCCGACTGCACGCCCGAGTCCAAGCATGATTCCGCCGATCACCCCGCTCTTTGTGAACGGCAGCACGACCTTCCACATGACCTCCCAAGTCGTGCAGCCGATGCCGTATGCCGACTCCTTGAGCAGCACCGGCGTGACTTCGAACACGTCACGCATCACCGACGCAATATAGGGAATGATCATGATCGCGAGAATGACGCCGGCGCACAGCAGGCCAATGCCAATCGGCGCGCCTTGAAACAGCGCACCGATGAACGGAATCGGGCCGAGCGCCGCACCGAGCGGCGCTTCGATGTACTGCGCGAAGATGGGCGAGAAGACGAGCAAACCCCACATGCCGTAGACGATCGACGGAATGGCGGCCAGGAGTTCGATCGCGATGCCAAGCGGCCGGCGCAACCATGCAGGCGAGAGCTCAGTCAGGAAAAGCGCGATGCCAAAGCTGACGGGCACCGCGATAATGAGCGCAATGATAGAGGTGGCAAGGGTGCCGTAAATGGGAACCAGCGCACCGTAAACGTTGCTGGGTGGATCCCAGTCAGACGTCCACAGAAAATTGAGGCCGAACTTGAAGATAGTCGGCAGCGAGGCGACGACCAGCGAAACAATGATGCCGCCGAGCAGCACAAGTGTTACGACCGCAGCCAAGCGGGTCAGATTTCCGAAGACCACGTCGCCCAGACGGCTGGGCGCGCGTTGAGCGCGATCACTGCCAGCACTCGCCGTCGAGGCTGTTTGAATATCGGACATGTATTCCGTCCTTTCCCGTTGCGCACTTTGAGTCGTGCACGCGATGCGAACACCCGACAAGGCGTCGCCGCCTTGCCGGGCTGATTTAGAAGCTCACTGCTTTACTGAGCGACCGGCTTGCCAGCGGAGTCCTTGACGCTCACTTTCCACTGCTTCTCGATTTCATTCGTCACCGCAGTCGGCAGCGGGATGTAATCGAGGCTGGTAACAGCGTCGCTACCCTTCGCAAAGCTCCAGCCGAAGAACTTCAGCGTTTCGGCGCCCTGCGCCGGATTGTCTTGCGTCTTGTGCAACAGCACGAACGTCGCACCAACAACCGGCCACGCGTTCTTGCCCGGCTCGTTCGTCAGAATCTGATAGAACGTCTTGCTCCAATCCGCGCTGCCGGCGGCTTCCGCGAACGTAGCCGTGTCCGGCTTAACGGTGGTGCCCGCAGCGTTCACCATGTTCGTGTAGACCATGTGATTCTGCTTCACATAGGCCCACTCGACATAGCCGATCGCGCCCGGCAGACGCTGCACGAATGCCGCGACACCGTCGTTGCCCTTACCGCCCGTACCCGTCGGCCAATTGACCGCCGTACCTTCGCCGACCTTGCTCTTCCACTCCGGGCTAACCTTCGAGAGGTAATTCGTCCAGATGAACGTCGTACCCGAGCCATCCGCGCGGCGCACAACTGCGATTGCCGTGTCGGGCAGCTTGATGCCAGGGTTGAGCTTGGCGATCTCCGGGTCATTCCACTTCGTGATCTTGTTCAGATAGATGTCGGCGAGGACCGGGCCCGACAACGTCAGCTTGCCAGCGGCAATGCCCGGTAGGTTGACCGTCGGTACGACACCGCCCACCACCGTCGGGAACTGGAACAGACCATCCTTCGCCAGTTGGTCGTCCTTAAGCGGCATGTCCGAACCTGCGAAATCGACAGTCTTGGCCTGGATCTGCTTGATGCCGCCCGCCGAACCAATGCCCTGGAAGTTGACCTTACCGCCGCCGCTCTTCTGATATGCATCGGCCCACTTCGTGTAGAGCGGTGCCGCGAACGTGCTACCTGCGCCCGTGATGTCAGCGGCCTGCGCGGAAATCGCGAAGAGCGCTGCGGCCGTGCCAGCAAACACAGTCTGCATCAACTTCATGAATAACCCCCAAGTGGTTTGGTCGTGTGGTTTTCGATACCGCGAAGGTTATGTCACCATTGTGACAGTCATGTGACACACACCCGAATTAAAATTGCGCCGACCTTGCGCGATCCGCATGAAATTGGAAAAATTACCGGCAGATTGGACCTAACTTGCGGAGAAATAGGCAAAAAGTTACCGTTTGAAATATGACAAAGGCCGGTACGCAACGCGCGCCGCTTAGGTGCACGTTCCGCCCGGCCTGATTTCCCGCGGTTTCTTACGCGGCTCGTTACGCGGTTTGCTGCTCCACAACGCTGGCAATCGACTCGGCGCACCGCACCGCGCTGTCGCGCTGGCGCGCCTCTACCATGACGCGCAATACCGGCTCCGTTCCCGAGGCGCGAATCAGCACACGGCCGTGACCCTCGAGCGCACGCTCGGCGTCGGCCACTGCGCGCCGAATGGCTGCGTTCTGTTTCCAGTCAGCATCGGGACGCATCCGCACGTTGATCAGCCGCTGCGGAAAAAGCGTCACATCCTTGAGCAACTCCGCAAGCGTCGCTCCACTACGCTTGATCGCCGCGAGGACGAGCAAGGCGGAGATAATGCCATCGCCCGTCGTGTGGCGATCGAGCGACAGGATGTGGCCCGAGCCCTCCGCACCGAGTTGCCAGCCGCGCTCACGCAAGTGCTCGAGAACATAGCGGTCTCCGACAGGCGCTCGCACGAACGCCACGCCTTGACGAGCCAACGCGACTTCGACCGCCATGTTCGTCATCAACGTCCCGACGGCACCGGCCACCTTCCCGTCCGTGTCGATACGATCCCTCACCAGCACGTACAGCAACTCGTCGCCGTTATAGAGGCGCCCTGCCGCGTCGACGACCTGAAGTCGATCGGCGTCGCCGTCGAGCGCAAGCCCGATATCTGCACCGTTCGCCTGCACTGCCTGCACCAGTGCTTCAGGTGCCGTCGCGCCCACTCCATCGTTGATGTTGAAGCCATTCGGCGCAACGCCGATCGAGATCACATCCGCGCCGAGCTCGTGAAAGACGTGCGGAGCGATCTGGTAGGCGGCACCATGTGCGCAGTCGACGACAAGTTTTAGCCCTCGCAGATCGAATGCCGCGGGAAACGTGCTTTTGCAAAACTCTATGTAGCGGCCCGCCGCGTCGTCGAGCCGCCGTGCCTTGCCGAGGCGCTCGGAGGGCGCGCACTCGAGCGGCTCCTGAAGCTGCTTTTCGATCAGCGCCTCCACGTCGTCGGGGAGCTTATTGCCATCGGCGCTGAAAAATTTGATCCCGTTATCGTAGTAGGGATTGTGCGAGGCGCTGATGACTACGCCCGCCGCGAGCCGCAACGCACGCGTCAAATACGCGACGCCGGGCGTCGGCATCGGGCCGGCGAGCATCACATCGACGCCCGCCGCGGAAAACCCCGCCTCGAGCGCAGCCTCGAGCAGGTAGCCCGACACACGCGTGTCCTTGCCGATCAACACGGTTGGACGCGAACCCGCTTTCGCCCAGCGGTCGGCGCCGGCCAAAACCTTGCCGGCGGCGTAGCCCAGCCTCAATACAAATTCCGGCGTGATAGGCGCTTCGCCCACCTTGCCTCGGATTCCATCTGTACCGAAATAGCGACGTGCCATTCTTAGTCTTCCTTGTCCGTATTATCAGTTGATCGTGCCACACGCGTGCCGGCAGCGTGCGCCGCGACCACGACTTCTAGCGCCAGCGTCCGGCGCGTGGCGCTCCAACGAGCCGCTCTCAGCGCGGCGCCTCGGCTGCCTTACGCACGGCGGCCAGGACCTTCAACGCGTCGACGGTCTCGGCCACGTCGTGCACCCGAACAATCGCCGCGCCGCGTTCGGCCGCAAGCACTGCGCCCGCGACGCTGGCAGCAACACGCTCGTGAGGCAACGCGCGTCCCGTCACTTCGGCAAACATCGATTTGCGCGACATACCCGCGAGAATGGGGAACGGCTCGGCATCGCCCAGCCGCGGAGCCGTATCGGCCAGGTGCGCGAGCAACGCGTAATTGTCGCCGACCGTCGATTTGCCAAACCCGAAGCCCGGGTCGACGCTGATGCGCGTTTTGCCAACGCCGTCGCGCATCAACATGTCGACGCGCTCGGTCAAGAACGCGCGCACCTGCGCGACAACGTCCCAATAATCGGGCGTCCCTCGCTGCATCGTCTGCGGCTCGCCAAGCATATGCATTACGCAAAGCCCGCAATCGCTGTCGCGCACGGCGTCGATTGCTCCCGGCTGCCGAAAGCCCCACACGTCATTGATCATGTCGGCACCGGCAACGAGTGCTGCTCGCATCACCTCGGGTTTGTAGGTGTCGACTGAAATAGGCACGCCCGCGTCGCGCAGCGCCTCGACGATCGGCACCACGCGTGCCAACTCTTCGTCGAGCGGCAGGGGCGCAGCACCCGGGCGCGTCGATTCGCCGCCGATGTCGAGCATGTCGGCACCGTCTCGGATCATCCGCTCGGCCTCGCGCAGCGCGTCGTCACGGGCGACGTAACGCCCGCCGTCAGAGAAGGAATCCGGTGTCACATTGAGGATACCCATAACCAGCGGGCGCTCGAATGTCAGCGTGAAACGCCCGCACCGCATAGGTCCGGGAAGGCATGGGTTCAAAGGTTCAGAAATGGGCACGACGATGACTCAATGAAAGCCGGCGCCGCGAGGCGCTAGCACAAGACCGGTAGAACAAAAACAAAAAAGCCGGTGCGTGGCTCGCACCGGCCCCTCGTTTGCGCTCTTGTCCTTACGCCGGCGCGGTGGCGCTGCCCGGCTTCACTTCGGGACCCGGGCTACTACCGCTGCCCGACGAGGTGTCGGTATGCGACACGTTCTTCGGCGAGCGCGGCGGCCGGCCGTCCATGATGTCATTGATCTGATCGGCGTCGATCGTCTCCCACTCCATCAGCGCCGCCGTCATGGCCTCGACCTTGTCACGATTTTCGTCGAGGAGGCGCCGCGCCAGCTTGTACTGGTCGTCCAAAACGCGCCGGATTTCGGCATCGACCTTCTGTTGCGTCGCCTCGGAGATCGTGCGTGTGAAGCCACGGCCAAACGGGGAGGCTTCGTTATCGTCGTCGGCATAAACCATCGGCCCGAGTTCGTCCGTCATGCCGAAGCGCGTGACCATGGCGCGCGCCGTTTGCGTCGCCTTGTTGAAATCGTCCGAAGCCCCGGTGCTGATCAGGTTCAGGAACAACTCCTCGGCAACGCGACCGCCAAACAGAATCGCCAGACGATCAAGCAAATAGTCTTTCGAGTACGTCTCATTGTCGTGCTCAGGCAGCTGCCATGTGACACCGAGAGCACGCCCGCGCGGGATGATCGTGACCTTATGGACAGGGTCGGCCTTCGGCAAGAGCTTCGCGACGACCGCGTGGCCAGCCTCGTGGTACGCCGTAGCTCGTTTCGCCTCCTCGCGGATGACGGCCGATTTGCGCTCCGGTCCCATGAAGATCTTGTCTTTCGCGTCTTCGAAGTCCTGCATTTCGACGATGCGCTTGCCCCGCCTCGCCGCGAAAAGCGCCGCTTCGTTGACCAGGTTCGCGAGGTCGGCGCCCGAAAAGCCCGGCGTGCCGCGCGCAACCACCGCCGCGTCAACGTCGTTGGAGATCGGCACCTTGCGCAGATGCACCTTCAGGATTTGCTCGCGGCCACGGATGTCGGGCAGGCCGACAAAAACCTGCCGGTCGAAACGGCCCGGGCGCAAAAGCGCCTTGTCGAGGACGTCGGAACGGTTCGTCGCGGCGATCACGATCACACCCGAGTTCGCTTCAAAACCGTCCATTTCAACGAGCATCTGGTTCAGCGTCTGCTCGCGCTCGTCGTTGCCGCCACCCATGCCGGCGCCGCGATGACGGCCCACTGCATCGATTTCGTCGATGAACACGATGCAAGGCGCGTGCTTCTTGGCCTGCTCAAACATATCGCGCACCCGCGCCGCGCCGACACCGACGAACATTTCGACGAAGTCCGAACCCGAAATGCTGAAAAACGGCACCTTCGCTTCGCCTGCAATGGCACGCGCCAGCAGCGTCTTACCGGTACCCGGAGGGCCAACCAGCAGCACGCCGCGCGGAATTCGTCCGCCCAGCTTCTGGAACTTCTGCGGATCGCGCAGGAAATCGACGAGCTCGGACACTTCTTCCTTCGCTTCGTCGCAGCCTGCAACGTCGGTGAAATTGATTGCGTTGTTATTTTCGTCGATGAGACGCGCCCGGGACTTGCCGAACGAGAAGGCGCCGCCTTTGCCGCCGCCTTGCATTTGTCTCATCATATAGAACCAGAAGACGATGATGAGGATCGTCGGCCCCAGGTAATAAAGCGCGGAGACGAGCGCGTTCGGCTCCTCGTCGGCCTTGCCGCTCACCTGGACGCCATATTTCATCAGGTCGCCCACCATCCAGATGTCACCCGGCGAAACGATCTGATACTTCTGGCCGTCTGCAGGAGTGACCGTGAGGTTGCGCCCCTGAACGATGACGTTCTTGACCTTGCCGTCCTTCGCGTCCGTCATGAACTGCGAATACGAGACGCCTTCCTGGACACGGGGCTTGTCGAACTGCTTGAACACCGTAAATAGCACCAGTGCGATCACGAGCCACACTGCCGCCTTCGAAAACATATTGTTGTTCAAAGCACCACTCCTTCACTCATGGACGTGCGCCTACATTTACCTTGCGGCGCCACGCAAGAATTCTAATCCAGTCCGTGAACCCCTGCCATAACGTTTCGCTACCATGAAAATAGCCTTTTTCCGGCTCTCTCAGGCGTTTTTTGCTCACTTGTTACACATTTCGCGAGCAAAAATATGGCAGTAATCCGTTTTTGACGCATCGCCGCGGCGTCAACCCGGGTGTTTCAACGTCTTCCCGAGGATGAACGTCTCGGACGATTTGTCACGCGAGGCCTTTGGCTTGCGCGGGGCGACCGTTTTGAACTGGCGCTTGAATTTCTCGACGATCTGGCTGTAGCCGCTGCCGTGAAAGCATTTGACGAGCAACGCCCCTTCGGATTTCAGATGGTTCTGAGAAAATTCGAGCGCGAGATCGCAAATATGCTCGATGCGCGCAGCGTCGGCCACAGCCACACCCGACAGATTGGGCGCCATGTCCGAAATTACAAGATCCACCTGACGGCCTTCCAGCACTTCTTCGAGCTGGGCCAGCACGCTTTCTTCACGAAAGTCGCCCTGGATGAAGTGCACGTCGGCGACGGGCTCCATCGGCAGCATGTCGAGCGCGATTATTGTGCCGTCGATGCCGCCCTCGCGCGCCGCGTCGCGGCGCGCCCCCTGGGCGAGCTTGTTGCGTGCGTACTGGCTCCAGCTGCCGGGGGCCGAGCCGAGATCGACGATGACTTGGCCCGGGCGGATCAGCTTGTCCTGCTCGTCGATTTCCCGCAGCTTGTATGCCGCTCGGGCGCGGTACCCCTCACGCTGAGCCAGCTTGACGTAGGGATCATTGATGTGGTCGTGAAGCCACGACTGGTTGAAGCGGTTTTTTGCCATCTAAAGAAAGGTGAACTCTTGCTGCGTCGCACCGCACTTTTGGCGGATAATACGCGTTTTGCCGGCACGGGCTTTGTCAGTTCGCGGCTCGTCGTGCGGCCGCCCACATTCTAGTCGAGTTGTCGATTTCTCATGCCAGCCCTCAAAGTCTCCCCCGCCGAGCGCGCCGATCTGCGCTCTCAGGCTCATGCGCTCAAGCCCGTTGTTCTCATCGGAGCCGAAGGCCTGACCGACGCCGTGCTGGCCGAGATCAAAATCCACCTCGCGGCCCATCAGCTCATCAAAATTCGCGTGTTCGGCGATGAGCGCGAGGCCCGCGTAGCCATCTACGATCGCATCTGCGATGAGCTCGACGCTGCGCCGATCCAGCACATCGGTAAGCTGCTCGTGATCTGGAAACCGGAAGTCGCCGAGCGTGACGCTAAGGCAGCAGGCGCGTCCGGCACGGCGCGCTCGAAGCGCTCCACGGCCATCCCCAGCGCTGCCCAGGCAGCAAGGGCGGCGGACGCTGCCGGCCCCAAACGCTCGGGAGGCGCGGCGCCGCGCCTCGTCAAAGTCGTCAAGCCCACCGAGAATCCGATGCGTCGCCCGAAGCCCCAAACGGTAGTCGTCCGTGGCAACGAGCGCGTAACGGCAGGCGGAACGGTCAAGCGCGCGAAAAAACGTCAAACGAGCGCCAAGCGTCAGCATCAGTCGGCCAAGTAAGCCACGGGGCGACACCGCATCCCACCGACGCCCGTTGGTGGGAGTTCGCCCCGGCTCGTCGTCACTATCCGCGATCATGACATGAGAGCCTATGGCATGATCGAACGGATCAACAAGCCGCGCCCTTCCCGACGCGCTCCGCACCATCGACAGGCGATCCTCCGCCAGGCAGCTTCCAAACCAGCGTGAGCCCGAGCAGCGATTCGACCAAATAAAACAAACTCGAGATGCCGTGCAACGTGCCAAAACGCGCGGCGTAAGCCGAATGGCCGACATCGACCCCAGTTGCCAGCGCTGCTGTGCGCCACGCATCCATGAATGGCTCGAGCGCAAAGTAGCCAACCAGCACACAGGCGAGCATGCCGACCAGCAGCCACCGGAGCGGCCGATAACCCGTCGCTCCGCGACGCACCAGCAGATTGCCGAGTGCCAGCGATAACACGCCACAAAAAATGCCGACGAACGCCTCGATTCGAAACAGCCTCCCCGCAACCGCACCTGCGTCGATGCGGTCGAGCATCAGGAAGAGCGTCGGCGCAGCGGCATAGCCTATCGTGATCAAACTGCCTACCCATACGACGATAAGCAGACGGAAAAAGCGATGCGGTGCCAAAGACACGTTTCGACCTATCGTCAGACGTAACTTACGGAAATGACCTCATACTCGCGCACGCCACTGGGTGCCTGCACTGCGGCTACGTCGCCTTCCGATTTTCCGATCAGCGCGCGGGCGATCGGCGAACTGACCGAAATCAGCCCGTGGTCGAGATCGGCTTCGTCATCGCCAACAATCTGATAGGTGACGATCTTGCCGGAGTCGAGATCTTCGAGCTGAACCGTGGCCGCGAAAACAACGCGCCCATCGGCATCGAGCGTGGACGGATCGATCACTTGCGCTGCCGCGAGCTTCGACTCGATCTCCGCAATCCGCCCTTCAATGAAACCTTGCTTTTCCTTCGCCGCATCGTACTCAGCGTTCTCCGACAAGTCTCCTTGCGCGCGCGCCTCGGCGATCGAGTTGATGACCGACGGACGCTCGACGGACTTCAGCCGCTGCAGCTCGTCACGTAGCTGGTCAGCGCCCCGCTTCGTCAATGGAATGGTGCTCATAGACAGATCAGTAAGGAAAAAAGACGGCAATAAAAAAGCACCGCGGTTAAGTGCATCCCGTCAGGCGCGTATCGCCACCGGAGGGGACGCCGCTTAACCGCGGCATCTTTGAGGGGCCGAATTCGACCCCGGTGAGGTAGGTAACCGAAGGGTTAGTTTAGGCGAGCGTGCAGCCCTTGTAAATCGTAGACCTCGAGGTTTTTCAAATAGCGGAGTCCTTCCACTGCCGCCCGGGCGCCGGACATCGTCGTGTAGTAGGTCACCTTGTTCGCCTGCGCACTCATGCGAATCGAGCGCGAGTCCGCAATCGCCGCGCGCGTTTCGTCGACGGTCGTGAAGACGAGCGCGATCTCGCCGTTCTTGATCATGTCGACGATGTGGGGCCGCCCGTCCTTCACTTTATTGACGACCTTCACCGGCACGCCTGCGGCCGAGATGGCGGCAGCCGTACCCTTCGTCGCCACCAGCGGATAGCCGAGCTCGTGCAGCATGCGTGCGACCTCGACAGCCTTGGGCTTGTCGGCGTCCATCACCGTGAGCAACACCGTGCCGGATTCGGGCAGGCGTGAACCAGCTGCCAGCTGCGACTTGAACAGCGCTTCGCCGAAAGTTTGGCCGACGCCCATCACCTCGCCCGTCGAACGCATTTCAGGGCCGAGCACCGGATCGACCGTCGGGAATTTGACGAACGGGAAAACAGCCTCCTTCACGCTGAAGTAAGGCGGCACGACTTCCTTCGTCACGCCCTGCTCGACAAGCGTTTGGCCGACCATCGCGCGCGCTGCAATCTTCGCGAGCGCGAGGCCCGTCGCCTTCGAAACGTAAGGCACCGTGCGCGACGCGCGAGGATTGACCTCAAGGACGTAAATGACGTCCTTCGTCGAACCGTCGTCCTGCGGCACCTGCTGAATGGCGAACTGCACGTTCATGAGGCCCACCACGTTCAGCGCCCGCGCCATCGCGCCCGTCTGCCGCTTCAGCTCAGCGACGGTTTCTGTCGAGAGCGAGTATGGCGGCAGGGAACAAGCCGAATCGCCCGAGTGCACGCCGGCCTGCTCGATGTGCTCCATCACGCCGCCAATGAACACGTTCGTGCCGTCGGAGATACAGTCGACGTCGCATTCGATCGCGTCATTCAAGAAGCGATCGAGCAGCACCGGCGAATCGTTGGAGACCTTCACGGCCTCGCGCATATAACGCTCGAGATCGCGGGGCTCGTGCACGATCTCCATCGCGCGGCCGCCCAGCACATACGAAGGCCGCACGACGAGCGGGTAGCCGATTTCGTCCGCAAGCGTCAGCGCTTGCGCCTCGGTGCGCGCCGTACGATTCGGCGGTTGGCGCAATTCGAGGTCCTTCAGCAGCTTCTGGAAGCGCTCACGGTCCTCCGCGGCGTCGATCATATCGGGCGATGTCCCGATGATCGGCACGCCGTTCGCCTCGAGGTCGAGCGCAAGCTTCAGGGGCGTCTGACCGCCGTACTGCACGATCACGCCAAGCGGCTTTTCCTTGTCGACGATTTCGAGGACGTCTTCGAGCGTGAGCGGTTCGAAGTAGAGGCGATCGGACGTGTCGTAGTCGGTCGACACGGTTTCAGGATTGCAGTTGACCATGATCGTCTCATAGCCGTCCTCGCGCATCGCCAATGCTGCATGCACGCAGCAGTAGTCGAACTCGATGCCCTGCCCGATCCGGTTCGGGCCGCCGCCCAGGACCATGATCTTCTTGTTCGACGTCGGCAGCGCTTCGCACTCTTCTTCGTACGTCGAGTACATGTAGGCCGTCTTCGTCGCGAATTCGGCCGCACAGGTGTCGACGCGCTTGTAGACAGGCCGCACGTTTTGGTCGATACGAGCGCGGCGCACGTCGGCCGGCGTTGCACCGAGCAGCTTCGCCAAGCGCCGGTCCGAAAAGCCGCTTTGCTTCAGATAGCGAAGCTCGTCCGTCGAGAGACTCGCAAGCGAGCGACCGCTCAGCGCTTGCTCCTTGCGCACGATCTCTTCGATCTGGGCCAGGAACCACGGATCGATCGACGTTTCCTCGAACACCTCATCGATCGTCATGCCGATGCGGAATGCGTCGCCGACATACCAAATGCGGTCGGGACCGGGCTCGCCGATCTCGCGCACAATTTCGTCGCGGTTCGTCGTTTTTTCGTCGAGGCCATCGACGCCGACTTCAAGCCCACGCAATGCCTTCTGGAACGATTCCTGAAACGTGCGGCCGATCGCCATCACTTCGCCCACGGACTTCATTTGCGTCGTCAGATGCGGATCGGCCTCGCGGAACTTCTCGAAAGCAAAACGCGGAATCTTCGTCACGACGTAATCGATCGTGGGCTCGAACGAGGCCGGAGTCTGCCCGCCCGTGATCTCGTTTCTGAGCTCGTCGAGCGTGTAGCCAACGGCGAGCTTGGCCGCGACCTTCGCAATCGGGAAGCCCGTCGCCTTCGAGGCGAGCGCGGACGAACGCGAAACGCGCGGGTTCATCTCGATGACGATGACACGCCCATCGTCGGGATTGATGGCGAACTGAACATTCGAGCCGCCCGTGTCCACGCCAATTTCGCGCAGTACGGCGAGCGAGGCGTTACGCAGCAGCTGATATTCCTTGTCGGTGAGCGTCTGCGCCGGCGCGACGGTAATCGAATCGCCGGTGTGGATGCCCATCGGGTCCAGGTTCTCGATCGAGCAAACGATGATGCAGTTGTCGGCGCGGTCACGCACGACTTCCATCTCATACTCTTTCCAGCCAAGCAGCGACTCTTCGATGAGCAGTTCGCGCGTCGGCGAAAGGTCGAGGCCGCGCCGGCAGATCTCTTCGAATTCCTGACGGTTGTAGGCGATGCCCCCGCCCGAGCCACCGAGCGTGAACGACGGCCGGATTACGACGGGGTAACCTGGCCCACCCGTCAGTGCGGCGATCTCGGCTTGAACCGTGAGCGCCTCTTCCATCGAATGCGCCACGCCAGACTTCGCCGAGCCGAGCCCGATCTTCGTCATCGCGTCTTTGAACTTCTGACGGTCTTCCGCCTTGTCGATGGCTTCGGGCGACGCGCCGATGAGCTCGACGCCGTACTTGGCAAGCACGCCGTGATGATGGAGATCGAGGGCGCAGTTGAGCGCCGTCTGCCCACCCATCGTCGGCAGAATCGCGTCCGGACGCTCCTTGGCGATGATGCCCTCCACGACCTCCCAGGTGATCGGCTCGATGTACGTGACGTCGGCCGTGTTGGGATCGGTCATGATTGTGGCTGGGTTGCTGTTGACGAGGATGACCTTGTAGCCCTCCTCGCGCAGCGCCTTGCATGCCTGTGCGCCCGAGTAGTCGAACTCGCACGCCTGGCCGATGATGATCGGCCCCGCGCCGATGATAAGTATGCTTTTGATGTCTGTCCGCTTGGGCATAACGCTCTCGCTAATGTATTCCTGGGTTTCTCTCGCGACCGGCGGCGCTTTGGCCGCACGGCAAGCGCGCATCAAGCGGCAACGCTACCGCGTTTCGCGTCCATCATCGCGGTGAAGCGGTCGAAGAGATAACCGATATCGTGCGGGCCCGGCGACGCTTCGGGATGGCCCTGGAAGCAAAACGCGGGCTTGTCCGTCAATTCGAAGCCTTGCAGCGTCCCGTCGAAGAGCGAGACGTGGGTGACACGCGCATTGGCCGGCAACGTCTCGGCATCCACGGCGAAGCCATGGTTTTGCGACGTGATCACCACGCGTCCATCAGCCAGATCCTTCACGGGATGGTTCGCACCGTGGTGGCCCGTCTTCATTTTCATGGTCTTCGCGCCGACGGCGAGACCCATGATTTGGTGGCCAAGGCAGATGCCGAAGGTCGGCAAGCCACACTCGATGAGCTCCTTCGCCGCGGCGATCGCATAGTCGCACGGCTCGGGATCGCCGGGGCCGTTCGACAGGAAGACGCCGTCGGGATTAAGCGCCAGCGCATCGGCCGCGCTCGCCTGTGCAGGCAGCACGGTGACATGACAGCCCCGCTCAGCCAGCATGCGCAGGATGTTGTGTTTGACGCCGAAATCGAAAGCGACAACGCGATACCGCGGCGCGGCCTGCGCACCAAAGCCGCTGCCGAGACGCCATTCCGTCTGCGACCACTCGTACGACTTCGTCGTCGACACCACCTTGGCGAGATCCATCCCGGCAAGCCCCGGAAATGAACGCGCAAGCTCGATCGCGCGCGCCTCGTCGTCGCTGCCGGCCAAAATGCAGCCGTTTTGCGCGCCTTTATCTCGCAAGATGCGAGTGAGCCGCCGCGTGTCGATACCGGCGATTGCGACGATGCCTTCGTCGCGCAGATAGTCGGCAAGCGTGCGCCCCATCCGGAAATTGGACGCGCGCACAGGCAGGTCGCGAATGATCAGGCCGGCCGCATGGACTTTTGTCGACTCGACGTCTTCGCCGTTGACGCCAACGTTACCGATATGCGGATAGGTCAGCGTGACGATCTGACGCGCGTAGCTCGGATCAGTCAGGATCTCCTGATAGCCCGTGATCGCTGTATTGAATACGACCTCGCCGATCGTGTGGCCAGCGGCGCCGATCGCATAGCCGCGAAAGACCGTGCCGTCGGCGAGTGCGAGCAGAGCAGAAGGAAAAGACGGCAACACGGGAAGCTCCTTGGGGGCACCCTGCTGCCGACCTGTCATCCGCCTTTTAGGCTATCGCGCTCGACGAGCGGCGCTCGATGCTCTCTCACGCGCAAAGCGCGCGAGGCATGCGCCGAACGCTCGAGGCGCCCCTTGGTGCCGCCCTGGACTGCCAGGAGCCTCCGGCTTCGCCGTCAGGTTGACGACTTTGCCAGGTCGCGCGGCATCACGCAATTGAAGCGGATGAACGGGATGGGGAAGGTAAGCGCTAGGGTGCGGGTTGAATAGTGCAAAACTATGGGAGTATAGCTCGAAAAGCCCCTTCCCTACAACGCGTACAGCGGGCTGCCGCGTGGCAGCCGTCCATTGTTGCCTGTCATTCCTGCCGGGTCTTCGATGTCGCAGCAACGACCTTTTCGTGGCTTGGCGAAGCTTTTGCCGCCTTGCGAGGCGGCTTCGACGCCGCGGCAGGTTTCGACTGCGGCGCACTCTTGACCGCCGTTGGGGCATTCGGCTTGGCGTCCTTCACGGAGACTTTGGCCGATGCCTGGGCTGCGGGCTTGCCCGAATTAATCGTGCCTCTGATGCGCCCCTTACTGGTGTCGGCGCTTTGCTCCTGTACTTTGCCCGGCTTGGCAACGCGCTTGGGCGGCGCTTTAGCGGGGGCCTTGGCGAGGGCCCTGGCAGGGGTTTGGGCGGCCGCATTGACCGGCGCTGCGTCCGCCACCCGCGCCGCGACTTTCTGGACGCGCGCGTCGGTGGCCATCGTGGTCGGAATTTTCTGTGGGCCAGGCTCAACCGGCATGGCCTTGCCCACCGGCACGTGCAGAACGATCACCTGCCCGGCCATCACTGTGTCGCGCCGCGTCTTGTTCCACGCTTTCAGTTGCGCCACCGAAACCTGATACCGCCCGGCAATTGCGGCCATCGACTGTTTGCGGCGCACGCGAATCAGCATCTTGCGCGTGTCCGGCACATCAGGCTCCACGGCCAACACCGCACCTTCGGCTACGTCAGCGCTGATGTCCTCGTCGTCGTCATCACCGCGCGGCACGAGCAGCGTCGAACCTGGCTTCAGGCGCATCCCGGCCGGGATCTTGTTGACGGACATCAACGTTTGCGGGTCTACGCCCAGTTGCTCGGCAAGCGCGGCAGGCCGCGTGCGTTCCGTCACAGTGTAAGTCGTCCATGACGAGAGCTGACCGTCATACGACTTCAGCCCGTGCTCGAAAGCGCTCGCATTGTCAAATGGCAGCAGGATTTGCGACTGCGTCGCTCCAAGAATGACTGGCTTTCTAAACGACGGATTGAGCGAAAGGAATTCGTCGAGCGACATGTTGGCAAGCTTCGCGGCGATGGCGACGTCGATATCGCGCGATGTCGTCACCGACACGAAGTACGGATGGTTCGGGATCGACGGCAGCGTGAGGCCATACACCTGCGGATTCATCACGATGTTTTTGACCGCCTGCAGCTTCGGCACATAGTTGCGCGTCTCGTTCGGCATGCGCAGACTTTGGTAGTCGGTCGGCAACCCCGCCGCCTGGTTGCGGGCAATCGCGCGCTGCACGTTACCCTCGCCCCAGTTGTAGGCTGCGAGCGCGAGGTACCAGTCGCCAAACATGTCATGCAGCTTCGACAAATAATCGAGCGCCGCACTCGTCGACGCCAGTACGTCGCGCCGCTCGTCCTGCCACATGTTTTGCTTGAGGTTGTAAGTGCGGCCTGTGTCAGGAACGAACTGCCACATGCCGGCCGCTTTGGCGACAGACAACGCCTGCGGGTTGTAGGCCGACTCGATGAACGGCAACAGCGCGAGCTCGGTCGGCATATGCCGCGATTCGAGTTCCTCGACGATGTAATACAGATACTTCTGCGAACGCTCGGTCATCCGCGCGACGTAGTCTGGCCGCTGAGCGTACCAGCTCGCCTGCATGTCGACGAGGTCGCCTTGCAGATCGGGGATCTGAAAACCGCGCCGAATGCGTGCCCATAGATCGGTGTCGGCACTCGTGAGCTGGTCGACCGAGGCTTTGTCAACGTCGATCGTTTGCTTGGCGGTTGCGGTGCGAAGGGATTCGGTGGCTTGCGAGCTGGAAGCGTCAGCGGAGGCAGCGGAATTCGCTGCCGGGCCTTGGTTCGCGCAGGCGGCGAGCATCAGGACCAGCAGCGCGCTTAGGATAAATCGCATGGAACGTCTCGGCTTCCAAAGCTGGAAATTGCGAGCGATAGTACGAAAGCAAGCCGTCCCCGTCAACCTAAAATCGTAAAAAAGCTTGTCAAATCCGGGGCTTGGCGAACATTTTCGATATTGTTGTCGAGTTCGGCCGTGCCAGGGGCGAAATGATCAGCGTGTCAGCGGAAGCGGTTCTTCCACTCTCTCATCAGCGTAAAGGACGTGAGCCGGTCCGTGACGGTTTCATGCAGCGCCTCGGCGAGCGTGCGATGGATTTCAGGGCTGTCCGCCCGCAGGAACGGGTTGACTGCCCGCTCGTGAGCGATTGTCGTAGGCAGCGTCGGCTCATTGCGCGCTCGGCGCGCGGTGGCTTCGTCGTGCCACGCGGCGAGTTCGGCATTGCCCGGCTCGCAGGCAAGCGCAAAGCGGATGTTCGACAAGGTGTATTCGTGTGCGCAATGGACGTGAGTTTCGCCAGGCAACGAAGCCAATGCGTCGAGCGAGGCCAGCATTTGCGCCGGCGTGCCTTCGAACAAGCGCCCGCATCCGCAGGCAAAAAGCGTATCGCCGCAAAAGACATGCGGCGCCGCAATGCCCCGGCCCGCCTGAAAGTACGCGATATGGCCGCGCGTATGACCGGGTACGTCGAGCACCGTGAGGTCGATCCCAAGCGCTTCGATCGTCACGTGATCGCCACCCGAGACGGGATGAGTCACTGCCTCGATGCCCTCGGTGGCCGGGCCGTAGACAGGAATGGGAGAAACTTGTGCATCGCCACAGAGATCCGCGACACCGCCGACGTGGTCGGCATGGTGGTGCGTGAGTAAAATAGCGCTTAGTCGCCACCCTCGTTTTGCGAGATAAGCACGGACGGGGGCGGCTTCACCCGGGTCGACTGCGACCGCATCGCGCCCGTCGGACACGAGCCAGATGTAGTTGTCTGCGAACGCCGGCACCGGCACGTATTCGAGCGTTTTCATAGGCGACCCAATTGATACGATGTCTAATCGACCGATTATAGACTGGCCCGCCTGGACCGATTCGCCACCCGGGCGATACGTGCTCGAGTGGGAGCAAGCGTTGCTCGACCGCGTCGTGTCCAACGTGTTCGGCTACCACGCGCTGCAGCTGGGCCTGCCGCAACTCGACGCCCTGCGCGAGAACCGCATGCCATGTCGCGGCCTCGTGCTCGACGCGGCGAGCGGCGCGAGCGCACCCTACACCTACCCGCCGCCGCAGACGCAGGCGCAGGCGCGCGCGGACACGCCCGGCTCGTCACCGCCCCCCGCTGCCGCCCCCGCCACCGTGGGCGAGGACCATGCGCCCAACGGACGCTCGACAGTATGGTGCGACCTGCTGGATCTGCCCTTCGAAGCGCAAAGCGTCGACCTGATCGTGATGCCTCATACGCTGGAGTTCACGCGGGATCCGCACCGGCTGCTGCGCGAAGCTGAACGCGTGCTGATGCCCGAGGGCCAACTCATCATTCTCGGCTTCAACTCGCTGAGCCTGTGGGGCGCTCGGCAGTCGTTCGGCAAGATGACGGGGCAGCCGTTCGTGCCCGCCGCGCATGATCTCATCGCATTTACCCGCATCAAAGACTGGATCAAGCTGCTCGGCTTCGAGCTTGAACGCGGGCGTTTCGGCTGCTATCGTCCGCCCTTCGACGGCGAAAAATGGCTCTCCCGCTTTGCCTTCATGGAGCAAGCCGGCGACCGATGGTGGCCGATCTTCGGCGCGGCTTATATGGTGACAGCCGTCAAGCGCGTACGCAGCATGCGGCTCGTCGGCCCGATCAGGGCAAAGAAGCCTGTGCTTGCCACAGGAGGGCTCACGCCCGCCGCCACTCACAACACCCAACCCGAGAATATGACGTGACTGATGTGACGCCCGAGTTCATTGAAATCTTTACGGACGGCGCGTGCAAAGGCAATCCAGGCCCCGGCGGATGGGGCGCCCTGTTGCGCTTCGGCGCGCAGGAAAAGGAGCTCTTTGGCGGAGAACCGAACACGACCAACAATCGGATGGAGCTCATGGCCGTGATCGCCGCCCTCGAGGCGTTGAAACGGCCTTGCAAGGCAGTGATTCACACGGATTCGCAATACGTGCAAAAGGGCATCAGCGAGTGGATTCACGGCTGGAAGAAGAAGAACTGGATGACCGCTGCGAAAACGCCCGTCAAGAACGCCGATCTTTGGCGCCGGCTCGATGCGCTCGCATCGATGCATCAAATCGAGTGGCGGTGGGTCAAGGGTCACGCCGGGCACCCCGAAAACGAGCGAGCCGATGCACTCGCCAATCGCGGCGTGAGCGCACTCGCCTAAGCCAGAACACTGTTTTTACAAGTCGAAACGAACAATCCCAACATGCGCCAGATCGTCCTTGATACGGAAACAACAGGCCTTAACCCACGCACCGGCGATCGCATCATCGAAATCGGCTGTGTGGAACTCGCCAATCGCCGGCTCACCGGCAATAACCTCCACCTCTACATCAATCCGGAGCGCGACAGCGATCCGGGTGCGCTCGCTGTACACGGCCTTACCACCGAGTTTCTCAGCGACAAGCCGAAGTTCGCGCAGATCGCCGATGAGCTGCGCGACTACTTGAGCGGGGCCGAGCTGATCATTCACAATGCGCCCTTCGATCTTGGATTTCTCGAGGCTGAGTTTGCGCTGCTAGGACTGCCTGCCTTTCGGGAGCACTACACCGGCGTCATCGACACGCTCGTGCAGGCAAAAACGATCTTCCCCGGCAAGCGCAATTCGCTCGACGCGCTGTGCGACCGCTTCGGCATCAATAACTCGCACCGCACCTTGCACGGTGCACTGCTTGACGCGGAACTTCTCGCGGACGTCTATCTGGCGATGACGCGCGGGCAGGAAAGCCTCGTCATCGACACGTCGGCCGATACCCCGGCTGCCAGCGAGGCCTTGGCCGCAGGCGGCATGGTGTCGTTCGAATCGATGACGTTGCCCGTGGTTTGCGCAGAGGCCGAAGAGTTGAGTGCCCATGAGGCGGTGCTGAATGAGATCGACAAGGCAATCAAAGGGACGTGCCTGTGGCGCAGCGAGCCCGTACCCGCGTCGGAAGCTGGCGGCGAGACCGCGGTTGTGCAAGTTGCTTAAAAAGTGCTTTACACGCCTCAAATTACCCGCCATAATTCGACTCTCTTCGGGTGGTTAGCTCAGCGGTAGAGCACTGCCTTCACACGGCAGGGGTCACAGGTTCAATCCCTGTACCACCCACCAGAATTATCTCGGTGAGTTTCCCGAAGAATTAAAGGGTTACGGCTAAACACCGTAGCCCTTTTTCTTTTCCGCGAGCCGCAGCGGGTGACGATTTAAGTCCCGTCGAGCAGCTCGCCCCAGTTCTTCGTACGCTTGATGGCCTCGACCTGCCCGGTTTCGGAATTTCGCCAGGAAAGTAAGTTGCTGTGCGATGCGGGCGTGACAGCTATGACCGGATTCGCCGGACTCGAGCCTCGCATCTGCAAAGCAGCGAGCGACGCATCTCCGCTCACAGTCGAGATCGTAGGAGCACGCGACGACGAACAGAACAGCGACACGACCGAGTGCGCTCGCTCAACCCATTAGCCAGCATCACCCCGCACGACAACAGGTATGCGTGCGCCGCGCCATGTCACGTGTGAGCCGAAGGCCGCGACGATCCACTGCACCGCGAGCATCCCGTCGCGCAGCGGCACGAGCGGCAGATCGCGCCAGAACGTCTGCACGTCGCGCGAGGCCCGCGCGTGCAGGTCAATGCGCGCAAGCGCGCCGATCGTTATCGAGCCTACAAGCACCGCTTCGCGCGCGAGGCCGCCGTGACCAAGCACCAGCAGTGCGGCGATCGCGAGCCAGGGCGACGTGAACGTGATGAAAAGGAACGCAAAGCCGAGCGGGTTGATCGATCGGATCGTGCGCAGCCAGCGCGTCTCGCGCCGCCAGAGCGACGAGAATTCCGATTCAATGACATCCGTTTCGACGACGACCTCGGAGAGCACGGTCGTCAAGCCGAGCTTGCGCGTGTACTCGGCTAGCCAGTAGTCGTCAGCAAGACAGTCCTTGATTGCCTGGAAACCGCCGATCGCATCGAGCGTCGAGGCACGCAGCGCGAGCGTGGCACCGAAGCCGAATTGGCGCGACCCCGCGGTATGGGCGATACGCACCGACGGGGCAAACCACTCGTTAATAAAGAGCGCTCCGACCCGCGTCCAGAAACTGCCAACACCTTGCGCGCGGTAGAGGCAAGTGACGATGCCGACTTGTGGATCGGCAAGCGGCGCAGTGATATGCGCGAGATAGTCGGGCTTGACGGCGATGTCGCTGTCGGCAAGGACGATTATCGGGTACTTCGCGTAAGCCGCGAGGTTGATGAGGTTGCTGACCTTGAGGTTCTGGCCGTGCACGAGTGGATCCGAAACGAGTTCAATGTCGCGCGTCGGATAAGCGGCCTGCAGGCGCCGCACGACCGCAATGGCCGGATCGTTCGGCGATGAAACGCCGAAGAGCAACTGGTACTGCGGATGCGCTTGCTCGCAGAACGTGGCAAGGTTCTCAAAGAGCCGTGGCTCGCCACCGCAAAGCGGCTTGAGCACGCTGATTGCCACCGCCCCCGCTTGCGGGGGTGAACGTCGCTGTGCGCGGCGGTGGTGCGCGCGCTGCCGATCACTACGCGCCGATGGCAGGGCGAACGCCGCCACGAGCGCATAGAGCGAGGCGAGACAGCATATCGGCACTAAAACCGAGGCCGAAAGGAATGATGCCGTTTCCATAGTCACCGCTGTGGCCCGCTCCGCGTCGC
>NZ_DATJJF010000187.1:0-25664 GCF_035492435.1 Trinickia sp.
CGCTCTTGCCTTGCTGGCCCCGCTCTTCGCGCACGCGGCGATCACGGTGACCGACGACGCCGGCCAGACAGTCTCGCTCGCCGAGCCTGCAAAGCGCGTGATCGCCCTTTCCCCGCATGCCGTCGAACTCGTCTACGCGGCGGGTGGCGGGGCCAAGCTCGTCGGCGCTGTCTCGTATAGCGACTATCCGCCCGCCGCCAGGACGCTGCCGCGCGTCGGCAGCAATGTCGGCCTCGATCTCGAGCGCATCGTCGCGCTGAAGCCGGACCTCATCGTCGTCTGGCGACATGGCAACGACGATCGGCAGCTCGACACGCTGCGCGGGCTCGGCATCGCCCTATTCCATAGCCAGCCGCACAAGCTGGACGACGTCGGCACCAACCTCGAAAAGCTCGGCACGCTCCTAGGCACCGAGACAACGGCGGCCACGGCCGCGCGCGACTATCGCGGCCAGATCGCGGCCCTGCGCGCGCAGTACGCCGGCCGCTCGACGGTAAGCCTCTTCTATCAGGTCTGGAATCGCCCGTTGATGACGTTGAGCGGCGCGCACATCGTCAGCGATGCCATTGCCCTCTGCGGTGGCCGTAATGTCTTTGCGGGACTGAAACCGCTTGTGCCGACTGTGTCGACAGAAGCCGTTGTCGCCGCCAACCCTGAGGCGATCGTCACGGCCTCGGCCGATGCGTCGAGGCAAGCCGGCTTGTCAGCGCCGGAACTGGCGACATGGCAGGACTGGCCCCGCCTTCAAGCCGTCGAACGAGGCAACCTCTTCGTACTCGATGCCGACCTCATCGACCGGCCCGGCCCGCGTCTCGCGCTCGGCGTCGCCGCGCTGTGTCGTGATCTCGATGTCGCGCGCTCGCGCCGGCCGTCGGCGGGCTCTGCCGTAGCGCATTAATCCGCCGCCTGCGTCGCTCACGCATTCCAACGTAGAAGACGCCAGGCGCCATTGCCCCCTTCGCGCCGCAGCCAGACGATCGCAGCTGGATCGACGGGCCAGCTCTGCAACTCCTCAAGTGGAATGCCGAGCGAAAGCGACGCGAGCACACGGATGACGCCGGCGTGCGTGACCACGTAGACGGCAGCCGCTGCCGAACCGCTTTGGGGGACAAGCGACGCCGACTCAGCAGGCGGAGTCCCGACGGGCGGGGACGGCGGCGCAGATGTCGACGGTACAAAGGAAGCGGAAGACGCAGAGGGGCCACGCGGCGCGCTCGGGCGCTTTGCCGAGATCAACGCGCGCAAGGCAGCCGTCATGCGCCCCGTCGGCACAGTGGCAACGTCGGCAACACCGGATGCCGCCTGCCACGTCTCGAACCAAGCCGCAACACGGGCCGCAAATTGCGCCACGCTCTCGCCGCCATGCGCGCGTGCATGAGCGAAATCGGCCGCCCATGCGTCGAGCGCAGCTCGATCGATCGCGTCCCAGCGCATGCGTTCCCATGCGCCAAAATCGATCTCCTGCAGGCGTCGATCGGCTGTCGCCGGGCACCGGCAACGGAGCGCGAGCCAAGCGGCAACACTTGCGCAGCGTCTCAACGGGCTCGTCCAGACTGCTTGCGGTGGCGGCGCGGCCAGCTCGGTCAGCCGTGCAAAAAGCGCGTCCGCGCCTACGCGCGCGTCCTCAGCGAGCGGCAGGTCGCTGCGACCGTAGCAGATGCCCGCGTCGATGGCGACCGCGGGGTGGCGAATCAAGAGGAGATCCATCCCAGCACGCTGAGGTAGATGGCAATTTCGAACACTTGCTGTGCGAAGCCGAGGCAATCGCCCGTGTAACCTCCCAGACGCCGCATGAAGTAGCGGGCGAGCAACATCCGCAGCGCGAATGCCACACCGAGCGCCAAGAGCCCTGCGCGCCAGTCCGGCCAGAGGAGCCACGGCAGCCCCAGCGCCGCCGCAAGCGCGTAGGCGCGCGGCGCGAGGCGCTGCGCCACCGGCTGTGCCTTGCCCTCTGCCCTAGCATAGTCGAGTGTGACGAGATAGCTAGCCGCGAGCGCCCGGCTCGCCGCGTGCGCTGCGATCATGAGCCACGCCGCAGCGAGTGGCGGCAGCGCGACAAGCGCTTGCCATTTCAACACGAGCGCAACCATGAGGCCGATCGCACCGAATGCGCCGATGCGTGGATCACGCATGATGCGCAACACGTCGTCACGCGTCGCGCCACCGCCGAACCCGTCGCAGCAGTCAGCCAGACCGTCCTCGTGGAACGCGCCCGTCAGGGCGAGCGTCGCGGCCATCGAGAGCAGCACGGCAATCGATGGCGCAAACACGCGGCACGCAAAAAGATAAACCACCGCCCCCGTCGCACCGACAAGCGCGCCGACGAGCGGAAAGTATCGTATTGCACCGGCGAGATCGTGCACGTCCGCACCCAGGCCGCGCGGCACCGGCACGCGCGTAAAGTAACCAAGCGCCGCACACAAATAACGCAACTCCGCGTGCCAGTCGATCCGCCGCGCCCGCCCCTGCGACTCGTCCCAATCGGTTTTCATCGTGCGGCCGGTTCGGCGTCGGGCGTATCGCGTGTTGCGACGCCGGCCGATTCGAAGCTTGCCATCTCGTTGATAAACGCGACAGCCGCACGCACAAGCGGCAGCGCGAGGGCGGCGCCAGTGCCTTCGCCAAGGCGCAGGCCGAGCGATAGCAGTGGCTTGGCATTCAAAAACTCGAGCATGCGCCGATGCCCTGCCTCATCGGACTGATGCGCAAAGAGACAATAGTCGAGCACCGAGGGCGCGAGCGCGTGCGCGACGAGGAGCGCGGCCGTCGCGATGAATCCGTCGACGAGGATCGTCATCCGCGCCCGCGCTGCTGCAAGATAAGCGCCCGTCATCATGGCAATCTCAAAACCGCCGAATGCGGCCAGCACGTCGAGCGGCTCTGTCGCATCGCGATGTCGCTCGAGCGCTGCGCTCAACACCCGACGCTTGTGCGCAAGACCGGCATCGTCGACGCCTGTGCCACGCCCGACGCATACGTCGATCGGTACACCGCACAGCCGGCTCATGAGACACGCAGCAGACGACGTGTTCGCAATCCCCATTTCGCCGAATCCGATCACGTTCGTGCCGAGCGCCGCATGATGATCGACGCGAGCAGCGCCCGCGAGGAGGGCCGCACGCATCTGTTCATGCGTCATCGCGCGCTCCGCTGCAAAATTGCGCGTGCCCGGGCCGATAGGGATGTCGACAAGGCCCTGCGGGGAGGCGAGCGGCGTCGCGACACCGGCATTGACGACCTCCAGCTCGCACGCCGCGACACCGCTGATCGCGTTGATGGCTGCTCCGCCGGCCAGAAAATTGGCGACCATCTGTGCAGTAACGGCTTGCGGATAAGGGCTCACCCCCTCTTGCGCGATGCCGTGATCGGCCGCGAAAACGATCATCGCCGGACGCCGGATCGAGGGCCGCGTGCTCCGCTGAATGGCGCCGATCTGGCGTGCGATCGCCTCGAGCATGCCAAGGCTGCCCGGCGGCTTCGTCTTCGCGTCGATGATGCGCGAGAGCGTATCGTCGAACGAACGATCGAGCGGCTCGACGATGGGTAATGGCAAATTGACGTTCATCGTAAGACTGATTCCGGTTTGAAACCCCACCCTTTCTCCCAAAGGGCCTTTCCTTCGGGGCGGGGGACTTCCTTCGGGGCGTAGTGCGGTAAGCCGGGATTGCGGCCAATGAGCCCGCCTTCGCCCGCTCAAGGCGAACGCAGCGCCGGCACCAGCGCCTCGTAGCCGTCCTGCGCGATGAGCACGAGCGGATGGCCGAAAACGCGGCTCGCCAGCGCGGGCGTGAGCACCTTGGCTACCGGCCCCCCAAATGCCGCGCCCTCGCCGTCCATCAACAGCGCATGGGTGGCAAAGCGGCGCGCAAGGTTGAGATCGTGACACGAAAACACGATGGTGCGCGGCGCCGCTTGCATCCACCGCACGAGCGCGGTCAGACAGTCGACTTGATGATGCAGATCGAGATGCGCGAGCGGCTCGTCGAGCAACAGCACATCAGCATCCTGACACAGGGCCGCCGCCAGTGCGACCCGCTGCCGTTCCCCGCCTGAAAGCGAGAGGACGTCACGCGCCGCGAGCGAGCCGAGCGCGAGCGATTCGAGCGCCGCCTGCGCCGCGGCGCGATCGCTCTCTGCCTCCCAACCCCAGCCCGTCAGATAGGGATAGCGGCTCAACAGCACGACATCGAGCACGCTCGAGCCAAACGCATCATGCGTGCTTTGCGGCATCAGCGCGCGACGTTGCGCAAGCCGAGCCTGCGGCCACGCATCGAGACGCACGCCATCGAGTTCGACATGGCCCGCGGCCGGCCGCAGGATGCCGGCAAGCGTCGAAATCAGCGTCGTCTTGCCGGCACCGTTAGGACCCGCAACACACCACATCTCCCCGGGACGAAAAACCTGCGTGAAATCGCCGAGCAGCAGCCGGCCGCCCCCACGCAGCGTCAGCGCGTGCGCCGAGAGCGCCGGGCCGCCCGTTGTCGCGCTCAAGTGCACGGGCGCACTCATCGCCGTCCCCGCATCAGCATCCACAAAAACACCGGCACGCCCACGAGAGCCGTAACGACGCCGATCGGCAACTGGGCCGGCGCCACAACGGTGCGGGCGACAAGGTCTGCCCCCATGACGGCGGTCCCACCCGCCAGTGCCGAAGCCGGCACGAGCATGCGCTGGTCGTTGCCGCAGATGAGCCGCAGCGCATGCGGCACGACGAGCCCGACAAAGCCGATCGTGCCGGCCGTCGTCACCGCGACGGCGGCCGCCAGCGATGCGACCAGATAGATACGCACACGCAGCCGCGCCGCCGGAACGCCGAGTGCAAGCGCAAATGCCTCGCCGCGTATCAGCACATTCAGCTGCGGTGCGACGGGCACGCTCGCGGCCAGCGCGACGACGAGTGCGGCCAGGGCCGGCCATGGATCGCCGGCCCCGTTCAAGTCGCCCGTCAACCAGAAGAGCACGCCGCGCAGGCGCTCGTCGGGCATCAGCGTGAGGATGAGCATGACGACTGCGCCCCAGCCCGTCGCCAGTACAACGCCCGTCAGCAAGAGTCGCGGTGAGGCCTCTTGCGCTTCACCTCGCCAGAATGCACGCCGTGCGAAGCCCAGCACGAGTGCGATCGACAGCAACGCACCCGCGAACGACGCCGTGTCGACGACCCACCGCACTGCGCCCGCCGCGAGCGCGAGCACGGCGAAAGCAGCAGCGCCGCCCGATACGCCGAGCACATAAGGTTCCGCAAGAGGGTTGCGCAGCAAGACCTGCAGCAAGGCGCCCGCCAGCGCGAGCAAACCGCCGCAGGCGAAGCCCGCCACCGCGCGCGGCAGGCGCAACGTGCGCACGATTTCGCCGCTCGAGTCAGTGACGCCTTCCGTCTGCGCATGCACGAGCGCTCCGAACACCTTCCACGGGCTCACTTGAACGCTGCCAAGCGCGAGCGCCGCCATGAGCACGGCCAGCGCGCACATTGCCAGGGCGAGCCAGATGACGGCGGCACGCTTGCCGCTCATGGCGGGCGGCCTCAAAGCAAGTCGCCGGTTCATCACTGCACGCTCATGCCGCTTGAGGGTGCGCGCACCGCGTCACGGCTGCTGCCAACCAATCGTGACGAAAGCACTGCGCCCCGGCGTGTTGTAGGTGTAAGCGAGCTCATAGTGCTTGTCGAAGAGGTTTTGGACTCGCGCGTTCACGTACCAAGCCTTCGTGACGTTATAGCGCGCCGAGAGGTTCACGACACCATAGCCGCCGAGCACGACGCCGCTGTCGTTGCGTGGGCCGCTCAACAGCCACTCACCGCCCACGCGCCATGTGCCCATTTTGCGACTTGCCGTGAAGGATGCGAAACGCCGTGCGCGCCGGGTGAGATCCGTGTGGGTATCCTCATCGACGGGATTTTGCACGGTCAGCGCAGCACGCACGTCGGTCTTGCCTAGGCGGCCGCTCCACGAGCCTTCGAGACCCTCAACTTTCGCCCGGCCGACATTCTGGGCAACGAACTCAAGACCGCTTCGCGTCGACACGTATTCGATCAGTTCCGAATAGCGCGTTTGAAAAGCAGTGAGGCGCAGCACGCCGAGCGAGTCAGAGGCGTACTGCAGCGCCGCCTCGAGCGAATGACTGCGTTCGGGCTTGATCGACGGATTGCCGCTGCCGGGGAAGTAAAGGTCATCGAAGCTCGGTGCGCGAAATGCGCTCGCGTAACTCGCCGTTGTGCTCCAATGCTCGGCAACATCGTAACGGTAGCCCACATAGTAGCTATTCGCGCCACCGAAGTCCGAATAGCGATCGCGGCGTACGTTTGCCTGGATGCGGCTCGCGCCGAACCGACCGGTATACCCTGCAAACAACGAGTCGACGTGACGCTCAGGTGCAACGAAGATATTCGAATCGAGGCTCTGATCCAGATGTTCGTAGCCAAGCAGCAGCTTCTGTCCGGCCGCAATCTTGAGATCGTTCTGCCAGGCGTACTGCCGGTTGTCCGTATCGAAGCTCGCGTCGTAGACACCATTGGTCTTTGCGGTGGCCCGGTCTTCGCCCTGCGCCGCCGTGAGTCTCATCGCCCACCAGTCAGTGAGATTGCCGTTCGCGAATACTGACGCCTGACGCACCTTGCTGAAAAGGTTGTGGATGTCGGTCGGCAGACCGAATGCGTTGTCGAAGCTGTCGTTTCCGTTCGACTGAAAAAAGCGCACCCCTGCATTCCACTTATCGCTAAACTGGTGCCTGATCATGGCCGATACGCTTTCGTTCACATAGCCATTCGCATTTGGATTGGCGTTAAGCGCGAGCGCAGGATCGATCGACGAAAAACCGCGGGTCTTGTAACGGGAGACGTTGACGCTGAACGTCGTCTTGCCGCTCTTGCCCAACGCGCCGTCGACGCCGGCTTCCTGAGTCTGCGTGTGGTAACTGCCGTAGCCGAGCGAGAAATAAAAGCGCGGCGGATGATTCCCGCCATCCTTGGTGAAGACTTGCACGACACCGCCCATCGCACCTGAGCCGTAGAGCGCCGACACGTCGCCGTTCACGATTTCAACGCGATCGATCTGCGACAGCGGGATCTGGGCGAGTTGCGCTTGTCCGAGGCTCACGGAGTCGACGCGCACGCCGTCGATCAACACCAGCGACTCCGTTGGCGATCCGCCGCGCAGCATCAGTCCCGCGCTTGCACCCGGGCCACCGTTGCGGATCACCTGCGCGCCGGGTGCCCCGGCGAGCAGTCCCGGCAAGTCGGTGGAAGTAGAATCATCGATGTCCTGCCGATCGAAGCGGGTCGTCTGGGCAATCGCGTCGGCGAGCAGTTGCGGCCCACGCTGCGCCGTGACGACGATCGGTGCGAGCGGCGCGCTGCCGCTGCCGCTACTGTTGTTGAATGCCGTCGATAGAACGATTGATGCAGCCGACGATGTGGTGGTTACGTTCGACGCCAACGCTGCTCCATGGGGTGCCGATGCATTAGGTCGATCAGAGCTGCCATGAGGTTCGGACGCTGATGGCGCGGCAGAACACTCATTCGACGACAAATGTGACACGGAGGTGGATGACGAAGCTGACGAGGCGGGATCGTTCTGCGCAGACTGTGCAAGCGCGGCCGCAGCCTGTACAAGCGGCAGCCCGGCGCACGCAACGAGAGCCGCACGCTGCATGGGCGTGGACATCGTGAGGGTTCCTTGTGGGATGAGCCCGCAGCCCGCTCCCCGCAAGCTGCATCGACAAGAGCGCGCCGCGCTTCGCTCGCAGGGCTTTGCCCGCACGGGTCAAGGGGACGCACTCCAAGCTTTGGCCGGTATCCGGGCTGGCGACTGAAACGCGTCCGCCTTCCCACGCGTTACGTCGCGCAGTGGCATCGGGACGGATTGGCGCAGCGCCTTGAAACGGCGATGCGCGTCGCTTACCGTTGCGGGGGCAGCACAGGTTGGCTCGGTCCAGGCGGACCTTGCTCCCTGTTTCCCGTTTAACCGCGCGCATCGGGATGCAGCGTGCGGGCACCAAAGTGCAGCAAGTGTAGGGATGGGGTTTGGGAGCGTCAACCCTGGACGCTCGCACGTGTTGCCTGTTATGCCACTACGTCGGCTCAAAACAATCGATTCCAGTTACGTCTCGAAACGACTGGAGCGTCGGACGCCTCGGTAATCCGCGCTAAAATGCGTAAGTCTTTAAAGGACGCTGCAAGATGCTCAACGAACTCGAAACCCTGTCACAGAACATCGGCCAACTGATCGCGATCAATGAACGCCTTCAGCAGGCTCGTCATGCGCTCGAAGAGCAACTCGCCCATGTGCGCGCGGAAAACGACGCAGCGCGCGCCGAACTTTCCGTGTTGCGCGAGGAGCGCAATGCGCTGCAAGCCGAACGCGATACGTTGCTGGCCAAGATCGATGATGCCCAGGTTCGCCTGAACGCGATCCTCGAAAAACTCCCCCGTGCGAAAAGCTCGGACCCCGATAGCCAAGATAGCCTCGATCTGATGAAGGCATCCCGCGGAGGCGACCCGGCGCGCAGCGGCGCCGCCCTGCACGGAGATAACGCATGACCCAAAAACAGATCGAAGCCTCGATCCTCGGCCAGAATTACCGACTCGCTTGCTCCCCTGAAACGGAGACGATACTCGTCAATGCGGTCGCGCGCGTCGATTCTGAAATGTCCAAAATTCGCGCGGGCAGCAACGTGCGCGGGACCGATCGCATCGCCGTGATGGCCGCCCTCTCGATTGCATCAGAATTGCTGAAACTGCAACAGAGCATACGACACGGTGAGGCGTTCCCTGCCGACGAAATCCGTCGTACAATGCATCAAATGAACGAACAGCTTGCTGCTGTGCTGGTGCAAAACGAAGCACGTTAGTAAGCGGTTTACAGTATTACGATGGGGCCAACCCGCGCGAGCGGAAAGTGGTCACAACACAGGTTTTACGGCTTCCCTGCCTGGTTCGCCAAGGTCATATATTCCTTGAACCAATGCCATGTGCACGGTTGCGGAAATTTGTAGCACGGGCGCGCGCGTCACTCTGTCTGATGTACCCGAAGTGCTGCTAACTGCGACCAATTCTGAACCCCAGGTTCAGGATGCCGGCCTAGCGGCCAAGGCGGGGATTTATTTGACGACGGCATCGGTTCTACCGATGCCGTTTTCTTTTGTTGCGTCCTCTTTGTCCTCTATGTCCTCTTTGGCGGCGCACTCAAGGTTGCGCGGCCCGAATGCCAAGGCGGCGAAGATTGTTCGTCGAAGGTTCTTTCGTAGTTCAGTCGCCGGTTGAATCGCGTCGCTCTGGCCGAGCCGATCGGCCGCATCAACGGCGCGCGCCGTGCCCATTATTTGGACGACTCTTTCCAGGCACTCGATCCGATCCATGCACTACTGGCTGATGAAGTCCGAACCGGACGAAGCAAGTATTGACGATCTCGCTCACGCGCCGGCGCAAAGCCTCCCGTGGACTGGCGTGCGGAATTATCAGGCACGCAACTTCATGCGCGACGTGATGCGCATCGGCGACGGCGTCCTCTTCTATCATTCGAGTTGCCCTGAACCCGGTATCGCGGGCATTGCCGAGGTTGTTTCGACGCCTTACCCCGACCCGACACAGTTCGATCCGACAAGCCCCTATTACGATCCGAAATCGAAGCCCGAGACTCCGCGCTGGATGCTCGTCGACGTACGTTTCGTCAAAAAGACACCGCTCATTTCGTTGGCCGAGCTGCGCAACCACGCCGAGCTGGCCGACATGCGGGTGCTCGCGAAAGGCAACCGCCTGTCGATTACACCAGTGACGGACGCGCAATGGCGCTTTATTGTTGAGCGGCTCGCTTAAGCCCCTTGCGCCTCGCCTTCAGGCTTGCGCCATCGGTTTGCAACGCTTTTCACACGAAGGAGCCGGGTCATGGAAAAAAGAAGCGTTTTGGCATGTAGTGTCGTCGCTGCCACGGCATGGGCGCTCGCGTCCACGGCAGCCGGCGCCGCAACCGTCGTCCCCGACGAGATCGCGCCCTCCGGCGTGCTGTCGCTCTCCGCGCAGGCAAGTGAAGAGGTGCCGCAGGACGTCGTCAACATCACGCTCTTTTACGAGCAGGAAGCCAATGACCCAGCCTCGCTGACGGACGCGCTCAACGAGCGCACGGCGGCGGCACTACGGCGCGCGAAAGGCGTCGCGAATGTCACGGCGCGGACCGGCACTTTTTCCGTGTATCCGACGACGGACCGCGACGGCCGCATCTCAGCATGGCGTGGACGCACGGAGATCGTGCTCGAATCGAGTGATTTCGCGGCGGCCTCCAAGGTTGCGGGCGACATGAACAAGACGATGCAAGTCGGCAACGTGGCGTTCTCGCTTTCGCCGGAAGCTCAGCGCGCGGCCTCCGAGAACCTGACCGGGCAGGCGATCTCGTCGTTTCGTAACCAAGCGCAAGCGGCTGCTCGTGCGTTCGGCTACACGAGCTACACGATCCGGCAGGTGAACGTGGGACGCGAAGGGCCACCGCTGCGTCCCATGATCGCGATGCGCGCGATGGCCGCGCCGGGCGGTGGCGCGCCGGTGCCGGTCGAAGGCGGCACGTCGCGCGTCACGGTCGACGTCTCCGGTTCGGTCCAGATGGCACGCTGATTTTCACGCTGATTTTCACGCTGATCGACACGCGGCGGCGCTCGCCGAACGAGCGCCGGGAGGTATGTCGCGCCGCGGTCGAACGTCCGCCGATGTATCGCTAGGTTGATAGCGGCGGGCGTGCTTGAAGCTGCGTTCGTCCGACTGCGGCGCCAAATTCGGGAACAGGCCGGGAACAAGCCCGGCGTTTCGACGATAGACGTCAGCGTGCAGCCGGTGCAGCGGCCCGGCCTGCGCGTCGATACGACCAGGCGAGCAGCGTAATGCCCACAGCGATCATCGGCAGGGACAACCACTGCCCCATCGAGAAACCCAGCGCGAGCAGGCCGAGAAAATCGTCGGGCTCACGCGCGAACTCGACGATAAAGCGCGCAAGCCCGTAACCTATGAGAAAAACGGCCGAAGTCGCCCCGACTGGACGTGGCTTACGCGAGAAAAACCAGAGCACGAGAAAGAGCGCAAAACCCTCGAGCGCGACCTCGTAAAGCTCCGACGGATGCCGCGGCAGCATATGGTACTGCGCGAAAACCTCGCCGAGATGCCACTGGGCCGCCTGCTGCGGATGCGTCATGAGCCAAAGCGCGTCGTCGGGTGCCGCGTGCTGGAACATCATCGCCCACGGTGCCTGCGGATCGGTGACACGCCCCCACAGCTCGCCGTTGATGAAGTTGCCGAAGCGGCCTGCGGCAAGCCCTGTCGGCACCATCGGCGCCACGAAGTCCGTCACTTGCAGCCAGGAGCGCTTGCGCTGCCAAGCGAAGAGCACCATGGCAAAGGTCACGCCAAGAAAGCCGCCGTGGAACGACATGCCCCCCTGCCACACCTTGAAGACGTCGAGCGGATGTGCGAAGTAGTAGTCGAACTTGTAGAAGAGGACGTAGCCTAGCCGCCCTCCAAGGATCGTGCCGAGCACGCCGTAAAAAAGCATGTCGTCGATATCGCGCGCGGTCCAGCCCTGCGCGGCGACGTGCGGCAAGCGCAGCCGCAACCGTCCGACGACGATCGCCATCACGAATCCGACAAGGTACATGAGGCCGTACCAGCGCACGGCGAGCGGACCGAGATGAATCGCGATGGGATCGAAATTGGGATGAATCAGCATCGTAATGGCTTCGATTTCGGACGTTGAAGGGTTGAAAGGCCGGACATGATCGCGGCGTGTGCGCGCACGATCTCGATAAACGCGGCGAGGACGGGGCTCACGTCCGCCGTGCGCCAGACGAGCCCGGTTTCGACGATCGGCGCGCCCCCCGCGATCGGCCGGTAGACCACACCCGTGCGACGCAGGTTGCGCAGCGATTGCGGCACAAGCGCCACCCCCATGCCGGCCGACACCAGGCTGACGATGGTTTGCATCTGGATCGCTTCCTGTCCGATGCGTGGGGTGAGGCCTGCCGCACCGTAGCAGCCCGTAATGATGTCATAAAAGCCCGGGGCGAGACGGCGCGGAAAGATGACAAGCGGCAACTCGCCGAGATCGGCAAGCGCGACCGGCGTGTCATCCCACTCGGAAACGACGCGCCTGGCGCTCCGGTTGGCGCCCCTCCCCGGCTCACTCTTGGCGGGGCTCCCCGCTTGCCGCAAGGCTGCGGCCGGCAAGGCCGCGATGAGCGGCTCGCGCATGATCGGCAGATACGTGAGGGCCGCCGCATGGCGCGGCGCAAGGGGCGGAATCACGAGGCCAGCGTCGATGCGGCCCGCGACGAGCTCGTCGATCTGGACATCGCTCGTCGCCTCGGCGAGCTGAAGCCGCACATGGGGATAGCGCGCAGCAAACTCGCGCAGCAACTGCGGCAAAAGGCCGTAATCGGCCGTCGAAACGAAGGCGAGCGAAAGCTCTCCGGCCTCGCCGCGCGCGAGGCTTTGCGCGAGCGGTCGCAGAGCGTCGGCCGCCGCCAGGAGCCTGCGGACCTCGGGCAGCAAGTCGGCGCCGACGGGCGTCAACTCAACCGTGCGCTTCGTTCGAGCGAAAAGCTCGACGCCGAGGGTTTCCTCGAGTGCGCGGATCGCCTGCGACAACGGCGGCTGCGTCATCGACAAGCGCTGCGCCGCCCGACCGAAGTGCCGCTCCTCGGCGACAGCAACGAAGTAGCGCAATTGGCGCAAGTCGGGCGTCATCGATCACCTTCCGTTTTACCTGAGCGCATTCCCAACCTTTGGCATTTCAATACTTTTTCCGACCTAGTTGATGCTAAATAATATATTGGACACGCTAGATAGGAAACGGCATGCTGGCGCGACATTCGGTGCATGAGGCTCACGCACTGCGCTCTGCGCTCTGCGCTCTGCCGACGCGACGACCAGCGTGGCGAGCCTTCGCGGTGAAGCGACTCACCCAGCATCGCAGCAGTCGATCCGAAGCCAGCGCATCAGCGCTTGGCTCCCAGTTCCACCCGAAGCAATTGAGATAGAACCGGAGTTCCCACCATGGCATACAACCGTCGTTCGCAAAACATCACGCAGGGTGTCGCGCGCGCGCCGAACCGTTCGATGTACTACGCGATCGGGTACAAGAAGGAAGATTTCAACAACCCGATGATCGGCATCGCAAACGGCCATTCGACGATCACGCCTTGCAACGCCGGCTTGCAGCGGCTTGCCGACGCGGCCGTGGCGGCAGTCAAAGGTGCGGGCGCGAACCCGCAAATCTTCGGCACGCCCACGATTTCAGACGGCATGTCGATGGGCACGGAAGGCATGAAGTACTCGCTCGTCTCACGTGAGGTCATTGCCGACTGTATCGAAACCTGCGTGCAGGGCCAGTGGATGGACGGCGTTGTCGTGATCGGCGGCTGCGACAAGAACATGCCGGGCGGCATGATCGCGCTCGCACGCGCGAATGTGCCGGGCATCTACGTCTACGGCGGCACGATCCGCCCCGGCAACTGGAAAGGCAAGGATCTGACGATCGTTTCGTCGTTCGAGGCCGTCGGTGAGTTCACGGCCGGACGCATGTCGGAGGAGGATTTCGACGGCATCGAGCGCAACGCCTGCCCGAGCACGGGCTCGTGCGGCGGCATGTACACCGCCAATACGATGAGCTCCTCGTTCGAAGCGCTCGGCATGTCTCTGCTCTATTCGTCGACGATGGCCAACCCCGACGACGAGAAAGTCGCCTCCGCTGAAGAATCCGCACGCGTGCTCGTCGAAGCGGTCAAGCGCGATCTGAAGCCGCGCGACATCATCACCAAGAAGTCGATCGAAAATGCCGTGTCCGTCATCATGGCGACGGGCGGCTCGACCAACGCCGTGCTCCACTATCTCGCCATCGCGCACGCGGCCGAAGTCGATTGGACGATCGACGATTTCGAGCGCATCCGCCGACGCGTACCCGTCATCTGCGACTTGAAGCCCTCGGGCCAGTATGTGGCGACGGACCTTCACCTCGCAGGCGGCATTCCGCAAGTCATGAAGATTCTGCTCGACGCGGGTCTCTTGCACGGCGACTGCATCACGATTACCGGCAAGACCCTTGCGGAAGAGTTGAAGGACATTCCGAGCGTGCCGCGCGCCGATCAAAACGTGATCTACCCGGTTGACCGCGCCCTCTATAAAGAAGGCCATCTTGCGATCCTCAAGGGCAATCTCGCCGTCGATGGTGCCGTCGCCAAGATCACGGGCCTCAAGAACCCGGTGATCACGGGGCCGGCGCGCGTCTTTGACGACGAGCCGAGCGCGCTCGAAGCGATCCTCGACGACAAGATCAACGCCGGCGACGTGCTCGTGTTGCGTTATCTCGGCCCGCAAGGCGGCCCTGGCATGCCCGAAATGTTGTCACCCACCTCGGCGCTGATCGGCAAGGGACTCGGCGAATCGGTCGGCCTCATCACCGACGGCCGTTTTTCGGGGGGTACGTGGGGCATGGTCGTCGGTCACGTTGCACCGGAAGCGTTTGTCGGCGGCACGATCGCGTTCGTTGAAGAAGGCGATTCGATCACCATCGACGCCCATCAGCTGCTGTTGCAGCTGAATGTCGACGACGCCGAACTCGAGCGCCGCCGCGCAGCCTGGAAGCAGCCGGCGCCGCGCTACACGCGGGGCGTGCTCGCCAAGTACGCGGCGCTTGCACTGCCCGCGAACAAGGGTGCCGTGACGGGCTGAGCCTAAAGGTCGGTGGCCGAGCGGATTGCTTGGCCACCCGTCAATCGCGTCGCTCCGTCACCTGCCCCGTGCGGGGGCATCCCAGCAGGGGGCCTCAGGGGCCCTTAATCCTTAAGGGGCCGGGGAACACCTCAACGTCGCGTCAACCGGTGCGCCGCGAGTTCCTCGCGCACTGCCTCGCGCACCCAGCCCGAAACTTCCGCTTCAAGTGCCAGCGACACTTCACGCGTCACTTGACGGACGAGCCAAGCCGTATGCTCTTCGAGCGCCTCACGGCAACGCGATTCGATCACGCGACGCCCCTCCTGCGCAAAGCGGGCACACAGCCGATCAGCAATATGCTCGGCGTCGCGCTCGGTCAGCTCGGTCGCCGGCTGCAATGCGGGTGGCTGCGGCGATGCGTCAACCCTCATTGCCTCTGTCGGCCGGTGCGTTTCCTTTGGCTGAGTCTCTTCCGACTCTGCCAGCTCGATCGGCTGAACCGACTCAATCCGGTCAATCGGCTCGATCGACTTGATGGGCTCGACCGCCTCGATCGACTTCGCCACTTCGCCTTGAACAGCGTCGCTCAACTGAGCGGTGTAGCGCGCCTCGATAAAATCTTCGGCCACACCCGCCTCCTCATGCTCGTTCAAGGCGTCAGCGGGAGCCGTCTCAGCGCTTGCAGCGGCGACAGCCTCGCCGCCATCTAGCGGCAGAGCCTCCGCGCTTGCGTGCCCCTCGCTGCCTTGAGGTGTCGATAGCCGCCCCGGCACGAGCACATCGGTCAAAACCGGAATCGATACAGGATCATCGAAACGTTCGGGATGTTCGGGATGGTACGGGTGTTTGAAATCGGACACGTCTAGTTCCCCTTTTTACATGAATCGGCCTACTTTCTGCGTGAGAAAGAGACCGATTGGGGCCACGATGGCACGTTCGTGCCAGTCATCGGACAAACGACAGAGCAGGGATCAGGCGCCCTGCTTGTAATTGTTGAGCTCATACCCGCGATCGCGATAGAAGCGATAGCGCTCGCGCCCCGCGGCAAGCTCGCCTTCGTCGTTGCCGACGACCTCGAGCAGGCGCTCGAAGCGCGCGAATTGCGACGGCACTTTCGCACCCAGATTCAACAGCACCTGATGATACGGGACACCTTCGAGATCGGCCGCGAGCACAACAGGCGTGCTCGTCGCGAGCGCGCTGTCGGCCATGCAGTGCGGCACAAAGTCGAGCGGCGAGAAAGTCCAAAGCCGCTCGTCGAACGCGCGCAGTCGTGCCGGCTCCGCCAGCACGACGACGGGTTGCCCCGCCAGGTACGCCTTGCGCGCGAGGCGGCACGCATAGAGCACCGCGTCGCCGACGTTCGTATGAAAGTCGATGCGCGTCATCGCGCCGCCACTCCTGCTTTTACCGTGCTGCGCGGTCGATCAAGAACTGCGTGAGCAACGGCACCGGCCGGCCCGTTGCCCCCTTGGCAGCCCCGCTCTTCCAAGCCACACCGGCGATGTCGAGGTGCGCCCACGGATACGCCTCGGTAAAGCGCGACAGGAAGCAGGCCGCAGTCACGCTGCCTGCGGGCCGGCCGCCGATGTTGGCGAGGTCGGCGAAGTTCGACTTCAATTGCTCGTGATACTCGTCGTCGAGCGGCATGCGCCAGGTCGGGTCGGCCGCTTCGCGCGAGGCGTCGAGCAGTTCGCCGGCGAGCGCGTCGTCCTTTGCAAACAGGCCGCTGTTGTGATGGCCGAGCGCGATCACGCAGGCACCCGTCAGCGTCGCGACATCGATCACGGCAGCAGGCTTGAAGCGTTCCGCATAGGTGAGCGCGTCGCAGAGGACGAGTCGCCCTTCCGCATCGGTGTTAAGCACTTCGATCGTCTGACCCGACATGCTCGTGACGATGTCGCCCGGCTTCGTCGCGGTGCCGCTCGGCATGTTCTCGCAGGTCGGCACGATAGCGACGACGTTCAGCTTCAAGCCGAGTTCGGCAACGGCACGCATCGTGCCGATCACGGAGGCCGCGCCGCACATGTCGTACTTCATCTCGTCCATGGCATCACCGGGCTTCAGCGAGATGCCGCCGGTATCGAACGTGATGCCCTTGCCGACGAGCACGATCGGCGCGGCCTTGGCGCCAGCACCCTGGTACTGCATGACGATGAACTGCGGCGGTTGCGCGGAGCCACGCGTCACCGAAAGGAACGAGCCCATCTTCAGTGCCTCGATCTGCTTCTGACCGAGCACATCCACCTTCAGCTTCCACTCCTTCCCGAGCTTCTTCGCGGTTTCGCCGAGATACGTCGGGGTGCACACGTTGCCGGGCAGGTTGCCGAGATCACGCGCAAGGTCCATGCCGTTGGCAAGCGCCTCACCTTCCTTCGCTGCGACACGGGCCAGTTTCTCGTCGGCGCTGCCGACGCTGAAGACGACGCGCTTCAACGCACGCTTCACCGGCTCGGGCTTGCCCTTCATCTGCGTGAACTGATACGTCTCGGTGCGCAGCGCGACAATCGCGGCGCGCACGGCCCAGTCCGCCGAGCGTTCTTTGATGGGCAGTTGCGCGAGGGTGAACGTCACCTGGACGATCTTCGTGCCAAGAATCGCGCGCCATGCGGCCCGTGCCGCGTCGCTGTAGGCCTTCTGACCAAAGGCGTCTTCCTTGCCGAGACCGACCAGCAGCACGCGGGATGCCCCAATGCCCGACACTTCATGCAAGAAGAGCGTCGTGCCGCTTTTGCCCTGCATGTCGCCGGCTTTGACAATCCGCGTGATAAGGCCTTTCGTGGCCTCGTCGATCTCAAGCCCTGCCCCCGAAAGTGTCTGCGACTCGAATACCCCGATCACGATGCAATCCGATTTCCCCGTCAGAAAACCGTTAGTCGTGCCCTTCGTCCAGTCACAGGCTTTTATGCTAAAGTCCATCGCGCTCATCCTCGGATAAAATCGGCGTCACTTACAACGAAAGTCGCAATTATCCGCTATTTTTCGGTGCTGTCGCTCCGCAGCGCTCACCGAGGGTCACGGTCCCCTCGCTCTTTGCATCGACGATGATCTTTGAACGTTCCCTGCAGCGAGAGCTCGCATATACGGCCGGTGCCATATTCATGGTGCTGCTGACCATCTTTCTGACGACGATGATGATCCGCATCGTCGGCTTCGCCGCGTCCGGCGAGGTCGATCCGAAGGACGTCGTCGTGTTGATCGGCCTCACCGTCATCGGCTACTTTTCCGTGATGCTCGTGGTGACGCTGTTCGTATCGATCCTCTTCGTACTGACACGCTGGTACCGCGATTCTGAAATGGTCGTCTGGCTCGCCTCCGGGGTCAGTCTTGCGCGCTTCATCAAACCGGTGGCCACATTCGCCCTGCCGGTCATTTTGCTCGTCGCTTTTTTCGCCTATGTCGGCTGGCCCTGGTCGAATGCCCAGAACAAGGCGATTCGCGCCCGGTTTCAGCAACGCGATGAAGTATCGCTGCTCGCGCCGGGCCAGTTCCGCGAATCGCCCCTGAGCCACCGCGTCTTCTTCGTCGAAAAGATGACGCCGGATCAAAGTCATGTTCAAAACGTATTCGTGACAAGTACGGAGGCGGGCAAGGTGAGCGTCGTCGTCTCGCGCAACGGCCACACCGAAACCGACAAAGACGGCTCGCGCTTCGTCGTCCTCGAAAATGGCCGCCGCTACGACGGCGAACCCGGCAAGCCGGACTTTCGCATTATGGAATTCGAGCGGTACGGCATCAAGATCACGCAGCAGCCTGTTATCAACCGGCCGACCGCGCGAGGCATGTCAACGCTCGCGCTGCTGCGTCACCCGACCAAGGAAAATCTCGCTGAGTTTGCCTGGCGCACCGGGCTCGTGCTGATGGCCGCCAACCTGATGCTGCTCGGGATTCCGCTCGCCTATCAAAACCCTCGGCGCGGGCGCACCATCAATCTCGTCATGGCCGTGTTGATCTTCCTCACCTACTCGAACCTGCTCAACGTCGTTCAGTCGTGGATGGAGCAGGGACGTATCTCGTTCGTCGCCGGCTTGCTCGGTTTGCACGTGCTCATTTTCGGCATCGTCGTTTTTGTGTTCTGGATGCGTGTGCGCAATCGGCCGCTCTTTTCTCGCGCCATGTTCTCGCGCGCGCAAGGGGCCTGACGCGATGCGCATTTACGAGAGATACTTCGCGCGGCAAATCTACCTCGCGTTCGTGTTTGTTCTGTTCGCATTCTCGGCGCTGTTCTTCTTTTTCGACCTCATCAACGAGCTCAACACGGTCGGGCACGGGAACTACAAATTCGGCTATGCCGTGCTGCGCGTTGCGCTGCAAACGCCGTCGCGCTTTTACGAGATCATTCCTGTCGCCGCGCTCATCGCCACCATCTATGTCTTTGCGCAGATGGCCGCGAGTTCCGAGTACACGATCTTCCGCGTCTCGGGGCTCGCGACGGGCCAGTCGCTGCGCTCGCTCGTCAAAATAGGTATTCCGCTCGTTGCCGTCACGTACTTCATCGGCGAAGTCGTCGGCCCTTATTCGGATCAGTTGTCCGAGCGCGTGCGCCTGCAGGCGCTCGGCTCCGCCGTCTCGACCAACTTCCAATCCGGTGTATGGGTCAAGGACACGCTCACTGCGCGCGAAGACGGCCAACAGGTCACGCGCTTTGTCAACGTCGGCGAGCTGATGCCCGATGCGACCATCACCAAGGTGCGCATCTACGAGTTCGATTCGCAATTCCGCCTGACGAACGTACGCATTGCGCAAAGCGGACGCTACGAGGGCGACGGGCATTGGCTGCTCAAGGGCGTGAGCGATACGAACCTCACCCCCATTGCCCCGTCCGCCACGAAACCGGTCGATGCATTGAACCCTGTCTTTCGCGCGACGCAGGTCGTGCTGCCCGAGTTCTCGCTGCGCTCGGATCTCACACCGCAGATCCTTTCGGTGCTGTTGATTTCGCCCGACAGGATGTCGATCTACAACCTCTTTCGCTACATCCAGCATCTGACGGAAAATCGCCAAGACACGCAGCGCTACGAGCTTGCGCTGTGGAAAAAGCTGCTCTATCCGTTTGCGGTGCTCGTGATGCTTATCCTCTCACTGCCGTTCGCTTACCTGCATACGCGAGCCGGTGTCGTCGGCGTGAAGGTCTTCGGCGGCATCATGCTCGGCATGAGCTTTCAGCTCATCAATACCCTGTTCTCGCATATGGGCATGCTCAACACCTGGCCCGCGCCGATGACGGCCGCCACGCCGGCGCTCATCTATCTTGCGCTTGGGCTCATCGGCCTGAGATGGGTCGATCGTCACTAACGGATCGAGGATTCGCCCATGTCGGCACGCCACGGCATCGTCCTTTTCGGTCACGGCGCACGGGACCCCCGCTGGGCCGAGCCGTTCGAACGGCTCGCACACAAGCTGCGCGGGCAATGCGGGCCGGATACGACAGTTGGGCTCGCCTTCCTTGAACTCATGTCGCCCGATCTGCCCAGTGCGGTAGCCGAGCAGGCAGCCGCCGGATGCACGACCGTAACGGTCGTGCCGGTGTTCGTCGGGGTTGGGGGACATATACGGCGCGACCTGCCTGCCGTTATCGATCAGTGTCGGATCGCGCATCCTGGCGTCGACATTCAATGTGCGGCGCCCGTCGGCGAGGACGACACCGTGCTCGATGCGCTCGCCGCGTACTGTCTACGTCAGATCGGAGCCGTCGGCGACGGGCGCTGAACTCAGGCTGCGTTGGACAAACCGTCGGTGCGCGCGGCGCTGTCAGCGTCGTCGGCGGCCTGCTCCCGAGGAGGCTTTTGCGCCCCTCGCTCGGCGAACGCCTCCCCGATCATGAGCAGGCTCGGCTGTGCAGGGTCGAGCCACGGCTGCGCCTCGCCCAGCGCGAGACCTTCGAGCGTCAGCGTTAGCGTACGCTCACGCACGGTGCTGCAAGCCTCGACGACGGCGACAGGCGTCGTGGCTGGCCGGCCAGCCTCGATGAGCTGCCGGGCGATTTCGGGCGCGCCGTCACGGCCCATGTAGAAAACCAGCGAATCGGCGTTGACCTGCTCGCGAATCTCGTCGGTATCGGGCGCGCGGCTCCTCGTTGCGAGCGCTACGCTGCGGGCAACGCCGCGTAGCGTCAGCGAGCGCTTGATGGCTGACGCGGCGGCAAGCGCCGCCGTGATGCCGGGCACCACTTCGTACTCGATGCCGGCTTCCTCGAGCGCGCGCATCTCCTCGTCCGCGCGACCAAACAGCATCGGATCGCCGCCTTTCAGTCGCACCACGACGTCATGACGCAAGGCCGCATCGATAATCTGCTTGTTGATGAACTGTTGGGCCGTGGATCGGCGACCGCAACGCTTGCCCACCGCGATTTTGTGGGCACGCGGCGCGTATTCCAGCATCTCTGGTTCGACAAGCGCATCGTGGAGCACCACATCCGCGGTGCCCAACAAACGCGCGCCGCGCACCGTAATGAGATCCGCGGCACCGGGCCCTGCTCCGATCAAGTACACCTTGCCCATTCGGCGTTCGTCCTTCTATTGTTGCGTCGATGCGCGCGCAGTTCTACTGCAACTTCGCGCTTCAGCTCGTAAAAGTACGAATCATACCGGCCGCCACCGTATGATGCGTGGCCTCGTCGATGAGCACAAACGCGCCCGTGGCCGGATGCGTATCGTAAGCGTCGCAGACGAGCGGCTTTTGCAGCGTCAGCGCGACGCGACCAATGTCATTCATCATCAGGTTGTGCCGGTCGTTCGTGTGTGCGAGCGTATGCACGTCGAGCACCTCCTTGACGACGCCGATGCGCGCAAAGACGGTATTCGTCGTCTGCTTCAACAGGTACTTGCGCTGCGGCGAAAGCGGCTCCTCGTCGAACCAGCACAGGTCCGCCTCGAGCTGCTTGGCCGGCTGCGGCGCGTGTCCGGCCGGGACAAACGTGTCGCCGCGCGAAACGTCGACGTCTTCAGCAAGGCGAATCGTCACGGTCTGGCCCGCGAATGCGCGCTCGACTTGCGCCGTGCCGTGCGGCACCGGCGCGATGATCTCCGCCACACTCGCCTCGCGGTTGCCCGGCAGCACGGTGATCGCATCGCCCACGCGCACCTCGCCCGACTCCACGCGTCCCATGTAGCCACGGAAGTCGTCGGCGCTCGCACCATCCTGGCGCGCCACCCACTGCACCGGAAAGCGCAGTGCCTCACCCGTCGGCTGCTCGACGGGCAGCCCCTCCAGCAGATCGAGCAGCGGCTCGCCCGCATACCAGGGCATACGCTCGCTCGCCCGCACGATGTTGTCCCCCTTGAGCGCAGAGACAGGTACAAACCGGATGTTCGCGAGACCGAGCTGCTGCGCGAGCTGCACGTAGGCGTCGCGAATCTCGTTGAAGCGCACCTCGCTGAAATCAATGAGGTCCATTTTGTTGATCGCAACGATCACGTGCTGCAGCCCGAGCAGCTTCACGATCGCGCTGTGGCGCTTCGTCTGCGGCAGGAGCACGGCGCGGCCGTCCTCGAACGTCACACGCGTGGCGTCGACGAGAATGATCGCCGCATGCGCCGTCGAGGCGCCCGTCACCATGTTGCGCGTGTACTGCTCGTGGCCCGGCGTGTCCGCGATGATGAACTTGCGCTTGGCCGTGGCGAAGTAGCGATAGGCCACGTCGATCGTGATGCCCTGCTCGCGTTCGGCCTCAAGCCCGTCGGTCAAGAGCGACAGATCGATCTCGTCGCCCACCGTGCGCTTGTTCTTCGCGCGAGAGAGCGCCGAAAGCTGATCCGACAGCACCGCCTTGCTGTCATAGAGCAGTCGCCCGATCAGTGTGCTCTTGCCATCGTCGACGCTGCCCGCCGTGATGAAGCGCAGCACGCCGAGGTCCGCCGGTTGATGAGTGTTCATGGTGTCCTGCATTCGATACTCGCTCGGGATTCGTTCGGTGTGCTGAATAATCAGAAATAGCCTTGCTTCTTGCGCTGTTCCATCGCGGCTTCGGACGTCTGATCGTCCATGCGCGTCGCACCGCGCTCGGTGATGTCCGTCACGGCCGTCTCGGCGATGATCTTCTCGACGTCGTCGGCGTCGCTCGCGACAGGGCACGTGCAGCTGATGTCGCCCACCGTGCGAAAGCGCACGAGCGCCATCTCGCTCGCTTCACCCTCGCGCATTGGGGTCAACGGGGTGACGGGTACGAGCAGCCCGTTGCGCCGGACGATTTCGCGCTGGTGCGCGTAATAGATCGACGGCAGCTCGAGCGATTCGCGCGCGATGTATTGCCAGACGTCGAGCTCGGTCCAGTTCGAAATCGGGAACACACGCAGGTGCTCGCCCGGGTGCAGCCGCGCGTTATAGAGGCTCCACAGCTCGGGGCGTTGCGCCTTTGGATCCCATTGACCGAACTCGTCGCGAAATGAAAAGATGCGCTCCTTGGCGCGCGCCTTTTCTTCGTCACGGCGCGCACCGCCAATCATCGCCGTGAAGCCATGCTCGGCAATCGTCTCAAGCAGGGTGACGGCCTGGGCGGCGTTGCGCGAGTCCGTCTCGCGGCGCAGCCGCACCGTGCCGCGCTTGATCGAATCCTCCACGTGACCGACGATGAGCTCGGCGCCAATCTCGGCTGCGCGCCGGTCGCGAAAATCAATGACTTCCGGATAGTTGTGGCCAGTGTCGATATGCACAAGCGGAAACGGCAGCGCCGTCTTGCGCGTCGGCCCGAGTCCGAAGGCCTTCAACGCCAGATGCAGTACGACCACCGAATCCTTGCCCCCCGAAAACAGCAAAGCCGGCTTGCTGCATTCGGCAACGAGCTCGCGCAGGATGTGGATCGATTCCGCTTCAAGCCAGTCGAGGTGGTCCATACGGCTCGACGTGGCCGCAAGCGGGCTCGTCGTAGAGGATTCAAGAATCGTGCTCATGTTCAATGTGTTCCTGTCGTTGGCCTCGGCCCGCCCGTCTTGGGGGTGGCCCGCGGCACTCGGACTGCGCAACGGTTGCGTTCGGTTGCCTTGCTGCATGCCGGCCGTTCAGCTCGCCGCTTTACCAGCGGCCGATAACATCGTGACCGGGCTCATGTGCAAGCCGCACTCCTTCGTATCGCGCGACTCCCACCACCAGCGGCCCGCCCGGCTATCTTCACCGGGGCGGATGGCACGCGTGCAGGGCTCGCAGCCGATACTCGGATACCCACGCGCATGCAGCGGGTTGACCGGGACATTGTACTTCGCGAGGTAAGCCCACACCTGCGCTTCCGTCCAATCGGCAAGGGGGTTGTACTTAGCCACGTTGCGCGCCGCATCGTGCTCTTGCTCTGCAAGTTCGGCCCGCGTCACCGACTGCTCGCGGCGTTGTCCCGTCACCCAAGCGTCCACGCCGGCCAGCGCCCGGTTGAGCGGCTCGACCTTGCGGATCTCGCAGCAGCGCTTGCGCGCTTCGACGCTCTCGTAAAACGCATTGAGCCCAAGCTCTGCGACGTACGCCTCTACGGCCTGCTGCTGCGGATGAAACGTTTCGATCTTGTACCCGTAGCGTTCGCGCACGCGATCGATCATGCCGATTGTCTCCGCATGAAGGCGTCCCGTGTCGAGCGAAAAGATGCCGATCGACACCCTGCGGGAAAGAATCGCATGCGTGAGCAGCATATCCTCGGCGGCCAGGCTGCTCGCAAACTTGACCTTCGCATGGCGCTCAGCAATCGCGTCGAGCAGCGCGTTCAGCTGCTCAGTCTTGGCGTCCAGCAACGACTCCGAGACGTCATCGCCCTGCCGGGTGAAATCGACGACGGCGCTCATGCACGCGCCTCTGGCGCGGTGGCGCCCGTCGCCGCAGACGCCGCAGCGGCCGAGCGGCGACGGAACAACGGCGTAGCAACGTCGACTGCGGATTGATACTGCACCGACAGCTCGCTGAATGCGTTCAGCGCGTCGTGAATGTCCTTGTCGGCGCGCACGGCAAACGCATCGAAGCCGCAGCGCGCCATGTAGCCGAGCTGGTCGCGCAGCACGTCGCCGATCGCGCGCAGCTCACCGCGCCAGCCATGGCGTTCGCGCAAGAGCCGCGCGATGCTGTAGCCGCGGCCATCGCGGAACACGGGGAACTCGACGCCAATCAGCGCAATATTGCCGAAATCGCCGACGAGATCAGCGGGTTCGTCGTCGGGAGCAAGCCAGACGCCGAGCGAGTCGGCCGCACGCGTGGCGATCAGCGTTTCACGCGCTTGCCTCCACAACGCGAACGGCACGAGGACACGGCCTGCGGGCAGCGTGTCTGCAGCGGGCAGCGCGCCGTCAACGTCTGCACGCACTACCTGCCAGTCATCCGCCACGACGGTGCGGTGTTTGATAATCGAAGTCATCTGCGAAATCTTCCTTGGCTCTCGTCGCTGGATTTAGGCGTGCGCGGGTTGGCGCGCGGCGTAGACCCGCTCCTTGAACGGGGCGACACCAAGACGATTGAACGTGTCGATGAAACGCTCGCCGTCGATACGGCTCACGACATACGTCTCGATCAATGTCGACACGACGTCAGGCACTTCCTCTGCGGAAAACGACGGGCCGATGACGCGCCCCAGGCACGCGCCATGAGCGCCTGTGCCCTGCTCGCCGCCTAGCGACACCTGATACCACTCCGAGCCGTCCTTGTCGACGCCAAGAATGCCGATATTCCCCACGTGGTGATGGCCACACGAGTTCATGCAGCCCGAGATGTTCAGCGAAATCTCGCCGAGATCGTGGACATAATCGAGATCCTCAAAGCGCTGCTGGATCGCCAGCGCAATCGGAATCGACTTCGCATTCGCGAGCGAGCAGAAGTCGCCCCCCGGGCAGGCAATGATATCGGTAAGGAGACCCACGTTCGGCGTGGCGAAACCATGCTGCTTCGCACGCTCCCACACGGCGAAGAGGTCACTCTTCTTCACGTTCGGCAGAATCAGGTTTTGTTCATGCGAAACGCGCAGTTCACGTAAAGAGTAGGCCTCTGCGAGGTCTGCCGCCGCGTCCATCTGCTCGTCGGT
>NZ_DATJJF010000188.1:0-9620 GCF_035492435.1 Trinickia sp.
GCTCAGGCCGCAGCGGCGCTCGGGGGCGAAATCGCGGCTCAGGTCGAACGCACGATGGCGGGCATCACGTCGGCTTCGCAGCGCATCGCTGACATCACGGGTGTCATCGACGGCATCGCTTTTCAAACGAACATCATTGCCTTGAACGCGGCAGTCGAAGCCGCCCGCGCCGGTGCGGCCGGCCGTTCGTTCGCTGTTGTCGCCGCCGAAGTGCGCATGCTGGCGCAACGTTGTGCGGCCTCGGCCAAGGAGATCAAAACGGTTGTCGATGCGACTGTCGCCGAAGTGTCGCAGGGAACGGAACTCATCGCGCGTACGACATCGCAGATGACCTCGATCGACGAAGCCGTCAGCCGGGTTTCAAACATCATCGCCGAAGTCTCGAATGCTAGCGGTGAACAGGCTGACGGCATTATCCAGGTGAACCAAGCCATCACCCACCTCGACAGCGCCACTCAACAAAACGCAGCGCTGGTCGAGCAGGCGACGTCCACGGCCCAGCGTCTTGGCGATATGGCGGGCGTCCTTGAGGAGGCCGTTCGGCTCTTTACGATCGCGGGGGCGAAGCGCCCGTCTGGCAACAGCGACGCTCACGGGCGAAGCGATATGCTTTGAGTTTTTTGTCGGACGACGGCTGTCCGGCACGTGGGGTTGTGGCTGAAAGCTGGCTTTGCTTTCGGCCATGATCGCGATACGCTTTGTCGGATCAAACAATACGTCCCCAAAGTCCCATGAGCACCGTTCAAATCAGCCGTGTTACCCCCGCGGACGCCACCGAATTGATTTCCGCCAACCGAGCCAATCAGGCGTACCACTTGCCTTGGGTCGGCTCGTTCACGGATCAAGCGGGGTTCGACAGCTGGTTCACGCGGTGCCTAACGGGCCCCAACGTGGGTCTTATCGCGCGCGAAACTGCTTCGAATCAGATTGTCGGCGTTATCAACATCAACGAGATCGTTGCAGGTGGCTTTCAAAGCGCGTATCTCGGCTATTACGGGATGTCGCAATTCAACCGCAAAGGATTGATGACCGAAGCGTTGCGCGCCACCGTCGGTTACGCTTTTGGCGACCTCGGCTTGCATCGCCTCGAAGCAAATATTCAACCGGGAAATGCAGCATCGATTGCACTCGTACGCCGGGTGGGCTTTCAAAAAGAAGGCTTTTCGCCGCGGTATCTTCGCATCAACGGCGAGTGGCGCGATCATGAGCGATGGGCGTTGTTGGCCGACATGATGAGCCAAGCCACTTGATATTGCGCTCTAGGCATCCTTTGATTTTCGATTCGGCCGAGGTGGTCAATGAGTCCACGCCGTCGGTCAACGCATCGACCGAGGCTGATGCGCCAGACCCTTGACGATTTCGTCGACGATCGCCTCGGGCCGGGATTCGATGCTGACGGTCAGCGCCTCATCCTCATCAGGCTCTTCGAGCGTATCCAGTTGGCTTCGCAGCAACGACGGCTCAAAGAAGTGCCCGGTTCGCGAACCTAGCCGCTCGCGCAGCAGCTCGAAGGAACCCTTCAGATAGACAAAGCAGACGTCGCCGCTCTGATGCTCAACACCGCCACGAAGCATATCGCGGTAGATGCGCTTGAGCGACGAACACGCGAATACCGCCGCCTCACCCGCGCGCAACTTTGCTTCGATCGCCTCGCGGATTGCGGACATCCACGGCCAGCGGTCCTCGTCGGTCAGGGGAACGCCGCGTGCCATCTTGTCCTTGTTCGCTGCGCTGTGAAACGCGTCACCGTCGTCAAACGTGCACGACAGCCGATCGGCCAGCAGTTGGCCGATTCTTGTCTTGCCCGCCCCCGACACGCCCATCAAGATGACGATCATCCCGCTTCCACCTCGAAGCACCGCAGCCAGGGCGAAGACGACGCGATAGAACGCTTACCGCTGATGCACAGCAAGCTCGGAGGCACCGTGCGCGAGGCGCGTGACTTCGTCCCATTGCTGCGCGGCAAGAACCGATTTCGGCGTGAGCCACGAACCACCCACGCAGACCACGTTCGGCAACGCCAGAAAACTGGGGGCTGTGTCGACCGTGATACCACCCGTGGGACAAAACTTCAGTGTCGGGAACGGCCCCTGGAAAGCCTGCAGCATCGCAACGCCACCGGCCTGTTGCGCGGGAAAAAACTTCACGATTTCGTAGCCGAGTTCAAGCGCAACCAGAATGTCGGTCGGTGTCATCACGCCGGGCAAGAGCGGCAGCCCAGCATCCTGCGCCGCCTGATGCATCTCCTTGGTGAGCCCCGGCGAAACGCCGAACTGCGCACCGGCCTTTTTCGCAAGTGCGCAATGCTCGGGCTTCGTAATCGTGCCAACGCCAACGACGATATCGGGTGCGAGCTGGCTCGCACGCTCGATGGCCTGCAATCCGGCCGGTGTGCGCAGCGTGATTTCCAGCACCTTCACGCCGCCGGCGTGAAGCGCGCGCGACACGTGCTCGCCTTGCTCGACCGAATCGAACGCAAGAACGGGAATGACAGGTCCCAAGCGGACGATGTCTTCGATCTTTTTCATGTGCACTCCTCTCTCGTTACCGGGTTGCGTGGACGTGTCGTTCGGCCAGCTCACCGACGAGCGGCCCGAACACCGAGGCGCCCATCTCGGCTGGCATCGCCGCCGCCCGAAATACCCCGAACAGCTCGCGCCCGAAGTCGACTTCGTTCTCGGCCTGGTGCTTCGGCATGTCGACCTTGCGCGCAGCCCATAGCGCGGCATCGATCTCGACGTCGAGCACGCCTTGCTCGGCATCGATAACGATCATGTCGCCCGTACGGACCTTGCCGAGCGGGCCGCCTTGAATGGCTTCAGGCGAGACATGAATGACAGCCGGCACTTTGCCCGATGCGCCCGACATGCGCCCATCAGTGACGAGCGCGACGTGAAAGCCTTGGTCTTGCAGCACACCGAGCAAAGGCGTCAGACGGTGCAGCTCAGGCATGCCGTTGGCCCGCGCCCCTTGGAAGCGCACGACTGCAACGAAATCGCGCTTGAGTTCGCCATTGTCGAACGCTGCCTGCACGGCCTCTTGCGAATCGAAAACGATGGCCGGCGCACGTACAGCGCGATGCTCGGGCGTGACAGCCGAAATCTTGATCACGCCTCGGCCGGCCTTGCCTTGCATCAGGCGCAGGCCGCCGTCGGGCTGGAACGGGTCGCCGATCGGCCGCAGCACGTTAGTATCCCCGCTCGTCTCGGCGCCTGGCACCCACGTCAGCGCACCGTCGAGAAGGCGCGGCTCCTGCGTGTAGTGCGAGAGGCCGCGGCCGGCCACGGTCGTCACGTCCTCATGCAACAGCCCGCCTTCGAGCAAGTTGCGCGTGAGAAACGCCATGCCGCCTGCCGCGTGATAGTGATTAACGTCGGCCTTGCCGTTCGGGTAGATCTTCGCGAGCAGCGGGACGGCCTGCGAGAGTCGATCGAAATCGTCCCAGTCGATGACGATGCCGGCCGCACGTGCGATGGCAACGAGGTGCAGCGTGTGGTTGGTGGAACCGCCAGTGGCCAACAAGGCGACGATGCCGTTAGCGATGGCCTTTTCATCGATGACATGGCCGATCGGTGTGTAGTTGCCGCGCTCAGCCGTCAAATCGAGCACCCGGTGTGCGGCGGCGGCCGTGAGCGCATCGCGCAGCGGCGTGTGCGGGTGCACGAACGCGGCACCCGGCAAATGCAGCCCCATCACTTCCATCAGCATCTGATTGCTGTTCGCGGTGCCATAAAAGGTGCAGGTGCCGTGCCCGTGATAGGCGGCCGCTTCGGCCTCGAGCAGCGCATCGCGACCGACTTGCCCCATGGCGAACTGTTGACGGATCTTCGCTTTGTCGTCGTTGGACAAGCCACTCGTCATCGGCCCGGCCGGCACAAAAATCGCTGGCAGATGGCCGAAATGCAGCGCGCCGATGAGAAGCCCCGGCACGATCTTGTCGCAAATGCCAAGGAAGAGTGCCGCGTCGAACATGTTATGCGTGAGCGCGACGGCCGTCGCCATGGCAATGACCTCGCGTGAAAACAGCGACAGCTCCATGCCCGGATTGCCTTGCGTGATGCCATCGCACATCGCCGGAACGCCGCCCGCGAATTGCGCAACCCCGCCGTTTTCTTGCGCGGCGCGCTTGATGATGTCGGGATAATCCCTGTACGGTGCGTGCGCCGAGAGCATCTCGTTGTATGACGACACGATGCCGACGTTCGGCACGCGCATCGCTTTCACCGCGAGCTTTTCGTTACCCTCGAGCCCGGCAAAACCATGCGCGAGATTCGCGCACGACAGCGCGCCGCGCGCTGGAAACCGGCCGCGAGCCGCGTCAATGCGCGCGAGATAGGCCGAGCGCGTCGCCTGGCTTCGAGCAACAATGCGCTCGGTCACTTCGATCAGCGTGGGATGCGGCGAAACCATGGCGAGACGCTCCTTACTTCGAATGTCGGCGGTGGTCGAAAGCCCCAACGGATAGCAGCGAGGCAACAGCGGCATCCGCCGATCGTACGGATGAGTGGCGCACAAAGTCTAGTAGAAAAGCTACATCACAGCAAGCCTGGTCATGTCCGACGCTTGCGGGCTGCGCAGCACATCGCCGCCCCTAGCGACGGCCTATCCGATAATAAATCCGCCTCAGCGTGCGTACCTACCCTATCGACCGACCGATAAAAATCATGTAGATTTTGTACATACCACCAGCAATTACTGCTGACCATGAACGACTGCCCCGCACAAACCGTGCCCTCATTCCATGCTTGCCCGAATCGAAGCGATGCGCGCTCAACTGCGCCCGTCTGAACGCAAACTGGCCGACTACATTCTCGATGCGCCGCGCGAGATCCTGGACGTCGCGATGACGGAGCTCGCGCAGCGAGTCGGCGTCAGCCAGCCGACGATCGCACGCTTTTGTCAGGCGCTCGGCTGCAGCGGTTTCCGTGAATTCAAGATTCGTCTTGCACAAAGCATCGCTCAGAGCGTGCCGTCCGTCTATCGGGACGTGCGTCCGGACGAATCGGCGCCGGGCGTGATCGCCAAAGTGTTCGACCGCACTATCGGCGCGCTGATGGAGGTGCGCAACAGCTTGTCGGCCACGAGCGTCGCCAAGGCAATCGAGTTGCTCGCGCAGGCGTCGCGCATTGAGTTCTACGGTGCCGGCGGCTCAGGCGTCGCCGCGCAGGACATCCAGCACAAGTTCTTCCGCCTTGGCATTCCGAGCGTTTCATACGGGGATCCGCACACCTACGCGATGTCGGCGGCGCTGCTCAACGACAGCGACGTCGTCGTGGCCATTTCAAATACAGGGCGCACGCGCGACATCGTCGATGCCGCTCAATCAGCACTCGATTGCGGAGCGAAAGTCATCGCCATCACACAGGGCAACTCGCCGCTCGCGCAGATCGCCACCGTGAGCCTGATCGCCAACGTGGTCGAGGAAACGGATATCTTCTCGCCCATGACCTCCCGCATATCGCATCTCGCAATCGGCGACATCCTCGCTGTCGGCGTTGCGCTGCGGCGCGGGCCGGCTCTCGCCGACAAGCTCAATCGCGCAAAGGTGACGATCGCCCGCCGCCGCATCGACGGTGCGAAATGAATTACGCAGCGCAAGAAGCGCAAAGGTTCCAGGCTGCCAATCGCGACGCAGCATCGAGGCGACCACCTCGCGATGGGCAGACAAGGCGGTCGCCCGAACGAGCGTCGATACCATCGCAAGACCTCAAAGCGTAGTGCTCGATGCACCGACTCGCCGACGGCCCCAGCGATGGGCACGCGAGCGCGCTTCGTCTTAGAAAGGCTTGATGACCACGAGCGCGACGGCCGCCAACATGCCGAGCACGGGCAATTCGTTGAAGAAGCGGTACCAGCGATGCGAGCGGCGGTTCTCACCGCGCTCGAAAGTGGCGAGCAGACGTCCGCAGTAGCCGTGATAGGCAATCAGCAATACGACCACGCCGACCTTGGCGTGAATCCACCCCTGACCCGTGCCAATGCCGACGACGAGCCACAACCAAAGCCCGCACGCCAGCGCCGGAACGGCAATGAACGTCATGAAGCGAAAGAGCTTCCTCGCCATCGTGAGAAGCCGGCTGAGCGCTGCCGGCTCCGTTTCCATCGCGAGATTGACGAAAATGCGCGGTAGATAAAAGAGCCCCGCGAACCAGCCGGCCACGAGGACGATGTGAAACGTTTTGATCCAGAGCATCGCCAATTGTTGAGCGCCGATTGTTTGTTTCGTGTGACGGGTTCGTTATTCTTGAGACTCGGCTGGCCGCTTACTGGCGCACTTCGCCGTGTCCGAGCACGACGTACTTGAGCGATGTCAGCCCTTCAAGCCCCACTGGACCGCGCGCGTGCAGTTTGTCGTTGGAAATGCCGATCTCGGCGCCAAGCCCATACTCGAAGCCGTCGGCAAAGCGCGTCGATGCGTTGACCATCACGCTGGCCGAATCGACTTCACGCAAAAAGCGCATCGCACGATCGTGGTCTTCGGTCAGAATCGCGTCGGTATGGGCTGAGCCGTAGGTGTTGATGTGCTCGATGGCGGCGTCCATACCGTCGACAATCTTGATCGAAAGCACCGGCGCGAGGTACTCGGTACGCCAATCCTCCTCGGTCGCATCGACAAGCACCAGCGGCGGCGCATCGTTGCCGCATGCCGGCTCCAGCACAGCACGCGTCGCTCGGTCGACACGCAGCTCGACCCCCTTTTCGCGAAAGAGGCGCGCAAGCGGCGGCAGCACGGCATGTGCGATCCCGCGCGCGACAAGCAGCGTTTCCATCGTGTTGCAGGTGCCGTAACGATGCGTCTTCGCGTTATCGCAAACGACGAGCGCCTTGGCGATATCGGCGCGATCGTCGACATAGACATGACATACGCCGTCGAGATGCTTGATCATCGGCACACGCGCCTCCTCCATCAGCCGCGCAATGAGGCTCTTGCCCCCGCGCGGCACGATGACGTCGACGTACTCTGTCATCGTGACGAGCTTGCCGACCGCGGCGCGGTCTGCCGTCTCAATGACCTGCACGGCATCGCGCGGCAATCCCGCCGCCGCGAGCCCCTCGCCAATCAATGCCGCGAGTGCCGTGTTCGACGCGAGCGCCTCGGAGCCACCACGCAAAATCGTCGCGTTGCCTGACTTCAAGCACAGCGCGGCGGCGTCGATCGTGACGTTGGGGCGCGACTCGTAAATGATCCCGACGACGCCAAGCGGCACGCGCATGCGCCCGACTTGGATTCCGGTCGGACGATACTTGAGCCCATCGATCTCGCCAATCGGGTCTGGCAATGCGCAGACTTGGCGCAGGCCTTCCACCATCGTCGCTAGCGCCTTGTCCGACAGTGTCAGGCGGTCGATGAACGCGGCGTCGAACCCTTTTTCACGCGCACGCTCGACGTCGCGCGCGTTCGCCTCCTTCAGCGTCGTCGCCTCGCGCTCGATCGCACGCGCAATCGCCTCGAGGGCATCATTTTTCGCAGCCGTCGCGGCTCGCGCCATGGCGCGAGACGCTTGGCGGGCTCGGCGGCCGACGCCGTTCATGTACTCGTCGATATCCATCGTCATTCTCGCAAGTCGCGCAATAGGCTAAAGCACCGCGCGGGGCAAAGAGGTTTCATCGATTGTAAGGGGAACCCGGCGAATTGCGGGGGCACTCATGCCGCAGCGCGCGGACCGGCCGACGAGCGCTTGCCCGGTGCCGCAACCAGCGCGGCAAGCTCGAACAGCCCGTCCCATGGATCGGGGGGCAGTGCCTCACGCCCCGAACTGCTCGGTGCCGTCCCGGTAAGCCCTTTCACTTGGCGGTCGAGTCCAGCGGCAAGTGCTAGGCCCTCTTCGAGCTGTGCCTCGCTCAACCGCGAAAGCGCCGGCCCGATCAGCCGTTCGCGCGGCCCCCATACACGGTTTTCGCGCAGCAGCGTGGCGAGCGGCTTGCCGTCGGCCATGCCGCGCTTGATCTTGAGCAGCGTGCGCAGCTCTTCGGTCAACGCCCAAAGGACGAGCACGGCCGCTTCACCTTCGCCCTTCAAGCCGTCCACCATGCGCGAGAGGCGACCCACGTCGCCCGCCAGCATCGCTTCATTGAGCTTGAAGACATCGTACCGTGCGACGTTGAGTACGGCGTCGTGCACCTGCTCGAATGTCAGCACGCCAGGCGGATGGAGCAGCCCCAACTTCTGAATTTCCTGGTGCGCGGCGAGCAAATTGCCCTCGACGCGCTCCGCGATGAATTGCAGCGCGCGGCGCCCCTCCTCGCCGGCCGCGACGCGCTGTCCTTGCTGCGCAAGCCGCTGCGCCACCCAGTTCGGCAGTTGCGCCCGATCCACCGCATCGATGCGCAATGCGACACCCGCATCGGCGAGCGCCGCAAACCACGCGGCCTTCTGCGTAGCGGCGTCGAGCCGCGGCAACGTCACCATCATCAACACGTCGGGATTGCCCGCCGACGCGAGCGCTTTCAACGCATCGGCGCCGTCCTTGCCGGGTTTGCCCGACGGTATGCGCAGTTCGATCAACTGACGCTCGCCGAAGAGCGACATCGATTGGCTTGCGCCGATGAGCGAGCTCCAGTCGAAACTGCGCTCAACGGTGAAGACGGAACGCTCGGTGAAGCCGGCTGCACGCGCCGCCGCGCGAATGCGGTCGCACGCCTCCTGCGCGAGCAGATGCTCGTCACCATAGACGACGTAGAGGCTTCCGAGCCCCTTGGCGAGATGCGCTTCAAGCGCGTCGAGTCGCAATTGCATCGTGTCGGTTATACCGGCGGCTAAAGACCCAAGGCGAAATTACAGCGGCGGCGGCGGCAGCGGCGCACGCGGCACAATGGCCGGAATCTGCTGACTTGGCGTGGGGTGCAGCGAGCGCACGGCGGCCAAGCGCCGAGTCAGCTGATTGACGGCGTCGTTCTGCATGTCGGCATAAAGCAGATCCGCTTCCTGCGCCTTCGCCAGCGTGTACTTGTCGCTGTAGGTCATCGCGCGATCGAGCGCGATAACGCTCCCCGGTAGCAACACCGTGCCGTCAGCGCCGATGAGCGTGTAATTCAGCGAGTAGTTGAGCTGATACTCCTCGGCGATGCCCAGCGAATTGAGCGTGAGCGTCAACTGGCCGCGGCCTTCGCTCACCGTCAGAATCGCGTCCGCATTGGCGGGCGAGCTGACGACGACCGTGTCGCTCCCGCCTTCCACCATGCGCGTGAGGCGCGCAGCGACGGGCGGCGCAGCACCCACGATCGCAAGCCGCTTGAAGGCGTAGTTCTGCTGCCCCTGCAGCTTGAATCCGCACGCGCTCAGCGTCAGCGCGCCGCACGCGAAAGCGAGAAACGATCGGCGAATCACAGTAGCTCCTGAATATTCCCATCCATTGCAGCGAAACGGCGCTTCACCCGACCCTCTCCCCTCAAACGACAATGTTCACCAGGCGTCCCGGAACCACGACGATCTTTTTCGGGGACTTGCCTTCGCTGAAGCGCGCGAACATTTCGTGCGCGAGCGCCGCCGCCTCGATGGCGTCGCGCGGGGCATCCTTCGCGATCGTCAGCGCGCCGCGCACTTTGCCGTTGACCTGCAGCACGAGCTCAATCTCGGCTTGCTCCAGTGCCGTTTCGTCGACTTTAGGCCACGGCGCATC
>NZ_DATJJF010000189.1:0-7604 GCF_035492435.1 Trinickia sp.
GTTCGGCGTACCTGCACCCTGGCGCGGCATACCTGCATCCCGGTTCGGCGTACCTGCATCCTGGCGCGGCATACCTGCATCCTGGTTCGGCGTACCTGCATCCTGGCGCGGCATACCTGCACCCTGGTTCGGCGTACCTACATCCTGGTTCGGCGTACCCACAGCAGGCTACCCCCGATTACCTTGCTTCATTCAAAAAAGAGGGGGAGGAGGGTACCTGGTTGCGTCCCGATTACCTTGCTGTGTTTCTCGACGGAGAATCGCAAGATTTCACCGTTAGCGTGTATTTAAAGGGCGCCGAGCACCGTCAGACATTCGCGAAGCCGATTTCAGGTTCGGTAGAGGAAAAATACCTGCTTGCGCTTTTGTCTACGCCGAACAAATCCGCGATTTACGTCTATGGCAAGCTGCAAGAGGATGGCTCGCTCCAAATTAAGGGGTTCCTGTTGTAATGCCTGGCAGTAGCGCCTAGGTATAACAGGATGACAACGCCGCCCAAGGCCGGTGTTGGATTGAGCGAACCTAGCAGTTTGATCAGGCCGGCTGTCGTCTGCGGGCCTCTAGAATGACCACGATCTGCATCGGGTCGACTTCGATTTGTCCTGCGATGCAGACATTGCAATCGCTCTGCCTCGGCAATCGGCCAATAGCTAGAGCCTTGCGTTGACTACGACGGGCCTCAGCCAGGTGTTAAAGCTGCCGGCAAACGCCTTGTTCAACGCTACAGCTTTAGAGGCTGGCGAAGCTGAACAGCAAGGATGGTACCCAAGCGGTCTGCCATTCATCGAATGGCGGACCGAGTGGCCCCACCATCTTTGAGTCGCGCCTTTCAGCAACAACGCATGGGTATACGCTCGCGTTGCCTGTCAAAAAAATGCCGCGCAAGCGCGGCATTTTTGTATTGGCGCAAATGTCGCGTTACTGAATCTTGGCTTTAGCCTTCAGGCTCTGCTCGAACGCCTGGAGCTTTTCCTGCTGCAATTGCTGAACGATTTGCGGTTTGACTTGATCCAACGGCGGCGGCGTGATCGGGCGCGTGTCGTCGAGACGGATGATGTGCCAGCCGAACTGCGTGTGGACAGGCGTCTGCGTCATTTGGCCCTTCTTCAGCTGCTCGGCTGCCTTGCCGAACTCAGGCACGTAAGCGCTGGGGTTCGACCAGTCGAGGTCACCGCCATTTTTAGCCGAACCCGGGTCTTTCGAGTACTGCTTGGCGAGATCTTCGAACTTCGCGCCAGCCTTGATCTTCGCGATCAAGTCGTTCGCCTGCTGCTCGTTGTCGACGAGGATATGGTGCAGGTGCAGCTCGTTGCCGCCCGCTTGCTTCACGAGCTGGTCATAACGCGCCTTGACTTCAGCATCAGTCGGCTTGTTCTTTGAGAGGTACTCCTCGATGAGCGCACGCAGGACGACCGTTTGCTCGGCGACGGCCACTTGTGCCTTCACGTCCGGGCGCGCCGGAATGTTTTCGCGCACCGCCTCTTGCATCAGAATTTCGCGATTGATCAGCTCGTCGCGCACGGCTTGCTGCAGCTGCGGGGTGTCGGCCTGACCTTGCTTCACGAGTTGAGCAACGAGTGCATCGGCTCGGGACTTGGGAATGGCCGTACCGTTCACCACAGCGATGTTCTGCGCAAAGGCGGGCGCGGCTGCGAATGCGGCGAGCAGTACCCAAAGACGCGTTTTGTTATAAGTCATCGGAAGTTTCCTAACGTTCCTAGCGGCAAAGATTCGTTGAACAAAATGTCGCCCTTGGCGTTCGATTGCACGCGGTCCGAGGGCTTTCAATCTATATGGAAGGCGTCGAAGGCGGCAAATCCGGTAACCCGGAAAACTCTTCAGGCGTATATGCCGTGATCGCCAAAGCGTGTATGCCGCGTTTCATCACATCGGCCAGCGCATCATACACCAGGCGATGCCGGGCGAGACGTGCCTTGGCGACGAAGGCCGTGGATACGATCGTTACCGAATAATGCCCTCCGGCGGCCGCACCGGCATGGCCCGCGTGCAACGCGCTATCGTCGCGCACGATGGTTTTAGAGGGCGCAAGCGCCGCGTCAAGCCGACCCTCAATGAACGCGATGCGCTCGGCCGGCGTTGCGTTCAGGAATTCCGTTGCAGAAAGCCCGTTCATTGGCTCAATCCTCCTTCATATACTTCGAGAGCCAGAGACTTTGGGCGACGATGAAAACAACCATGGCTCCCGTCGTCCCAAAAAGTTTGAAATTCACCCATTGCGCTTCGGTAAAGTTACCGACGACATATAAGTTTGCGATGCCCAGCGCGAAGAAAAAAAGAGCCCATGCGATGTTGAGCCTATCCCAGATTGCATGCGGCAGCGTCAGCTGCTTGCCCATCATGGTTTCGATCACGTTCTTGCGGAACCCATAACGCGCAACGAATAGCCCGACCGTAAAGAGCCAATAAAGCGCCGTCGGTTTCCATTGAATGAATTTTTCGTTGTGGAGCAGGAGCGTTGCACCGCCGAAGACGACGATGACGACGAGGCTGACCCACAGCATTGTGTCGACCTTGCGATGGCGAAAGGCCATCCAAGCGACTTGGAGTAGCGTGGCGACGATCGCGACTGCGGTGGCGGTGAAGATGCCCCAGAGCTTGAAAGCGACAAAAAACAGAACGATCGGGAAAAGATCGAAGAGAAATTTCATGAATAAAAAAGCCGAAGCATCGCAATGATTCAGGACGGGGCTCGCGCTGAACGTCACCTGCGCGCGAGCACTACGTCCGATTCGACGCGCCGGGGGCGCGTGGCTTGGGAGGCGCGCCCCTGCCTCCCAGGGGCGGCGGGGTGCGCGCTACTTGGGCTCGAATTGTAACGCAGCCGAATTGATGCAGTAGCGTAGCCCTGTCGGGGCCGGACCATCCTCAAAGACGTGGCCGAGATGCGCGCCGCATTGCTTGCATCGCACTTCGATGCGAAGCATGCCGTGCGAACGGTCCGTCTTTTCTTCGATGACTTCGCCGTTGAGCGGCTGGAAATAGCTGGGCCAGCCGCAGCCGGCGTCAAACTTCGTCGATGATTCGAAGAGCGGCGTACCGCAACAAACGCAGTCGTAGACGCCGCGCTCCCAGTGGTTCCAGTAGCGGCCGGTAAACGGGTATTCGGTTGAGGCTTGGCGCGTCACCTCGTACTGCATGTCGGACAATTCGCTACGCCACGCTTCGTCGGATTTGCTAACCGGATAGGTATCGCGAGGTGCTTCGCTCGTGTCGGGCACGGCCTGCGGGTCGGTGCGGTCAGTCATGAGGATCTCTCTGAAGTCAGAGGCGCCCGTGTACGCAAAGGCGCCGGTTATGGAAGGCGGGGCTGACGGTCGCGGCTCAAGACGAGCAGCTTACCGATAGCGTGCTCGCCCAGTCGGGCGGCAGGGCCGCATAAGATTCGAATTCGGGCTGCTCGTCGAACGGACGGCGCAGCACGGCCGCGAGCCGCTCGAGCTCCGAGAAGTCCTTCTCCTTCGCCCGTTGGATCGCCGTCTCCGCAAGATGGTTGCGCAGCACGTATTTCGGATTGACTTGGTTCATCGCCTCACGCCGGGCGGCATCGTCGCGAGGATCTGCGGCAAGCCGAGCGCGGTAGTCGACGGCCCAGCGGTCAAATGCGTCGCGATCGAGGAACAAGTCTCGCACCGGCGCGTCCTCGCTCGCATCGTGCTTCGACACGTCGGCAAGACGGCGAAACGTCAGCGTAAAGTCGGCACGATTGGCATGCATGAGTTCCAGCAGACGATTGGCGAGTGCGTCGTCACCGGGCTGCTCCTGCGCGAGGCCCAGCTTGTCGCGCAGCCGCCGTGCGAGCGCTGGCGCAAAATGCCTCTTGAAGCTTTCGAGCGCCTGCTGTGCCTCGGCGACGGATCGCTCAGAACGCACCGCTTCGTCGTGTTGCGCGCCGATGAGTGGCAAAAGGCTCTGCGCCAGGCAAAAGCAGTTCCAGTAAGCGATTTGCGGTTGCATCCGATAAGCGTAGCGGCCATGCGTGTCGGAGTGGTTGCAGACGTGCAGGGCATCGAAGCCGTCGATGAAGCCGAACGGGCCGTAGTCGATCGTAAGACCGAGGATCGACATGTTGTCCGTATTCATGACGCCATGACAGAAGCCAACAGTCTGCCACTGTGCCACGAGCTCAGCTGTGCGGACCGCCACGGCGTCGAGCAGGGCAAGGTACGGATCCTTTGCCTCGCGGCACGTTGGATAAAACCGCTCGATGACATGATCGGCCAGCGCTCGCAGCTCGTCGATGCGATCGGCCGAATAAAAGTGCTCGAAGTGACCGAAGCGCACGAAGCTCGGCGAAATGCGCGTCACCACTGCCGCGGTCTCCATCTCCTCCCTGCGCACGGATTCGTCGGACCCGATTACGCACAATGCACGCGTTGTCGGGATGCCGAGGTGGTGCATCGCCTCTGAGCAGAGGAACTCGCGAATCGACGAGCGCAGCACGGCGCGGCCATCGCCCATGCGCGAGTAAGGCGTGCGGCCGCTGCCCTTGAGCTGGAGTTCATGGCGCGCGCCGTCATGCTCGAGCTCGCCGAGCGACAGTGCGCGGCCGTCGCCGAGCTGGCCGGCCCAGACGCCGAATTGGTGACCGGAATAAACGGACGCATACGGCAGCGCTTGTTCGGGCCATTCCCGAGTTGGATTACCGGAGAAGAAGGCGGCAAAGCCGGCGTTGTCGGTGATCGACGCATCGAGTCCGAGCAGGGCCGCCGCATCGGACGAAAAACCGACAAGGTACGGATCGCGCAGCGGCGACGCAGGCAGGCGCGTATAAAAGGCGCTGCCGAGGCTTGCGAACGAAGCGGCACGCTCGGCGCCGAGCGCCGCGGCGAGTGACGCCGTTGCCTCGATGGGCTCGGCGATGCTTGGGGAAAGCGACATGTTGGGTGGCCTCTGGGTTACCCGACATTGTAAGCGGCCCGTTCGGAACGCGTCGCCGGCTGCAGTCTCGCGCTGTCGAACCGCGCTCGCGGGGCTTTGCGTGCCGGGGCGCCGCACACCTATGCACTCGTCGGCGAGGGCGCGAGAATACGGGCTGAAGACATTGCGAGGAAGATGTCCGATATCGACGTTGTTTTTGTTTATTTGACGGGTCCGGATTTTCGGCTGAGCGGGCTCATCGCAATCACAAGATGACGGCTTTACCACGCTGCTCGACGCGATGTCTGCGTGCTGTCCTGATGGCGACGCCGGGAACGGCTAATGAGAGGTGACACGATGAAGGGACCGAGTGAGGCGCTGCTCGTCATTGACGTGCAATACGACTTCATGCCGGGCGGCGCGCTGCCCGTCACGCGCGGCGACGAGGTGGTGCCCGTCGTCAATCGGCTCATGGCCGGCTTCGAGCATGTCGTGCTCACGCAGGATTGGCATCCCGCCGACCATGTGTCCTTCGCCGCCAACCACGCGGGACGCCAGCCTTTCGAGACGCTCGCGCTGCCCTACGGCGAGCAGGTGCTGTGGCCGCTGCATTGCGTGCAAGGCTCAGCAGGGGCCGCGTTGCATGCCGATCTTGAGGTCAACCGCGCGAGGCTGCTGATACGCAAAGGGCATCGACGCGACATCGACAGCTACTCCGCGTTTGTCGAAGCGGACCGGAAGACATCGACGGGCTTGGCCGGCTACCTGCGCGAGTCGGGGGTTCGACGCGTGTGGTGCTGCGGACTTGCGACCGACTATTGCGTTGCGTGGACGGCGCTCGATGCACGTGCGGCTGGGCTCGATGCAGTCGTCGTCGACGATGCCTGCCGGGCCATCGACCTTGACGGGTCGCTTGAGCGGGCGTGGAAGGATATGCAGGCGGCGGGTGTGGGGCGCATGGGGGTGGAATTTTCTTGTGTGGATGGATGAGGCTGGGCGTGGCGGGAGATGGATTTTGCCGCCGCCGCGAGGTCGTCAAGCGCTCAACTTTCCCCGTATTTCCTGCTCGGATGGCTTGCGATGCTCACCACAGCGGGATGGATTGCTGTCGTTGACAAGCAAACAGCACAATGATCTGCTGTTTATTCTGCTTCTCTTTCCATGGGGAGTTGTTCCGGTTTCATCGCCATTTTTAAATTAAGCATTAGCGAAACGCCTTCACGTATTTGTTTTTTGATCTTATTTACGTCATCTGCTGTTGGTTTGAAGTTGTTAAACCTTGCAGCGTCTCCGAGTGCTATCAGATCTTTGTTGTTCTCGTAGAACTTCTGGAGGTCGTGAACGGCTTCCTGTGCCGTCTTTGGCAAGGTTTTAACGCCTTTTTGCCATTGACTCAAATTGATTGAGCAAGCTCTCGGCGCTGTAGCAAATCTGCGAAATGAGCCATTGCCTGTCGCTGCATTTCTGAGACTCGGTTCGTCATTCTCTCTTAGTATAATAATGTATGAATTAAGACTATTTGGGCCACTTTGTCTTAATTGGTCAACTGCATCAAGACCCGATCGGATCGAGCGATTTATCCACTCTTTCTCCATCTTCTCGTCTGGGAGAATTGATTTCCCAGAATCCCTAGCCTGTTCGATGCTGATTTTGGTTTTTGACGACACGGCGCTACCGAAGTTGGTAATTATGTCTCGAAGGCCGGGCTTCGGAAGCATCGCTGTTCCACCCTCCCGTATTTTTGATGAGAACTTGCCAAAAATCTCTTTGAAACTGCTGCCGATGTTTGACTTTTGGCTGCTAAAAAAGTCGGTAAATCTGTCTTTGGGACTGGGATGTCCGAGCGGCGATGCTGTCGCCTGCAACGCAAGCGAGAGCGCGTCGTCCGGTTTTGAAGGGCCGGGCGGCGTGTAGGACAAGGACACTTTGGGGGACGTCCAAATCGGGGCTTCAAACATATTGCCGATAATCGCGCTGAGATCGCTCGAGTGTGAATCCACCGCAGCCTCTCCGTTGGACTTCGCGGGTCTTACAGACCGAGAGACGCTGGGCGAAGGAGCTGACGAGTTGCCGGAATATTTAATGGCACCTGATCGTCGTAACGGTCGCTGGGAGAGCGGTTGAGCCGCCGACGTGGATCCCATAGGCCGGACGGACGGTGAATTCGCATCCCTTTTCGGTCGTGAATCCAAGCCATTGAGTAATTCCGGTGACTGTTGTGCGGTAGTGCTGCGGCTATTTCCTTTCGGGCTATTGCCGTCCAATTTGCCGCGCCCGTCGGACTCGGGGAGTGAAGGATGGGGTATAGGGCTGATTAGGACCGGCTGCATAATTGGCTCTCAGAGACGCTATCGAACGAGGGCAAATGTAAGTCTTCTCGAGCCAGACTACCGTGGTGACGCGAAGCTTTGTATAAGAAGGCGAATTTTTGGTTATTTGCGGTGTCCCTTCATCACAATGTGTCGCCGGTTGCATGGGCTGTCGCCCGCAAGGAAAACGCGAAGAAAGATTTCCGTTTGATCGGGACACTCGCCTTGATCGTTGCGTGTCACTTGCCGACATCAAGGACGCCGCTAAGCGAGCGGGCGCGAATTTGCCAATCGAGGGCGCTTGTCGTTCCGTTCGTCCGAAAAACGCTGCGACAGCACGCTTTCGTTGCACCCTCCGGTAGCGTCCTGCCAGTTGTCCACTACGACTTGCTGTCGCTTCCACTCGATGACAAGGAC
>NZ_DATJJF010000190.1:0-13064 GCF_035492435.1 Trinickia sp.
CAGACCAACAACGACGGGAGCCGCGCAGCACGTGCACATCATGCCCGGCAGCGACAGCAATCCACCGACTGCGACGCTGCGAAACCCCGCTTGACCGAGCAAGCGTGCAAGCCATTGCGCCGGCACCAGCGTCTGCACCGCTGAGCCGAGCAACAAGCCGAGCACCAATGCCTGCCAAATTGCTCGTCCATAGGCCACCGCGTAATTCACGGCGGCGTGCCAGGAGGGCGGCTCTGCCGTCGATGCGATACCTGTCAGGATCGAATGGCCGATGGAGTGGGTACTGGCTGCGACGAACGCTCGATGGTAGTACGGCGACCACTTGACGTAATAGAGACCTACGATGGCAACAAGCGCAAAGACGGCGATGGCGATCGGCGAGACAGGCGTTCGCCGAGTTTCAGCAACAGATTGCATGGTCTTATGAGTGTGGTTGGCTTTCGTTTTTAAGTAATCGTTCGAAAATGCATTCGATACGTCGCTCAAAGGCGATCGCAGCGAGCTTACCGAATTGGCTTTTCTGGCACATGACACGCCATCGCCCCGAATGAGCGCGTTTGGGCCGTTAAATGCGCGCCTGCCGAGCCGGGCTCGCGGACCTTGCTGTCAAGTTGGCCGCTTTCGCTTGCCGCAACAAGCGCCGAGAGCCGGCGCGCTTGATCGACACGATCGGGAGCGCATGGATCAAAGGCAAACGTCACCGCTTGGCCTTCGAGCTCGCCGAACGAACGGAAACTGCTACGCGCATAGGCCGGATCGTAATGCTGCTCGACCAGCTCGGTGAACAGACGCGCACGCTCGCCAGCCTCGATCAACGCATGCCAACGCTCGATCGTCTGCCGACTGTGCAGACCGATGAGTTTCGCAAGCTGCCCCTTGAAGTATTGCGGCGCATCGAAGAGATGACCGTAGTCCTCCAGCAGAAACTTCACACGGGTCTCGATCGGCGCGTCGATGCGCACGCAGCGTCCCGCACGGAACGCATTGAGGAGCGATTCCGGCAGGCTAACGAAGCCGATGCGGCGGCTTTCCGCTTCGACGAAAACCGGCCGCGCCGGGTCGAACTTCGACAAGACGCAGGCGAGCTCTGTGTCGAACGCCTTTTGTGTAGGCTGCGGTAAATCCGGCAATGCGCCGAGCAGCGATCCTCGGTGCCGCGCCAGCCCCTCCAGATCGAGCACCTGCTCGCCCGCCTCGGCAAGCGCCCGTAACATCCGCGTCTTGCCGGTGCCCGTATGTCCCGTCAGCGCAATATAGCTGAACTGCAGTGGCAGGCTCTCGAGCCGATCGAGGACCGAACGGCGGTATGACTTGTAGCCGCCGTCCAGTTGGCGCGCCTGCCAACCGATCATATTGAACCAGGCCGTCATCGCACCCGATCGCTTGCCGCCACGCCAGCAATAGATGAGCGGACGCCAGTTGCGGGGACGATTCGCGAAGAGCGTGTCCAGATGATGCGCGATGTTGCGCGCCACCATGGCGGCACCCAACTTTGTCGCCTCGAATGGCGACTCTTTGTATAGCGTGCCCACAATGACGCGCTCTTCGTTGCTCAGCACGGGCGCGTTGATGGCGCCGGGGATGTGGTCTTCGGCAAATTCGAGCGGCGTGCGCGCGTCGACGATCTCGTCAAATAGAGCCAGATCATCGATAGGAACGACAAGGTTTTTCACAAAAACGGGTGCGGCGGCGCGCGCGACCATCATGCGCGTCCTCGGCCGAGGAAAGTTGACGCGGCATTATCGCACGGTGCCGTATACGACGCCGGCTCGGCTCAGTGCCGACGAATCCTCTCGCGGAGGATCCACAGCGCAACAAGGCCTCCAATGCTGGTCAGCTCAGCCGAGCAGCGCCCGATTGAACCGCTGGCGCAAGAAATGCGCGAACGCGCGGACTGTCACCGCACTTTCGCGATGCTGGGGATACACGGCGTAGAGGGCGAGCGGCGGCGAATCGAAGTCATTCAGCACTTCGAGCAAAGCGCCGCTTTTGAGCGCCGACGCCACAATGAACTCGGGCAGCAAAGCGATGCCGAGCCCGGCCACCGCCGCCTCGCGGATCACCTCGCCATTGTTCGCGCGCAGCGGCCCCCGCACCTCGAACGCTCGGCTCGTGCCGTCGACGAGGAACTCCCAACCTGTACGCCCTTCTTGACCGTAGAGCAGACAAGGATGGCGCGCGAGGTCTGCCGGTGTCACGGGCAGCCGCCGTCGGCTGGCGTAGTCCGGGCTGCAACACGCAATCATGCGGATCTCCGCCAGTTTTTGCGCGATCAGCGTCGAATCCGCGAGCGTGCCGATTCTCAGCGCCACGTCGAAGCTCTCGCCGATGATATCCACCACGCGATCGCTCAATTCCACGTCGACGCGCACATCGGGGTTGGTCCGCATGAAATCGGCCACGAGCGGAGACAGATGCGTGGCACCAAACGACATCGGCGCGCTGACGCGCAGCAGGCCGCGCGGGTTCGAGCGCTGGGACGACATGGCTTGCTCCGCGTCCGCCACTTCCGCCAGGATGCGCTTCGCTCTTTCGTAGAACTCCTGCCCCAGATCCGTCACCGCAAGCTTGCGCGTATTGCGCACTAGCAAACGTACGCCGAGATCCGATTCGAGCCCCATGACGCGGCGACTGATAAATTGCTTCGAAAGCTGAAGCCGGAGGGCGGCCGCCGTGAAACTGCGTTCGTCCACCGCTGCGACATAGATTTGAAGATCCTCGAGTTGCATGCGTTTGTCCACCATGCCGAGACAGTGAGTCCCATTTCACGCGAATTATAGGACCTGTGGTTGACCTACACTGACATCATGGTGAGCGACAACGAACGGCTGTTGCTCTTAGTCAACGATCAGGAGAACAACATGTTTGAAATCAGACACGCCAACGAGCGTGGCCGCGCCGAACACGGCTGGCTCAGCTCACGACACACATTTTCTTTCGCGAACTATTACGACCCGCAGCAATTGGGCTTTTCCGATCTGCTTGTCATCAATGACGACCGCGTCGCGCCGGGCCAAGGGTTCGGCAAGCATCCGCACCGCAACGTCGAAATTTTCTCGTATGTCCTCGACGGTGCCTTGGAGCACAAGGATACGATGGGCACGGGCTCGATCATCCGGCCAGGCGACATCCAATTGATGAGCGCCGGCACCGGGGTTGCGCATAGCGAGTTCAACCCATCGGCCAAAGAGCCTGTGCACTTTCTGCAAGTGTGGCTTGCCACTGCGCAGGCGGGTGCCACGCCGCGTTATCAGCAAAAGACGTTTTCCGATGCCGAAAAGCGCGGCAAGCTTTGCCTCGTGATCTCGCCCGAAGGGGATAACGGCTCGTTGGAGATTCTGCAAGACGCGCGCGTGTACGCGGGCCTGTTCAATGGCGAGGAAGAGGCTCGTCTCGATCTGGAATCGGATCGGTACGCCTATGTTCACGTTGCACGCGGAAGCGTCACGGTGAACGGGATTGTGCTCGCTGAAGGCGATGGCGCACGCGTGCGCAAAGAGCCAAGCCTGAGCTTCAAGGACGGACGCGATGCCGAAGTGCTCGTGTTCGATTTGCGTAATCTGGAAGTCTCGGATTTTTGGTCATAGGCCAACGAAGACCAACCGGCGTGGCGTGACGCAGATGCGCTTAATGCTTCACGTCCACGCCGGTATGGCTCGCCAAGCCCGCGGAATCACTCTGCTATCATCCCTGTGCAAATATACAGGTTTGAGTCATCCGTGGTCATTGCAGCCCCGTCCCCTTACTACCTGCAGAACTTCGAGCGCGCGCTCGCGTGGCTGACGCAACGCTACGAAGATCTATTCGATACGGCGGAGCGCACCTTTATCGCCGAATTCGCACGGTTGCCGCCGCACTCGCGTGCGTTGCTAGTGCGCATGCTGATGCGTAAAGGTATCCAAGGAACACAAGGCACGCTCTTTCGGACAAGCCGCTTGGTCTATGAAGAGATCGGCTGCTCCCTTCAAGCCGCAGCGCCTCTCGCGTCGCTCGGATGGGTCGATCTCGATCCACTGCTCACGATCGAAGATTTTTTTTCGCTTTCAACGCGGCCCGAACTGGTTCGCGTGTTTCCTGATATCGCGAAAAAGTCCACGCGCAAGGCGGATTGGCTCGATGCTTTACGTATTGCCCACGAGAAAGCACAACGCTATACGGATTGGGACGGCAGCGCTCGCGAGCGCGTGTTGCGTGTCACGGTCGGCGCGCTCACCGACCGGCTCAGGCTGATGTTCTTCGGCAACCTGCATCAGGACTGGTCCGAATTCGTACTTGCCGATCTCGGGGTGTTCAACTACGAAACGGTATCGATCGCGCCGTCCGCGCGCGCATTTCGCGAGCGCCGCGATGTGGACGCCTGGCTTGCGCTCCATGCCTGCCGGGAGGCGCTCGATGCGCTCGCCGACGACGCTTCAATCGCGCCGCTCTTTGCTGCAACCAATACGATCGCAATAGACAACGAGTGGTTGGAAACGCGCCGCGCAAAGCTGCTGTTTCAAATCGGCTATCGCGCTGAACAACAGCGCGACTGGGACGCCGCGCTGAACGTCTACGCCCTTTGCAAGTGGCCCGAAGCCCGTTACCGACACTTGCGCGTGTTGGAGCGTTGCGCCCGATTCGACGAAGCCTTCGCGCTCGCCTCAGACGCTGCAGCCGAGCCTGAGAACGAAGTGGAAAGTCAGCGCATCGCGAGAATGTTGCCGCGGCTTATGCGGCGCTTACGGCTTGAGGCGCCACGCGCGGCGACCACCCCGCCCCCCGTTGCGCGCGATACGCTGACATTGCGTAAGTCCGCTGAACCGTTCGCGGTCGAATACGCCGTGCGCGATCATCTTCATGCTGTGCATGCGCCCGTCTACTACGTCGAGAACGCGCTCATCAATTCGCTCTTTGGACTGCTTTTCTGGGAGCCTGTATTTGCACCGGTGCCAGGTGCGTTCTTCCATCCGTTTCAGCGTGGCCCGGCCGATCTCCTCGCACCCGATTTTTATGCGCGTCGCGCGGACCAATTCGCTCACTACCTTGCGCAGCTTGACAGCGATGCCTATCGTGAAACGATCCGCCGTCATTTTCATGGCAAGGCCGGGTTGCAATCGCCCTTCGTCTTTTGGGGTGCCCTCACGTCTGAACTGCTTGATCTCGCGCTCGAATGCCTCCCCGCCACGCATTTGAAGCTCTGGTTTATCCGATTGCTCGATGACATTCGCGAGAACCGCTCGGGCTTGCCCGACCTCATTCGTTTCTGGCCCCGCGAGGGTCGTTACGAGCTCATCGAAGTCAAGGGACCCGGCGACCGCCTGCAAGACAATCAAATCCGTTGGCTTCAATATTGCGCACTTCACGGCATGCCGGTGCGCGTAGTCGACGTGCGATGGGAACATGACGCAAGCGGCGATTCGGTCATCGTCAATGAGACGTCGACTGCGTCCCTTCGGGCGACGCAAGCGCCGGAGCCGACGGCATGAGTTTCGTCGTCGCCGTTCGCGCGCTGTGCGAATTCACCGCCAAGCGAGGCGACCTCGATTTGCGCTTCACTCCGGCGCCCACCGCGCTCGAAGGCATCGAAGGGCATGCTGTCGTCGCCGGGCGACGCGGGTCGGGCTATGAGGCCGAAGTCACGTTGATCGGTACTTATCGCGAGCTGACGGTGCGCGGCCGCGCCGATGGGTATGACGCATCCGCTAATCGTCTGGAAGAGGTCAAGACTTATCGCGGCGAACTCGACGCGCTGCCGGACAATCATCGCGCGCTGCATTGGGCTCAGGCGCTCGTCTACGGACACTTGCTGTGCCACACACGCGGGCTTGCCGAACTTTGCATTGCGCTCGTCTACTTCGATGTCGCAACGCGAAAGGAGACGGTGCTGACCCGGACCTGCGATGCCGCATCGCTCGCAGCCTTTTTCGTCGAGCAGTGCGAGCGATTCTTGGAATGGGCAGCGCAGGAGCAAACACACCGTGAGGCACGCAATGCCGCATTGAAGGCACTCGGCTTTCCGCATGGCTCGTTCAGAAGCGGTCAGCGTGAGCTTGCAGTGGCCGTCTACCGCGCCGCGCGCGACGGACAGCCACTCATGATCCAAGCGCCGACAGGCATCGGCAAAACGCTAGGTACCCTCTTCCCCGCGCTCAAAGCCTGTGCGGAGGACCATGTCGAGCGCGTCTTCTTCCTTACCGCGAAGACGCCGGGACGGGCCCTTGCGCTGGATGCCATCGACACGCTGCATGCCAGCTCCGGCGACTTGCCGCTTCGCACACTCGAGCTCGTGGCGCGAGACAAGGCCTGCGAACATCCTGAGCGGGCGTGCCACGGCGAATCGTGTCCGCTTGCCCGTGGCTTTTATGACCGGCTGCACGCTGCTCGTCGCGCGGCGCTCGCGAGGAGGCGTCTCGACCGCGCAACGGTCCGAGACGCGGCGCTCGAGCATGAGGTCTGCCCGTACTATCTGGCGCAGGAACTCGTGCGCTGGAGCGATGTCGTGGTGGGCGACTACAACTACTACTACGACAGCAGCGCGCTGCTCTACGCACTCGCACAAATCAATCAATGGCGTGTGGCCGTGCTCGTCGACGAAGCGCACAACCTGCTTGAGCGCGCACGCAAGATGTACACGGCGTCACTGGACCCCGGCGCATTGCGTCAGGCGATGAAGACGGTGCCGACTGCGCTCAAGAAGCCACTGCAACGTCTGCAGCGCGAATGGAACGTGCTCAATCGGGCTCAGACGGCGGACTACCAGGTCCACGCAGAGGTGCCGCCGCGTTTTTTGGCCGCAGCACGAACGCTCATCAGTGCAGTGACCGAGCAAATGGCCGAGACGCCCATTGCGATGGACGAGACGCTGCTGCGGCTTTTTTTCGACATAACGCACTTCGTTTCGCTCGCGGAGCAGTTCGGCGAGCATTCGCTGTTCGATACGACATCAGCCGTCCATCGCGTTCGAGGCCGCGCCTTGAACGCCTCCACGCTTTGCGTGCGTAATGTCATCCCCGCACCGTTTCTTATCCCCCGACATGAAGGTGCGCATGCCACGATCCTCTTTTCCGGCACGCTCCATCCGCAGCATTTCTATCGCGATACGCTGGGGCTGCCGGAATCGACGGAATGGCTCGAAGTGGAAGGTCCGTTCCGAGCGGAGCAATTGACCGTTCACGTGGCGGCGCATGTTTCGACGCGATGGCGTGAGCGCGAGCAATCGCTGATCCCGATTGCCGACCTGATCGCAGATCAATATGCGACGCGACCCGGCAATTACTTAGCATTCCTAAGCAGCTTCGGTTATCTCGAACGCCTTGCCGAGGTCATCGGACTACGCCACCCCGATCTGCCGCTTTGGGTGCAAGCACCCGGTATGGACGAAGCGGCGCGCGAAGCATTCCTGGCGCGCTTTCGCACGATGGACAGCGGCATCGGCCTCGCTGTGCTCGGCGGCGCATTTTCTGAAGGCGTGGATCTCGCCGGCGATCAACTGATCGGCGCGTTCGTCGCGACGCTGGGCCTACCGCAAGTCAATGAGATCAACGAGGCAATGCGGCGCGTGATGGATGCCAAGTTCGGCAGCGGCTACGACTACACTTACCTCTACCCGGGATTGCAGAAGATTGTGCAGGCAGCCGGACGCGTTGTGCGGACCGAGTATGACGTCGGCGTGCTGCATTTGATCGATGACCGGTACCGGCGGCCGGAAGTGCGCCGATTGCTTCCTCGTTGGTGGCACGTGCCCTGATGCACGCTACGAAACCGAGACACCCAGCACCCGCCCTACGCCAAAGGTAAACGCCGCGGCGATGAGCCCGATCACGACCTGCCTCATCGCCGAGAAGCGAGCACTGCGGCCGTTGAAAAGCGAGCTGAACATGCCGATTGCGGTAAGCCCCACGGTGCTGAGCAACACGCATTGAATAATCGCAGCCAATTCGCTCGCCCAAAGAAACGGCATTACCGGAAACACGGCACCCAAAGCAAAAAGACAAAACGAGACCGCGCCAGCCGACCACGGATTGCCGCCCAACTCGGCCGGATCGAGCCCCAGCTCTTCGCGCGTCAGCGTATCGAGCGCCTTGTCTTTGTCGCGCATGAGTTGAGCAGCGACACGCCTCGCGCTGGCCACATCAAGCCCTTTCGCACGGTAGATCAGGACGAGCTCCTTTTCCTCCGTTTCAGGCGATGTGCGCAATTCGTCGGCTTCCCTCGCGATCTGCGTTCTCGCAAGCTCCCGCGCGTTCGTCACTGAGAGCCATTCGCCTAACGCCATCGAACATGCGCCTGCGATAAGTCCGGCCGCACCCGTGAGCAAGATAGTGCGGCCGCCCGTGCCGGCTCCGGCCACGCCCATCACCAGACAAAAGTTGGAGACCAGTCCGTCATTGGCACCTAGAATAGCCGCCCGAAGATCGTTGCCCGATGAGACGCCCTTGTGCCACGACTCCGCCGCGGCGATGCGGGCTCCCTGCGTCATACCCTCGGCGGGGCCTCGCGCAAGCTCCTGCACGATCCCTGCGTGAAGACGTTCTTCTTCCGCAAGCTGCCCTGCATCGGGTTGATCCGCATACTTGTTGCGGTCCGCGTATTCGGCGGCCGCCAACGCCGGCAAGACAAACTTCGGACCGAACGTCTTGACCAGGGCCTGCATCAAGCGAGTTTTGAACGCGCGCCCGGTTGCGGGCTGAGTGACGCCGCAGGCCGTGAGCTTATCGGACCAAACTTGCGCATGCTGACGTTCGGCCTCGGCCAGTTCCCGGTAAACACGTTTGCGTACCGCGTCTCGCTCCGCTGCCGCAAACGTGTCATAGAGCGAGGCGCTATGCAGTTCGTCCGACAAGTTCGCCTTAAAGCGCTTGATTTCCTGCTTCGAAGCCATTTCGCCGCTCCTCGGTCTACGACGATCACGGCTCGCTGTAGACCGGCCCATTGCATGACTTTGATGGTAGCGCAAGCTTCGCGCGAGCGACGTCGCCGAACGTTGGACGGCTCCGGGTTCAGCAGCTCCGGAACCCTACAACGTCGCGCTACCGATCGCCACAGCACAAGGCGCGCAGGCTCCCACCACCGCTGGGGCTGCCTCCACCGTCGCAGGAGTGTCGTCCCGCGGCAGGCAACGCGGCGCGGCCCAATGTGCAAGCGTGTCCACCCAATACTTGGCGCGCGGCCATGGCCCAAAGCCCGATGCCGTATTAATGTGCCCGGCCTTGCCCAGATTGACGAACGACGCACCCCAGCCGCGTGCCAGCGTTTGCGCTCCATCTGCCGAAAACCAAGGGTCGTCGTCGCTGCCGACGACAATGGCAGTCACGCCGAGCGGCCCGCTATGCAACTGATCCTCGACACTGAAGCGCGCAGGATTCGCTGGAGCAACAAGCAACGCACCGACGACGCCGCGCAAGCCACGCGCGATTGCCTGCGCGGCGACAAGGCAGCCGAAGCTGTGCGCAGCCAACACAAAAGGCCCCTGCTCGCGCGACAGGCGTATCGCCAGCGCTTCAGTCCAGCCTTGCAGATCGGGGGCACTCCAATCTTGCTGATCGATTCGGATTGGACGCATGAACTGACGCTCGAGCCACGACTGCCAATGCGCTTCGTCGCTGCCGTATAACCCAGGCACAACGACGAGCCGCGGCGGCCACTTGATCATGCACGATGACATGTCTTCCTCATTGAACCAAACCGCTCACAGTGCCGGCTGAAACGCGGCAGGTAGCGAAGTTCGGAGTTCGAGTTCGAACACTGCTGCTGCGGTATGGTACCCCCAGCATCGACCGTTCCTTCACCCGACGCAAGCAAGCAGCAATTAAATCCCAAGCTTCCGAGCGCTCAGGTCGAATGACTGAAGAACGATCGACATCGATCTTGTGGCGAAGTCAGCCTCTCATGCAAGCGACACAAGCGCGTGTCGGCCGCGCTTGCGCCGAAGCCCGACCCGAGGGAGACGAGGCCAGGGATATCGGCTTCGAGCGATGCGCGTTCCTTTGCCCAGTGCCCGCAATCGGCGCAGCGCGCTGACGCATCGTCCGGCGACACGCCGCACGCTCTGGGGAGAGTCCCGCTTTCGCTTTCCGCGCCGACTAAGTCATCGGCGTGGGCGTGGGCATTTACGACGGCAGTCATTTCGCAAGCCTGTCCCAGTACTGCGCGAACACATGGGCCGAGAGCAGATAACCGACAACAACGTTGACAACGACGCCCGCAGCAAATGCGGCCAACGGCTTCTTCCCGGCCTTGGCGAGACTCGCGAAGCGCGTCGTAAGTCCGATGCTGAGAAAGCAGAACGTGAATGCCCATACACGCAGAGTTGTAATTGGCGCGACGAAGGCAGGCGTGACGATCGTACGATAATCGCCGCTTGAATAATGACTGGCGACCCACGTGACGAGTGCAGATGCGGCGATAAAGCCGATCACGAACTTCGGAAAACGCGCCCAGATCTCGCCCGCGCGCGTCCGCGTCCGAATCCCGTCAGACTCGTCGTTCCAACGGCTGGTCGCGACGAGAGCGAGCACGAACGCCCAGATGCCAATCCACGCATCGCGCCCGATCACTTTCATCACCGTGAATGCCTGCACGGACGCTTCGGGCAACCCGACGATTGCGCCGCCCGAATGGCGGGCCAAGTCGCTGTACGCTTGTGCAGCGGCGATACCTGCGGCATCGGCGAATTCAGACGTGCCGATCCACGCGCCCGCGACGCCGGTCGACAAACCCAGTGCCTGGGCAGCAAACGGCAAGGCAAACACCATCGCGATTGCCCACACAACGACGACCGTAATGGCGACCGAAGCGTGCTCGCGCTTCGCCCGCACAGCACCGGCAACGGCGATCGCTGCCGAGACGCCGCACACGGCGCCCCCCACTCCGAGCACTGCGGCAAAGCGCGGCTCGAGTCCGGCCCAGCGGGCGACCGCAAAAATCGTGAAAAACGTGACGAGCGAGACGATTGTCGCCTGACCGAACGCAACAGGGCCAGCCCAGACCAGCAACGTCAGCGGCAGCGTAGCACCGAGCAGTACGATGCCGACCTTGATGAAGAGTTCGACGCGCAGCGCCGGCTTGAGCCATTCCGGCACGCCGAAGACGTTGGAGACCAAAAGTCCGACGGCAAGCGCTACAAGCGGAGGCTCGAGGTTATAGTGCAGCGACTGCGTCCAGGCACCGAACGCGAACATGAGGGTGGACGCGACAAAAAGCACCGCAAACGCGCCTACGAAGCGCAGCACCGAGCCACCCTGTGAGGCGATGCTGACACCAAAAAGCAGAGCAAAGACCGCCCACAGCGCAAGGTACGAGAGACCGTGCGAGCCGAGATCGGCAGCGACACTCGACAATGCACTCCACTTGGCCGGCGCCACGGCAAGTGGCTTGATGGTGCCACCAGCCGCGAAAGCGACGTAAGCAATCGCAACCAGCCCAAAGCCAATCCAAACAGCCCACCAGTCTTCTGTCGCAAACGTACTGCGGCCTTCGGTCCTACCTGCTTCTGCTCGCCCGGGATGGGCAGCGCCTCGTAATTGTGTCATTAGCTCCCCCGAAAGCGCGGCACGATGCCGCTTCATTACGCCACCCCAGCAACTGGCGCGGCGCACTGGATTGGGGGATTTTGGACGCGGTGAATCGGCGCTCAAACCAATTTATTGCGCTATCGATACGAGACAATCAGATTTGTGTTGTCTCCCTGTCGATTACGAGAGGCGAAATTGCGGCGCGGCGCCAGTTCATCGACAATTTCAGCCGAGCTGCCGCCCTTCGAGAAACATGCGCAGCCGCGCTAACCCGGCATCGATGCGCGCGACGTCGCATGCATAGCACCATCGCACATACCCTTCCCCTTCAGGGCCAAAGGCACTGCCGGGCGCGAGGCCCAGCCCGACCTCCCGCACGAGGGACTTGCACAGTGCGAGGCTATCCGCCGCACCCGGCAACGAGAAAAACAGATACATGGCCCCCGGCGGCGATGTCACGCTGACACCTGGCAAGGTTTCAAGCGAGCGCACGAGGTAATCGCGAGAAGTACGCAAATCGCGCACAAATTGCCTCGTTGTACTTCCACCGTCGTTCAGCGCGGCAATGCCAGCGTGCTGCACGAACGACGGCGCACAGGACGTGTTGTATTCGATCAGTTTACCGAGGTCATCCATCAGCGTGGCGGGCACAACAAGCCAGCCGAGGCGCCAGCCGGTCATCAGCCAAGACTTCGAGAAAGAATTCGCGCAGACCACGCGCTCGTCCCTCGAAGCGATATCGAGGAAGGACGGCGCGCAGGCATCGGGGCGATCGTCGCCGTAATAAAGCCGCTCGTAGACTTCGTCGGCGAGAATCCAGATTCCGTGGCGCCGGCAATGCTCGAGCACCGTCTTCTGCTCATCGCGGCTCATGACCCAGCCCGACGGGTTATTGGGCGAATTGACGACGAGCAGCTTCGTGGCCGGCGTCAGCGCCTCCAGCAGCTTCTCCATGTTCAACCGCCACCCCGTTGCCCCATATTCGAGCGAGACTGTTTCGACGTGCGCCCCGAGAATCTTCGGAATCTCGACGAGATTGGGCCAAAGCGGCGTGATGGCAACGACGTGGTCCCCCGTGCCGACAATCAACTGCGCCGCAAGCATCAAGGCGTTCACGCCGGCACTGGTCACGGCGACATGATTGACGTCCGTCGGCCCGTGCAGCGCCGATACGTGGCGTGCGATTGCGTCGCGCAGCGGTGCAATTCCAAGGTTGTGCGTGTAAAACGTGGCCCCCGAGGAAAGCGCCTCGCACGCGGCATCGCGAATGAACTGAGGCGTGACGCGATCGGACTCGCCGAACCAGAAAGGCAGGACGTTCTCTTTGCCGAGACCCTCGTTTGCGACTTCACGGATCCGCGACGAACGCAGATCCCGCACCGCATCGCGGGCGCCTGGGAAATCAATCGATGGAACCGCTGACGTAGTCGACATATTTTTAGGTCATTGTGCGCGCTGAGCCGGTGCTCGAACCGGGCGCAGCGTTGTGAATGAGGTGGGGTATCTGGAAATGAAGCAACAGCGCCCTATTATTGCCGATTCTCCAAGGCCCGGTGATGTGCGGACAAAGAC
>NZ_DATJJF010000191.1:0-4890 GCF_035492435.1 Trinickia sp.
CAGCCGGTGCTGGTTCCGTGTGCCGTATTTCCACGAATACGCGCCGGGCGGATATGGCTGGCCGCGGATCGTGTTCGTCGGCGCGCAGCGTTTGCCATGGCTGGCGAGCGATTCGCTATCCGTTGCGCTGCAAATGTTCGAGTTCCCCGAGGCCGCCGTAGCTTGATGCTGTGGCTCGGCCGTGCCGCGTGCGGACATAGCGCGGCGCTACACCTCATTGAGACATACCTATGGAATTACTTCATAAGCCTGGCCACGAGAGCCTATTCGCGCTGGTCGATGGCGCGGCGGCCCCGGGGCGAATACAAAGGCTGTTTGAGCGTGCCGGCATTCAATGCTTGAACGTCTATGAAGGGCTGCCCGAAGCGGAGCTGGATGCCGCCTCGCTCTTCCTCGTACCTGTGCCGGACCCTGACGCCGATTGGGTGACCGAACTCGACCGAATCGACCGTCACTCGCCTTGTTTGTCGCTTGTCTGGGGGCGTGTCGCCGCCGATCAACTGGCAGCGCATCTTCGCGCTTTTCTATTTGCCGACATCGGGGATGGCGTGACGGCAATGGTTCGCTTCTTCGATCCACGGAATACGGGAATGGTCTGCCGGCTCTGGGGCGACCAGATCCTTGACATATTCATGGGGCCGATCGAGCGGTGGATGTACCGAGGACGTCACGCGAACTGGCAGCGTATCGAGAACGACACCTTGTCGGGCGCCAAGATTTGCAAGTCGATCATGATCGAACTGGAGCAAGGGGATGTGGACGCGCTGACTGCGCACACAGAGCCCGACGAATTGTTGGCCGTGCTGATCGAAGCCGAACTAGTCGACGGCACGCCTCCATATTTGAAGCGGCTCGCTGCCTTCATGCCTCGCTACGAGAGAGCGCTTAGCTGGGGACTGACCGAGCCGACTGATCGATTGCGCTTTTGCGAGAAAACCTACCTGCTCGGGATGGAATTTGACAGCCAACCGCAGGTTGCCCAAGCGCTCGAAGCACGCAGGCAGTCTGGTGTTGGACTTCGTGCTGCACTGGAAGCGGTGCCTCCTCACGTGTGGGATGCGCTTGCCGCCAAACATAGTTCGCTCGCTTAATTAGCGGCGATATCAAAACCTGAACACAAAATCGATATGGCACTGCAATTCATCGTTGTTGGCGACAGAACTACGCACGGCGGTCGTGTGATTACCGGCTCCGGCACTCACATGGTCGGGGACAAGGGGATCGCGCGTCTGTTCGATCTCGTCGATTGCCCGCAAAAGTATCCGGATGGCAGTCCGCACGGCGTCAATAAGATCATCGAAGCGCATCCGACACTCATGATCGGCGGCAACCGGGTGGCGTTGCATGGTCACCGTACGGAATGCGGCTGCGCGCTGATTGGTAGCGGCACAGCGAGCATAGGAGGTTAAGGGGATGGCAAAAGTACGCCTACACATCGAGCCAGAATTGATAGATCAGGTGTCCGCCGAGGCGGTCGCGCCTGACTCTGAAAATGGCGTCAGGGTGGCCGTTGGGGTTGCGTCCACCGCTGCGGAATCTCCGCGAGAGATACCTCCAACGGTACCGTTTGCGGAGCGTCTTGAAAAGGTCAAGGCAGCCGAAAATCCCTTGCTGGAAGCCGCCGAAGTTTTGCTATCCGCCCAAGCGGAGATGCCGCGCAAGCTCGCGTCGAAAGAAGCGGTCGCCACGTTGTGCATGCTGCTCAAACAGGAAATGCACACGTTTCGGCAGCTATGCGAACAGGCCAACATCCGCCACGATCACATGATCGGCGCTAGGTATTGCCTATGCACGGCGCTTGACGAGGTCGCGATGCAGACAGAGTGGGGCAAGGGTGTCTCGTCGGGAAGCGAATGGATTCGCAACGGACTCGTGACCAGCTTCAGCCAAGACCGCAAGGGGGGAGAAAAGGTCTATTTGCTGATAGGTCGCCTACTTGAGGATCCTGACGAACATCGAGACCTTCTCCTGGTGATCTTCCACGTGCTCAGCTATGGCTTCGAAGGCCGTTATCGACACGAAGGCGGCGGAAAAGACAAGCACGACGCGGTGCGCAAACGTCTCTATCAGGAAGCGATGGCGCCGCGTGGACCAGCGCCGACGGCGTTGTCCCCCAACGCCTATGCGAACGTGCAGGTGCAAAGTAAGCGGCCGTCCTTCTTCGAGTTGCCGCTATGGATTACCGTGACCGTGCTGTCGGTGATCTTGCTAACGATGTTCGGATGGTACAAGTACCAACTGTTCAGCCGCAGCGCAGAACTTGAAAAACAAATCGCGGAGATTGCTAGCGAGGCGCCACCGCCACCGATCGGCCCTGCCGTGCCCGAGCCCACTTCTCCCTCACTGCATCTCAAACAACTGCTCAAGAACGAGATCGCGGCGCGCACCGTCAGTGTTGATGAGGATGCGAGCCGTAGCGCGGTGACCTTCCGTGGCGATGCGATGTTCGAGACCGGTGGCGCCGCCGTCAAATCATCGATGGGTCCGCTCATCACGAAGATCGCTAACGAGATTGCCAAGGTGCCGGGGAAGGTCACCGTACTTGGATACACGGACAACATTCCAATCCGTCGCGGACGGTTTTCTTCGAACCAGGCGTTATCCGAAGAACGGGCCACGCAGGTCATGCAGATGCTGCAAGCGGCAGGTGTGCCGGCAAGCCGGCTCGAGGCGGTCGGCAAGGGCAATTCCGATCCGATCGGTGACAACCGCACCGCGCAAGGGCGCGCGCAAAACCGACGCGTCGAAATCATCGTGGCGCGATAGGCCCGAACCGTTTCCGGAATAGAACATGAAGAAGCTCTTGCCGTTTCTGGCGCCGCGCCAGTTCCTAGCTTTTCTCTCGCTCATCGTTATTTCGCTGGTGATTTGGTTCGTCGGACCATTCGTTGCGTACGGTGGGCTCAAGCCCCTCGCCGGCGCAGGTATGCGCGCACTGCTGATCGCATTGCTCGCGGCCGGCGCAGTCCTCTGGCTCGCCGAGAGGTCGCTGAGCGCCGTGTTGATGGCGTTGCTGTGTACGCTGATCTGGTATGCGTCGCCGCTGCTTTCCTTCGGGCATGCCGCGTTATTTGAACCCGTGTCGGCGCGTTTGACGGCAATTGGTTTGCTGGTAGGGGCGTTTGTCGTCTACTGGCTATTTCGCCTCAGGCGATGGATGCGCGAAGACGAGTTGTTTCTCAAGAAGCTGCTGTACTTTGGCAGCAAACAGGAGGAGTCGCCGGCGGCGTCGCGCTTAGGGGATGTCGACGCAATCGTAGCAGGCGCGCTCGCGCGGCTTCGATCGATGCGCACCGGCGCCTACGGTCTGGCAAAGTTGTTTCAGGGCAAACGTTATCTGTACGAGGTGCCGTGGTTCATCACACTCGGATCCAACGGTTCGGGCAAGACGAGCGCATTGCTCAACGGCGGCCTGTCGTTTCCTGTCGCTGAGCGGATGCAGCAATCGGCAGGTGTTCAGCGCGGCGAGGCTGCCGCGCTGAACTGGCGGCTGACGAACGAGGCAGTGCTGATCGACACCGCCGGCTACTACACTCGCCACGGTACCTCGCTGGTTCAGGACGTCGATGAGGACGGTAAGGAGCAGAACATGCGGGCTGCGAACGAGGCGGGGGATGCAACAGCCGGGAGCGGCGATGCAAAGGCGGATGGATCGCTCGGCAATGCGCCGGCGGCGGTCTCTGACGCTGACGCCAAGGTTGAGGGAGCACGGCGCAATGCTGATGCCCCAGCTTCCGCTTCGCGCATCACAAGCGTATCCCGCGGTCGAACCCCACGCGCCGACCGGCGTGAGATCGATAGTGCCGAGTGGTTAGGCTTTCTGCGCACGTTGCGTCAACGCCGGCCACGTGCCCCCGTCAACGGGGCGCTGGTGTTTGTCGATCTTGCATCGCTCACAAGCGACGACGAGAACGTGCGGGGCGCGGAGGCGGTCGCGCTGCATGCACGCTTGACCGAGATGCGTGAGCAGTTGGGGATCCGGTTTCCGGTTTATCTGATCGTCACGAAGATGGATCGCATGACTGGCTTCAGCGATTACGTCGGCGCATTGACGTCCGAAGGCCGCTCGCAGACGTGGGGGTTCACGCTTGCGCAGGGAAAGAAAGCGGTCGCAAAGGAGGGGCTGAGGGCGCGCTGCTTCGATGAGCTGAACCAGCTTGCCGGGCGACTCGCCGCCGTGCGCGACACGCGCTTGGGCGACGAATACGATGCTTCTAAGCGCGGGCGGATAAGGACGCTCAGCCAGGAATTCGCCGCGATCGTGAGTCCGCTGGTCGACCTGATCGAACGGGCCTTCCTCGACCCCCGCTACGACACCACCGAATTGCATTCGTCGCTACGCGGCGTGTACTTCGCGAGCGCGCTCCAAGCTGACAGCGAGATTGTGGCCGAGCGGCGTTCGGTCGCGCAACGTCTCGCATCGACGCAAGAAGAAAAAGACCGCGCCGTCGCCGTGCAACGGCAGGAGGGGCGCCAAAGCTACTTCCTCCACGACCTATTCAAGCGCGTCATCTTCCCCGAGTCCCATCTCGTCACGCCGAACCTGCGCTGGGAGCACCGCTCCCGGCTGGCACGCCTGCTCGCCCACACGTTGGTCATCGCATTCTTCGCCTGGCTAGCAATGGGCCTCTACCTAAGCTTCGGCCACAACCAAACCTATGCCGAAGCGATCGGCGCCAAGGCGCGCCCGCTCGCGGCCCGCGTCGCGCAACTCTACAAGGAACCCAAGCCGCAAGCCGTGCCCGATACGCTCACCGAGGCGCGCGATCTGCCCACCTTTCCCGGCCTGAGCCTATCGGACCCGGGCACCTCATGGCGCTACGGCCTCTACACAGCGCCAAACATCGTGGCCGAAAGCCGCCGAACCTACGATGCACTCGAAGATCGTCT
>NZ_DATJJF010000192.1:0-12122 GCF_035492435.1 Trinickia sp.
ATTACTCACCCGTTCGCCACTCGCCGCCAGGGTTGCCCCCGCGCTGCCGTTCGACTTGCATGTGTAAAGCATGCCGCCAGCGTTCAATCTGAGCCAGGATCAAACTCTTCAGTTCAAACCTGTTACTGTTTTCGATTCAATTAAGAATCGGTCGCTCACTCAAAGCTGACAGGTTGTGAATTGCTTCACTAACCTGACTTACTGTTGTGTGAGACTCTTGATACTTTCGCTAGCAGTGACCAAGGTCACCGTGCGTCGCCATCAAGCGCCCACACTTATCGGCTGTAAATTTTTAAAGATCGCGTCGCTCAACTGTCGCGCACTGAACCGACTACCGTTCGGCGCTGCGTCGTTTTGCGTTGCTGCGTCAGCAGCAGAGAAACGAGATTATGCAGACTGTTTCGTCCGGCGTCAAGCGTTTTATTCATCATCGCTTGCTTCGCCGTCGACCGACACATGCTCGCTACTGCTCAACCCGCATGCCGCCTACGGCCCGCCGCCTACTTCCTGCGTCCCGCTTCTCCTCGCGCCACCGTTGCCGGGAAGCGCGAAGGAGCGTGATTCTAGGCGCGTTCGATGTGCGTTGCAAGAGGAAAATTCAAACACCTTTATCGATGCTTGAAGACGGGCTTTCTCTTCTCAATAAACGCGGCCATGCCTTCTTTCTGATCCTCTGTCGCGAACAGCGAATGGAACAGCCGCCTCTCGAAGCGCACCCCTTCCGCAAGAGGGGCTTCGTACGCGCGGTTCACTGACTCCTTGATCATCATGACGGCCGGCAGCGGGAACGCCGCAATCGTGGATGCAGCGGCTATCGCCTCATCGAGCAACGAGGCAGCCGGGACGACGCGCGACACCAGCCCGGCGCGCTCGGCCTCCGCCGCGTCCATCAAGCGGGCCGTCAAACACATGTCCATCGCTTTCGCTTTCGAGACAGCGCGCGGCAGCCGCTGTGTGCCGCCCGCCCCCGGCATGATGCCGAGCTTGATTTCGGGCTGGCCGAACTTAGCCGTATCCGCAGCAAAAATGATGTCGCACATCATCGCCAATTCGCACCCGCCGCCCAACGCAAACCCCGCAACGGCCGCAATGATCGGCTTGCGAATCGAACTCACGGCCTCCCAGTTCCGGGTAATGTAGTCGCCCCGGTACACGTCCATATAGCTGTAGTTCGCCATCATTCCGACGTCGGCGCCAGCGGCAAACGCCTTTTCGCTGCCCGTCAACACGATCGCCCCGATTCCTTCGTCGGTATCGAACGCCTCCAGAGCAACGCCGAGTTCGTCCATCAACGCGTCGTTAAGCGCGTTCAACGCCTGCGGACGATTCAATACGACCAAGCCGACCCGCCCGCGCGTCTCGACAACAATGTTCTCGTACGCCATCTACAACCTCCTATGGTTTGCCCCACACATCGAAAAGGCCGCAGTACGCCACCGAGAACGATGCTAACATTTACCAACCAACCGGTCGGTTAATTAACCCACCATCCCTCTCTCAACCACGATCCCAGCACCGATACTGCTATGAGACACCCTCTTTTTGCGAAGCACGAAGACACGCTCAAGCATGCGCTCGCCGCCATCGAAACGCGCGGCTACTGGAGTCCTTTTGCCGAAATGCCTAGCCCGAAAGTGTACGGGGAAGGCAGCAATGAGCATGGCGAGGGGGCGTTCAACGCCCATCTCAACAACGCGTTTTCTCTCGATCAGCCGAGCAACGGCGGCAGTGTCGGCGCCGAGCGTTCGCCCTACGGCTTCGCACTCGGCATTCGCTACCCCAAGGCCGACGTCGATGCATTGATCGAGACGGCCACAGCCGCTCAGCGTGCATGGCGTGCAGCAGGCCCAGAAACTTGGGTGGGCGTCAGCCTCGAAATCGTCGCGCGCCTGAACCGCGCCAGCTTCGAAATAGCCTACAGCGTCATGCACACTACCGGTCAGGCATTCATGATGGCGTTTCAGGCTGGCGGGCCGCACGCGCAGGATCGGGCGCTCGAGGCTATTGCCTGCGCCTGGGCCGAGTTGCGCCGCGTCCCCGCCGAGGCTTATTGGGAGAAGCCTCAAGGCAAAAACCCTCCGCTTGCAATGAAAAAGCGCTTTACGATCGTGCCCCGCGGCATCGGGCTCGTCCTCGGCTGCAGCACCTTTCCCACGTGGAACGCTTACCCAGGCCTCTTCGCAGACCTCGCAACCGGTAATGCCGTCATCGTGAAGCCACACCCTGGCGCCATCTTGCCGCTCGCGATTACGGTGCGCATCGCCCGCGACGTTCTGCGCGAAGCAGGCTTCGACCCCAATGTGGTAACCCTGCTCGCAACCGATCCCGAAGATGGAGCGCTCGTGCAAGAGCTCGCGTTGCGCCCGCCGATCAGGCTCATCGATTTCACAGGCAGCATGCAGAACGGCACCTGGCTGGAACGTCACGCCCACCATGCGCATGTGTTTACCGAAAAAGCCGGTGTCAACCAGATCATCCTTGACTCAGTGGACGATCTCCACGCCGCCGCCCGAAATATTGCCTTCTCGCTCGCGCTCTACTCGGGCCAAATGTGCACTGCGCCGCAAAACATGTATGTCCCCCGCAATGGTGTCCGTACGGCGCAAGGGCATGCCAGCTTCGAGGAAGTCGCCCAGGCGCTGGCCGACGCCATGCAAAAGCTTCTTTCCGACGCAGCACGCGGCGTCGAGATACTCGGCGCCATCCAGAACGACGACGTGGCCCGTCGCATCGATGAAGCGCGTTCGCTCGGCCGCGTGCTGGTCGAGAGCCGATCGATCCAGCATCCCGCCTTTCCTCGCGCACGCGTGCTGACCCCGCTCATGCTTCAACTCGACGCCATTGCAGACATCCGCACCTTCAGCAGCGAATGGTTCGGACCGATCTCGTTCGTCATTGCAACGGATTCCACGGCGCACTCGCTCAAGCTCGCGGAATCGATCGCAGCCGAACATGGAGCGTTGACGCTTTCCGTCTACAGCACGAACGAGGCCACGGTTGAGGGCGCGTACGACGCTGCTATCAAGAGCGGCGTGGCGCTTTCCGTCAATCTCACGGGCGGGGTTTTCGTCAATCAATCGGCAGCGTTCTCGGATTTCCATGGGACCGGCGCAAATCCTGCGGCAAATGCGGCACTGACCGACTCCGCTTTCGTCGCGAATCGGTTTCGCGTTGTTCAAAGCAGGGCCCATGTTCCTCCGCTTGCCGCCCAAGCTCAAGCTAGCCAGTCGGCATAGGCCAACCGGCCGAATGGATCGCCGTCCGGTCGGTCGGTAGCATGTCGTACAGGCCTGCTGGCACTTGTTCAGCAGGCCGTCATCCACGCATCCGGCGTATCGCGCTCGTGCATTAGCGCGCCCGCCTTCGCACCGAAAGGCAATCGCGCAATGAAGCGGGAAAAGGAGAGTCTCGATGCCGTATGAAACGATCCGCGTCGACATTGACGCATCCGCGCAGGTGGCCACCATCACGCTAAACCGGCCTGACAAGCTGAACAGCTTCACGCGCAACATGCATGCCGAATTGCGCTCGGGGCTCGACGAAGTCACGGCGGCGAAAGCACGCGCACTCGTATTGACCGGGGCTGGGCGTGGCTTTTGTGCCGGCCAGGATCTAGCCGATGTGAGCTTTCAGCCCGAAGCCATGACCGATTTAGGCGCGCTCATCGATGAAACGTTCAACCCGCTCGTGAGACGGCTGCAATCCCTGCCGCTACCCGTGATTGCCGCAGTCAACGGTATCGCGGCGGGCGCAGGCGCGAACCTCGCACTCGCCTGCGACATCACGCTCGCGGCGCGTTCCGCGAGCTTCGTCCAATCCTTCGTAAAGATCGGCCTGATACCCGATTCGGGCGGAACGGCTTTGCTGCCGCAGCGCATTGGCATGGCTCGCGCGCTGGGACTCGCGATCACCGGTGACAAGCTCGGCGCCGACCAGGCGCAACAGTGGGGACTCATCTGGCAAGTTGTAGACGACGAGGAACTCGCCACTGCCGCTCTCCAGCTCGCCGGGCGGCTCGCACAACAACCGACGCGCGCTATCGCGGCAATCAAACAAGCCATGCACGCGGGCGCCGGCCAAACATTTGATCGACAACTCGACCTCGAGCGGGATCTCCAGCGCGAACTTGGCACCTCGCGGGACTACGCCGAAGGCGTAGCTGCGTTCATCGAGAAACGCATTGCGCGCTTCGAGGGGTGCTGAAATGTTTGGAGCTGGGAAGCGGCAAATCCGCATTACCGAAGCGGCCAGCCTCTCTGGGCAAAGCGTGCCGCACGTATGACAGCCGGTGAGCTTGCCCCCGCGTTGGCGCGGGTCACGCACCCGCCGATGCACGCAGCCGTGCGCTCGCCTTGGAACTTCTCGAGGCAAACGCACAGGCGAAGCCCTGGCCGATCAGGAGTTAGGCAGCAGTAGCCACATACGCCCGACCTGCTTCATCTTGCCCGCGAGATCCCCCGCATCGTCGCCGAGGCCCCAAAAGTAATCGGCGCGGACACCACCCTTGATTGCCGACCCGGTATCCTGCGCGAACACCAGGCGGTTCATCGGCGTATTCGTGAATGGGCGCGTCGTTTGCAGAAAAACCGGCGTGCCGAGCGGGATCGAAGCCGGGTCGACCGCGATCGAGCGCTGCGGCGTGAGCGGCACGCCGAGCGCTCCGATGGGCCCCTGATCTCCGCCTGCAAAGGCCCCGTCGAACGACGGCATCTCGCGAAAGAAAACAAAACGCGGATTCGTATCGAGCAGCTCGTCAACACGTGCAGGGTTCGCGCGAGCCCAGGCCTTGATGCCTTGCATCGTTGCCTGCGCGGGCGTGATTTCCGCATGGTCGAGCAGCCACTTGCCGATCGACCGATACGGCTGGTTGTTGCTTCCGCCGAAACCCACACGCATAACCGTGCCGTCCTCAAGCACGATGCGCCCGGACCCCTGCACCTGGAGGAAAAACGCCTCGATCGGGTCGTCAACCCAGACGAGCTCGTTGCTCGCGAGCAGGCCCGAACGCTCGAGGTCGGCACGCGATGGCAGCACACTGCCGGACCGGTAGCCGGCAGGCCAGCGGTAGAGCGGATATTGGTAAGGACCGCCCTGCGCTCGGGCACCATGCAGCAGCGGTTCATAGTAGCCCGTCACGAGCCCATCCACCGTGCCGTCGCGATTGGCGAACTGGTAGGGCGTGAAGAAAGTCTCGAAGAATGTACGCGCGCCCGCGACGTCGAGGTCGTCCAGCCGCTGCGCCTCGGCGCAGGCGCGCTGCCACCGCGTCTCCCTCGATACTCGCAAGCAGTTCTCGCGCAAGGCAGCGATGGCGCCGATCAGCGAATCGTCCTCCCAGCCCGGCACCTGCTGCCAAGCGACAGGGGTAAGACGCGCCGAGGCGAGTTCGCCCGGGATCGTTCCGGTGCGGCCCGACATCGATGTTGTCTGGGACACAAAAGTGCTGCCGCCGCATGCGGCCAGCGTCAGCGACAGAATCATGGCCGCGATCCGTCCGGCCACCCCGAGCTCAATCCGCATGCGCTTCACCCTTTGCCATCAATGGAGCGTACGGGGCATCTGCAACGTGAACTCGGCCACCGGTGCCTCGAACCGCTCTCCATCCTCGGCGACGCAGAAGTACTCACCGCGCATGGTGCCGACGGGCGTTGCGATGATCGCCCAGCTCGTGTATTCGAACTGCTCGCCGGGCTGCAGCAAAGGCTGCTGCCCTATGACGCCCAAGCCTTTGACTTCCTGGGCCTTCGCATCGCTGTCGGTGATGATCCAATGACGTGCAATCAACTGCGCCGGGACTTGGCCCGTGTTTCGAATCGTGAGCGTGTACGCAAACGCATATTGACGACGCTCCGGATCGGATTGCTCTGGCAAATAGCGCGTCTTGGCCGAGACGCTCAGTTCATACTGGCTCATCTGATTCTGGTTCCGCTCTCTGTTCAGCTGCTTGGTTGCGCTTCGGTAGGCTCGCGACGCATACGGGCGAGTCCCTGTTTTCATGGATAGGCATTCTGCGGGATGGCGCCAGCGCCCGCAACCGCGGCCATCGAGCAGCAACGAAGGCAGCCGCGGTAAAATGCCCTCTTTCACCTGCTGCGCACCGCGCGCGGCAACGAGCATAGACGCGCCATGACGCAATTTCGCATCGCACCGAGCATTCTTTCGGCCGATTTCGCCAAGCTCGGCGAAGAAGTCCGCAACGTCGTCGCCGCGGGCGCCGACTGGATCCATTTCGACGTGATGGATAACCATTACGTCCCCAATCTGACGATCGGGCCGCTTGTTTGCGAGGCTATTCGACCGCACGTGCAGGTGCCGATCGACGTGCACCTGATGGTGCGCCCTGTCGACCGTATCGTGCCCGATTTCGCCAAAGCGGGTGCAAATCTGATCAGTTTCCATCCTGAAGCATCGGATCATATCGACCGCACGCTTTCGCTGATTCGCGACCAGGGTTGCAAGGCAGGGCTCGTATTCAATCCGGCCACGCCGCTCAACTATCTCGATCATGTGATGGACCGGGTTGACCTCGTGCTCATCATGTCCGTGAACCCGGGGTTCGGCGGCCAGTCGTTCATTCCCGAATCGCTCAACAAGCTGCGTGCCGCACGCGCACGGATCGACGCCTATCGCGAAAAGACGGGCCGTGAAATCCATCTTGAAGTCGACGGCGGCGTGAAGGTCGACAACATCGCAGAAATCGCACAGGCCGGAGCGGACACCTTCGTCGCGGGCTCGGCCATCTTCGGCAAACCGGATTACCGCGCTGTGATCAGCGAGATGAGGGCGCGGCTTGCCGAGGTCTCCGGCAGTTAAGGCTCGCCTGTCCGGCCCGCACATGACGAGCAGTCCTTCTCCCTTTGGAGCCCCCCGGTTCGCGCGGCAGCGTTTGAAAGCTGCCGTCGTGGATCTGGACGGCACGATGGTTGACACGGCGGACGATTTCACCGCCGGCGTCAATGGCATGCTTGCCGAGATGGGCGCCGCGCCGCCCGTCACGCGCGACGAAGTGATCGGCTATGTCGGCAAAGGCTCGGAGCACCTGATCCGCTGCGTACTCGGCGCGCGCTTTTCGCGTGAGGAAGGTGAAGCGCGGTTCGATGCCGCACTTGCCGCCTATCAGGTTCACTACGCCAGCGTCAACGGAAGGCACTCACGCCTTTACCCGGACGTGGAAAGCGGCCTTGCCGCGCTGCGCAACGCCGGCTTGCAGCTCGCGTGCGTCACGAACAAGCCGCACCGCTTCGCCGTTGCGCTGCTCGAAAAGTACGGCCTTGCGCGGCATTTCTCAGTCATCTTCGGCGGCGACAGCTTCACGCGAAAGAAGCCGGACCCGGCACCGATGCTTGCTGCCTGCGCGGCGTTAGGCGTGGCGCCGCATGAGGCAGTGGCCATCGGCGATTCGGAAAACGACGCGCTCGCGGGCCGCGCAGCAGGCATGGCAACGTTGACTGTGCCCTATGGCTACAACCATGGCAGAGCTGTACAAGCGATCGAATCGGATGGTATAGTGCCCTCGTTACTGGCCGCAGCGGCTTTCATCTCGCATCATCATGCGAGCTTGTTTTGAAGCCCAGCCCTGTCAGCAACGCTTCAATCGTCGACGACCAAGTCATTCTTCTCATGTTTCTGAGCAAAAAACGGAGTCCGAGCAGTATCGACCGGGGAGCCTGGCCCTGGCGTCGCTCGTCGCACTGACCTCTCCCGAGGTATGCTGGATCACTTGCCCAGCAACGTTTTTTGATTCGCCGCGCGCCCGCGCCTCCCCTATTGCACTAGCCGAACTTTCCGGCTGAGCCGACTCTCGAGGCACGCACGGGCTTGCGCTCCAACGGTTTGCTGCGCGCTTCGCACCCGTCAACCCAAAGATATGCGAGCGCCGTCCACGAACAGGATCGGAACATGACCGAACTCGAATTCAAGTCCATCGCCAGCGAGGGCTACAATCGCATTCCGCTCATCGCTGAAGCACTCGCCGATCTCGAAACACCCCTTTCCGTCTATCTCAAGCTCGCGCAGGCCGAACGCGGCGGCGAGAACTCGTTTTTGCTCGAATCGGTAGTCGGTGGCGAGCGGTTCGGGCGTTACTCGTTCATCGGCCTGCCCGCACGCACGCTCGTGCGCACGCGCCAAGGCGTTACGGAAGTCGTGCAGGACGGTAAAGTCGTCGAGGCGCACGAGGGCGACCCGTTTGAGTTCATCGCGCAGTTCCAAGCGCGCTTTAAAGTAGCGCAGCGCCCGGGACTGCCGCGGTTCTGCGGTGGCCTGGCCGGCTACTTCGGCTATGACGCCGTCCGCTACATCGAGAAAAAGCTGGCTCATACGGCACCGCGCGACGATTTGAACCTGCCGGATATCCAGTTGCTGCTGACGGAGGAAGTCGCCGTCATCGACAACCTCGCGGGCAAGCTCTATTTGATTGTCTACGCCGATCCGTCGGCGCCCGAAGCCTACGCACGAGGCAAACAGCGGCTACGCGAACTGCGCCAGCGCCTGCGCGCGACGGTGCAGCCGCCGGTGACGTCGCCGAGCGTGCGCACCGACATTTACCGCGAGTTCGCGCGCGAGGACTATCTCGCCGCCGTACGGCGAGCAAAGGAGTACATCGCGGCGGGGGAGCTGATGCAAGTCCAGGTCGGCCAGCGCCTGATCAAGCCCTATCGCGACAACCCGCTCTCGCTGTACCGCGCGCTGCGCTCGCTGAACCCCTCGCCGTACATGTACTTTTACAACTTCGGCGACTTCCACGTCGTCGGGGCGTCGCCGGAAATTCTCGTGCGACAGGAGCAGCGCGGCGACGAGCGCATCGTCACGATCCGCCCGCTCGCCGGTACACGGCCGCGCGGCAACACGCCTGAGCGCGATGCCGAACTCGCGACCGAACTGCTCGCCGATCCGAAGGAAATTGCCGAGCACGTGATGCTGATCGACCTCGCCCGTAATGACGTCGGCCGCATCGCACAAACGGGCACGGTCGCGGTCACCGACAAGATGGTCATCGAAAAGTACTCGCACGTGCAGCACATCGTGAGTTCGGTCGAGGGCAAGCTCAAGCCCGGCGTGACGAATTTCGACGTGCTGCGCGCGACCTTTCCGGCTGGCACGCTTTCCGGCGCCCCCAAGGTGCGGGCGATGGAACTCATCGATGAGCTGGAGCCTGTGAAGCGAGGCCTGTACGGCGGCGCCGTAGGCTATCTTTCCTTTAACGGTGAAATGGACCTCGCGATTGCAATCCGTACCGGCATCATCCGCGACGGCAATTTGTATGTGCAGGCGGCGGCGGGGGTTGTTGCCGACTCAGTGCCCGAATCGGAGTGGCAGGAAACGGAGAACAAGGCACGGGCCGTACTGCGTGCCGCCGAACAGGTGCAAGACGGCCTCGACAGCGACTTCTGACCGGGAGCAAGACCATGTTGCTGATGATCGATAACTACGACTCATTCACCTATAACCTCGTCCAGTACTTCGGCGAACTCGGTGAAGACGTCCGCACCTATCGAAACGACGAAATCACGCTCGACGAGATCGCGACGCTCAATCCCGACAGCATCTGTCTGTCGCCAGGGCCGAGCAACCCACAGCATGCGGGCATCACGCTCGACGTTTTGCGTCGCTTCTCGGGTGTCAAGCCGATCTTGGGCGTATGCCTGGGCCATCAGGCCATCGGCGAAGCATTTGGCGGACGCGTCGTTCGCGCGAAAACAATCATGCACGGCAAAGTGAGCCGGATTGAAACCGACGGCAAAGGTGTCTTCGCCGATCTACCGAAGCATTTCGACGTCACGCGCTATCACTCGCTCGCGATCGAGCGTGACGCGCTGCCCGATTGCCTTGAAATCTCGGCATGGACGGAAGACGGCGAGATCATGGGCGTGCGCCACAAAACACTTCCCGTCGAGGGCGTGCAGTTTCACCCCGAGTCGATCCTATCCGAGCATGGCCATGCACTGCTCGAGAACTTTCTGAAAACAGCAAAGGCGGCCCGGGCGGCCATCGCTTGAGCCGACGAACACACCACGCCGGAACGCTAGGCGAATCATGACGATTACTCCACAAGAAGCACTGCAGCGCACGATCGAGCATCGCGAAATATTTCATGACGAGATGCTGCACTTGATGCGGCTCATCATGCGCGGCGAGCTCTCGCCGGTCATGTCCGCAGCCATCATCACGGGCCTGCGCGTCAAAAAGGAAACCATCGGGGAAATTGCGGCAGCCGCGACCGTGATGCGCGAATTTGCCCACCGCGTTCAAGTGGCGGACAACTCGAACTTCGTCGACATCGTCGGCACGGGCGGCGACGGTTCGGGCACCTTCAATATCTCGACGGCCACGATGTTCGTTACTGCGGCGGCCGGCGCGAAGGTGGCGAAGCACGGCGGCCGCAGCGTGTCGAGCAAATCCGGCAGCGCGGATGTCCTTGAAGCGCTGGGCGTCAAGATCGACCTCACACCCGAGCAAGTCGCACAATCGATCGCCGAGACCGGCATGGGCTTCATGTATGCGCCGAACCATCATCCGGCGATGAAAAACATCGCGCCGGTGCGCCGGGAGCTCGGCGTGCGAACGATCTTCAATATTCTCGGGCCGCTGACGAATCCCGCAGGTGCGCCCAATCAGCTGATGGGGGTGTTTCACCCCGACCTCGTCGGCATTCAAGTCCGTGTCATGCAGCGGCTCGGCGCGAAACATGTGCTCGTGGTCTACGGCAAAGACGGCATGGATGAGGTTTCCCTCGGCGCGACAACGCTCGTGGGCGAGCTGCGCGACGGCGAAATCCGCGAGTATGAGATCCACCCGGAAGATTTCGGTTTGCAAATGGCGTCGAATCGCACGTTGAAAGTGCGCGATGCCGAGGAATCCAAAGCGCTTATCCTTTCAGCGCTCGAGAACCGGCCGAGCGTGGCGCGCGAAATCGTTGCACTCAATGCGGGGGCCGCGCTCTACTCAGCGAACGCGGCAGCATCGATCGGCGACGGCATCCAGATCGCGCGCGAAGCCATTGCATCGGGCCGCGCACGCGCCAAGGTCGACGAACTCGCCCGATTTACGCAGCAGTTCCAGCACTAAGCCGCACAAAGCACTACTGCATTGGGCAAACACAAAGAGGCATCTCTCATGAGCGACATTCTCGAACGCATCATCGCCGTCAAACGGGACGAAGTGCGGGCCGCGCAATCGAGTGCGCCGCTCGAGGAGTTACGGCTCGATGCGTCTCTTCGCGATTCGCGCGACTTCATTGGTGCACTGCGCGCGAAGCATGTGGCCGGTCAGCCAGCCGTCATCGCTGAAGTCAAGAAGGCGAGCCCCTCGAAGGGCGTACTGCGTGAGCAATTCGTGCCAGCTGATATCGCACGCTCCTATGAACGCGGCGGCGCCGCGTGTTTGTCCGTGCTCACTGATGTGCAGTTCTTTCAGGGCAGCGCGGCGTACCTTGAGGAAGCCCGCGCCGCGTGCAATTTGCCGGTGCTACGCAAGGATTTCATCATCGACCCCTATCAAATCGTCGAAGCACGTGCGATGGGTGCGGATGCCATCCTGCTCATCGCTGCCGCACTGACCACGCCACAGATGCGCGATCTCGAAGCTTTCGCGCACTCCCTCGGGCTTGCCGTACTCGTCGAAGTCCATGATGACAAGGAGCTCGACGAGGCGCTGACGCTGAAAACACCGCTTATCGGCATCAACAATCGCAACCTGCGCACGTTCGAAACGTCGCTCGAAACGACGCTTGGCATGCTCGAAAAGGTGCCGGCGGACCGTATCGTCGTCACCGAATCCGGCATTCTGTCTCGCGCCGACGTCGAGCGTATGCGGGAACAATCCGTGCACACGTTTCTCGTCGGCGAGGCGTTCATGCGCGCCGACGATCCCGGTGCCGAGTTGGCGCGCATGTTCTTCTGACTTCCGCCGCGAGGGGCTTGGCCGTCATCCGCCCTTGGGCTGGCCATCGGTCGATGACCGCAAACACCCCCGAACACCCCACTACGCAGAGCATTCATATTCATCCATGAGCATCGAACGCGAAATCAAGCTCGCGCTGCCGCCCGAACAAGCCGACGCCGCCGCGCGATACTTGGCAAAACGTGCCGGGGACGCAGGGCGTGAGATCCCCCTCGACAACA
>NZ_DATJJF010000193.1:0-9358 GCF_035492435.1 Trinickia sp.
TTGTGGGAGGATTTTGCGAGAGGCCCGCCAGATAAGGCGTTCGGGGATTTTCTGGCGGAGGGCGTGGGATTCGAACCCACGAAGGCCGTAAAGCCTTGCCGGTTTTCAAGACCGGTGCATTCAACCGCTCTGCCAGCCCTCCGAGCCCGCGATTGTAACTCGAAACGCGGAGATTTTCGCGACGACGGCACATTTAACACGTTTAATCGTCGCTATCGCGCAAAAAAAGGGCCTGCAGATCGTTGAGAAAGCGCAAACCTAGCGGCGTCGGCGCGATGCGCTCGAAGTCGCGCACGATCAATCCACGTTGCTCTGCTTCCCCCAATGCGGGCTCGATCAAAGTCATCGACAAGCCTGTTCGCTCAACGAATCGATGCACGGGAAAGCCTTCGGTGAGCCGCAACGCATTCAACATGAACTCGAAAGGCAGATCGTGTGGCCCGACCTCGTGCTCTTCCTGCACGGGCGTGCCCGCGCGTGTCTGCTCGATGTACATGGCCGGCTGTTTGTAACGCACTTGCCGGAGGATTCGGTGTGCGAACGATAGCTTCGAGTGCGCGCCGGCGCCGATGCCGAGATAGTCGCCGAATCGCCAATAGTTGAGGTTGTGTTTGCACTGCCGGTTCGGCTTCGCGTAGGCCGAGACTTCATAGTGCTCGTAACCGGCCTGGGCCATCCGTTCTTGGATCCAGTCCTGCATGTCGGCAGACGTATCGTCGTCAGGCAGCGCGGGCGGGTATTTGGCGAACAGCGTATTGGGCTCGAGCGTCAGGTGATAAAGCGAAAGATGCGGCGGCGCAAACGAAAGCGCCATCTCGATCTCCGCGCGACACTCCTCCAGCGTTTGCTGCGGTAGCGCGTACATCAGATCGAGGTTGAAGTTGTCGAAGTGCCGCGTAGCGATCTCGATGGCGTGGCGCGCCTGCCCGCTGTCATGGATACGGCCGAGGGCCTTCAAATGTCTGTCGTCGAAGCTCTGGATGCCGATCGACAGTCGATTTACGCCGCTCGTACGAAACTGGGCGAACTTGTCCGCTTCGAAGGTGCCGGGGTTGGCCTCGAGCGTGATTTCGGCGTCGGCATCGAGGGGCAGCAGCGCTCGAACGTCCGAGAGCAGCCTGTCGAGTCCGCGCGCGGACAACAGGCTCGGCGTGCCTCCGCCGATAAAGACGGTATGCACCCGGCGTCCCCAGACGAGCGGCAAGGCGCGTTCGAGATCGGCACGCAGCGCATCAAGGTAATCGTCCTCGGGGAAGCGATCGCCTTTCCATTCATGCGAATTGAAATCGCAGTAAGGGCACTTGCGCACACACCACGGGAAATGGACGTAGAGCGCGAGCGGGGGAAGCGAGCTCAGATTGATCTTTCCGGGGGAGAGAAACGTGTGAACGACGCCGTCGCGGTCGGGGCTTGCCATCATGCCTCCCGCCGATCCGCCGCAAGGGAAGAGCGCGAATCATCGTGAGGGGGCCGATTCATCTCGACAAGTTGCGCAAGCAACGCGCGCAGCGCAAGGGCGCGATGACTGTGCGTGTTTTTGACAGCGGGTTCAAGCTCCGCCACGCTCGCGCCCAACGAGGGCAGAAAGAAGTGCGGGTCGTAGCCGAAGCCGTTTGCCCCGCGCGGCACATCGAGGATCTCGCCATGCCAACGTCCTTCGGCGATGAGCGGCTCGGGATCGTCTGCATGCCGTACCATCACGAGCACGCAGTAGTAGTAAGCACGTCGATCGGCTTTGCCTTGCAACTCCGCGACTAGGCGAGCATTGTTCGCCGCGTCGCTCTTGGGGCCGCCCGCTACTTGCGCAAAGCGCGCTGAGTGCACGCCGGGCGCGCCGCCGAGCGTGCGCACACACAGGCCTGAATCATCCGCAAGGCTGGGCAGGCCCGTCAGCCGCGCCGCGTGCCGGGCCTTGGTCAACGCATTTTCAACGAAGGTGGGATGCGGCTCTTCCGCCTCGGGCACCCCGAGGCTGCCCTGCGGCACGAGTGCGATTCCGGCAGCGCCGAGCAGCGCCTCGAATTCGCGCAGCTTGCCGGCGTTGTTCGATGCCAGCACCACGCGAGCGAACGCGTGCTCGCCCGCTGTATGCGCAATCGAACTATCTTTGAGGTCGCTTCGCTCAGTCACGCTTCATCTCCAACGCCGCCTTCTGCTTGTCGACCAATTGCGCGATGCCATGCTGCGCGAGATCGAGCAGCGCATTCATCTCGTCACGCGAAAACGGTACGCCTTCCGCTGTGCCCTGTACCTCGACGAAGCCGCCGCTGCCCGTCATCACAACGTTCATGTCGGTGTCGCCATGCGAGTCTTCCTCGTAATCGAGGTCAAGCACTGGGATGCCGTCGTAAATCCCGACCGAAATCGCTGCGACATAATCGGTGATCGGTGACGTTTCGATCCGGCCCGCCGCAAGCAGTTTCGTGACAGCATCATGTGCCGCCACGAAGGCTCCGGTGATGCTTGCCGTGCGTGTGCCGCCATCAGCCTGGATGACGTCGCAATCGACATGCAACGTGCGGGGGCCGAGCCGCTCGAGATCGAATACCGCACGCAGTGCGCGCCCGATGAGCCGCTGAATTTCCTGTGTGCGGCCTGTCTGCTTGCCGCGCGCGGCTTCGCGGTCGCTGCGCGTGTGCGTGGCGCGCGGCAGCATGCCGTACTCGGCGGTGAGCCAACCTTGGCCGCGCTCGCGCAGGAACTCCGGTACTCGTTCCAGCACGCTCGCCGTACAGATCACCTTGGTATCGCCAAATTCGACTAGCACCGAGCCCTCCGCGTGTTTCGTATAGTGGCGCGTGATGCGGACTTCACGCAATGCATTGGGGCGGCGTCCGCTTGGACGTTGAACGGTATCGGTCATGATCGGGATTTGGGCAGGGGAAAGGAAACCAGGATTTTACCGCCGCGCGCAAGCAGCATCACGGTAAGCGCTGTTGGTCGGCATCGGCGGGAGCGCAGGGCAAAAATGGGATAATGCGCCTTTCACGCCCAAGCGCGGCTTCGCTAGCAGCCAGACCACGCGGAAGTCTGCTTGAAACACGCGGCACGGCTTTCGATGGCGCTCGACAAACAGCGCGCCGGGCGGCTCGATCAACTGGCCGGAAAAACGGCCTCAATCGCGAGATGACGATGATTTACAGCATGACAGGCTATGCGAGCGCCACTCGCGAGATCACGGTGGCAGAAGCGACTGGAAACATGAGCGTCTCGGTCGAATTGCGCACAGTGAACTCGCGTTTTCTGGACCTGAATTTCCGCATGCCTGAGGAGGTGCGCGTTTGCGAGCCGGCACTGCGCGAAATGCTGATGGCGAAGCTCTCGCGGGGCAAGGTAGACATCCGCATCAATGTTCAGCGCAGCGAAGAGACGCCGAGCGCGGGTGCGCTCAACGCCGATGTGCTTGCGCAACTCGCGCAGCTCGAGCAGGCAGTCCTCGATAAATTCCCCGGCGTCGAGCGCATGCGTACGGGCGAGATTTTGCGCTGGCCCGGCGTGCTGATGGGAAGCGACGCATCGGTTGATGTTCTGCGCGATGCAGTACTCGGCTGCGGTAAGCGGGCGCTGGCCGATCTGATCGAGGTCCGCGGGCGAGAGGGCGCGCAACTTGCCACGATGCTGCTCGGCAACGTCGCCGAAATGGAAGCGATCCTGCAGCGCATTGCGCCGCTCGTGCCCGAGCTCATCGCAAAGCATCAGCAAAAGATTGTCGAGCGCCTGCAGGAGGCACTCGGCCTCGCCGCGCCGGATTCGGTTGCGACGATCGTATCAAGGGAGGAAATCGCTGAGCGGATTCGTCAGGAGGTGACGATGTACGGCATTCGCATCGATATCGCCGAAGAGCTTTCGCGGCTCGCGGTGCACCTGACAGAGACGCGTCACGTGATCGAGAAGGGCGGCAAGGTGGGCAAGCGGCTCGATTTCATGATGCAGGAGCTCAATCGCGAAGCGAACACGCTCGGCTCGAAAGCGGCGGCCAAGGAGCTCGCCGACGCCTCGATGACGCTCAAGCTGCTGATCGAGCAGATGCGCGAACAAGTCCAGAATTTGGAGTAATGCATGACCGACGCTACGCCCGAAAACCAAGCCCCGCGCAGTGCGGAGAAAGCGCCGCCTAACCCGTACGCCGGCGCTTATCCTGGCAATCTCTTCATGGTGGTCGCGCCGTCCGGCGCGGGTAAATCGACGCTCGTCAATGCGTTGCTTGCCAACGATCCGGCGATCCGCTTGTCGATCTCCTATACGACGCGCAAGCCGCGGCCAGGCGAGCACGATGGGCAGCACTACCACTTCACGACGGCCGACGAGTTTCTGACGCAGCATGCCCGCGGCGAGTTTCTCGAAAGCGCGGAAGTACACGGCAACTACTATGGGACGTCGCGCCTGTGGATCGAAGAACAGATGAAGAGCGGTCACGACGTCCTGCTCGAAATCGATTGGCAGGGCTCGCAGCAGGTGAAGAAGCGGTTCCCCAATGCCGTCGAAATTTTCATTCTGCCGCCGTCACTCGATGCGCTCGAAGTTCGATTGAACAAGCGCGGCCAGGACGAGCCCAACGTCATCACGCGCAGGCTGCTGGCGGCCGGCGGCGAGATGGCGCATGCTAGCGATGCCGAGTACGTCATCATCAACGAGCACTTCGAGCGCGCGCTTGCCGAATTGCAGTGCGTCGTCGAGGCGACACGGCTGCGCTTTGCCTCGCAGTATGCGCGCCACACCGAGCTTTTCTTCGAGCTCGGCATCCATCTGCCACATACCGAGTAACGGCGGCCGGTGGCGCAGTTACGGTAGAATAAGCAACATATCAAGAAGGAAGTCCCGAACATGGCTCGCATTACTGTCGAAGATTGCCTGAAGCAGATCCCGAATCGTTTCGAGCTGGCGCTGGCCGCGACCTATCGCGCCCGGCAGCTGGCGCAAGGGCATACGCCCAAGCTCGAGAGCCGCGATAAGCCCACCGTCCTCGCGCTGCGCGAAATCGCGTCGGGGCAGGTTGGCGTCGAGATGCTGAAGAAGGTGCCTGTCTAAAGCATCAAACCCGCGAGTTGCGGCGCCTCGGGTGCCGCCCGGTTTGCCCCCTGGTCAAGCCAAGCGTCTAACCTGTCCAGTAACGTTCAACGGAGGCGAACATGAGCAACGCCCCATCGTCTGCCTCCGCCGCCACCGAGGCGCTGCATCTCGAACGGGAACAGGATTCACCGGGCGCCGCGCGCAAGTACATCGACGCCGTCCTCGAGCAGTCCTTCCGCCATCTGTTCGGGCCGACGGCCACACCCGAGCAGCCCCGCAAGCACGACGTCGTCTCCATTGCGAGGCTCACCTCGATGCTCGCCGGCTATTTGAGCCTGGAAGAGATCAAGGAGGTGAAGGCCGCCTTCCACTTCAGCGATGAAGCTCATCTGGGGCAATATCGCCAGAGCGGCGAACCCTACATCACACACCCTGTTGCCGTAGCCGAGACCTGCGCGGGCTGGAAGCTGGACGCTCAGTCGATCATGGCCGCGTTGCTTCACGATGTCATGGAAGACCAGGGCGTGACGAAGGCCGAGCTTGCCGAGCGGTTCGGCGCGAAGGTCGCCGAGCTGGTTGACGGATTGTCGAAGCTCGACAAGATGGAGTTTCGCAGTCGCGAGGAAGCGCAGGCCGAAAACTTCCGCAAGATGCTCCTGGCGATGGCCCGCGACGTGCGCGTCATTCTCGTCAAGCTTGCTGATCGGCTGCACAACATGCGTACGCTTGGCGCGGTGCCCGCTGAAAAGCGCCGGCGCGTTGCCCGTGAGACGCTGGACATCTACGCGCCAATCGCGCATCGGCTGGGTCTGAATAACACTTATCGCGAGCTGCAGGATCTCAGCTTCGCGAACTTCAACCCGCACCGTTATGCGACGCTTGAAAAGGCGGTGAAAGCCGCGCGGGGCAATCGGCGTGAGGTGGTCGGCAAGATCCTTGAATCGGTGCAGCGAGCGATTGCCGACGCCCACATCGATGCCGAGGTCACCGGCCGCGAGAAGACGATTTTCAGCATCTACAAGAAGATGCGCGATAAGCAGCTCTCGTTCTCGCAAGTGCTCGACGTCTATGGCTTTCGTGTCGTCGTTGGCTCGCCGCTCGAATCTTATACCTGCATCGGCGCGCTGCATGCGCTTTATAAGCCGGTGCCGGGTAAGTTCAAGGACTACATCGCAATTCCCAAGGTCAACGGTTATCAGTCGCTGCATACGACGCTTGTCGGCCCCTTCGGTGCGCCGATCGAGTTTCAGGTGCGTACGCGCAAGATGCACGAGATCGCGGAGGCGGGCGTCGCGGCGCATTGGCTATACAAGAACGGCGGCGCCGATCTGAACGACGTGCAGAAGCGCGCCCATCAGTGGTTGAAGTCGCTGCTCGACATTCAAAGCGAAGCGGGCGATTCGAGCGAGTTCCTCGAGCACGTCAAGATCGACCTTTTCCCTGATGCTGTCTACGTCTTCACGCCAAAGTCAAAGATCATGGCGCTGCCACGCGGCTCCACGGCGCTCGATTTCGCATACTCGATTCACAGCGATCTCGGGAATCAATGCGTGGCGGTCAAGATCAACAACGAGCTGTTGCCGCTTCGTACCGAGCTGAAGAGCGGTGATATTGTCGAAGTCATTACGGCGCCATATTCGAAGCCCAACCCGGCATGGCTTGGATTTGTAAGGACCGGCAAGGCCCGCTCGGCGATCCGTCACTATCTCAAGACGATGCGCCTGAATGAATCGGTGCAGTTGGGTGAGCGGTTGGTCGACCAGAGCCTCAAGGGTTACGGGTTGGCGCTAGCCGACGTCGAGCCGGAAATCTGGGACAGGCTTGTGCAGTGGACGGGCAACAAGAATCGCCAGGAGATCTTTGCCGACATCGGTCTTGGGCGGCGTGTCGCCGCCGTGATGGCCAAGCGAATCGAAGTGCTGATCAACGGCCGCGAGTCGGACGAAGAGCATCCTCGCGCCGATCACGCCAGCGCCCCGCACGCGCCGCCGGTCGTCATCACGGGGACCGAAGGGATGTCAGTGCAGCTTTCGGCCTGCTGTCGGCCAATTCCGGGTGATGACATCATGGGCTATATCGGTATCGGGCTCGGGATGGCGATTCACACTACCGATTGCCGCGTGGCACAGCGTATTCATAGGCGCGATCCCGGTCGCTGGATCGACGTGGCATGGGCGCCGCAGCCAGGGCGTCTTTTCGACGTCGCCATCAAGGTGCTCGTGAAGAACACGAAAGGGGTGTTTGCCCGCGTGGCTGCCGACATCACATCGGCCGATGCCAATATCGTCCATATCGCGATGGATGAGGATTTGTCGCATGAGTCGACGTTGTTGCGGTTTGTGATTCAGGTGAGCGACCGCGTGCACTTGGCAAACGTCATGCGCCGTGTGCGCACGAATCCGGACGTCATCCGAATTGCGCGTGAGCGGCCGAGTGAAGATGGCCATCACCGGCATGACGGCGGTATGCGAATCGAGCGCGAGCGCGCCGATTATTGATCGATCCAACGCCTGTCACCGAATCGAATCGGTGATGGGTGAGTCGAAAAAGTGAGTCGAAAAAGATAAAGGGCCTCCCGAGGGAGGCCCTTTATTCATGGGTGGTGCGGCTGGCAGGATTCGAACCCACGACCCCTTGGTTCGTAGCCAAGTACTCTATCCAACTGAGCTACAGCCGCACGCTAAACGGTTATTTCTCCGCAAGTTGCGGTGAAATAAAAGAGCCTTCGGTGAGAAGGCTCTCAAAAAATTGGTGCGGCTGGCAGGATTCGAACCCACGACCCCTTGGTTCGTAGCCAAGTACTCTATCCAACTGAGCTACAGCCGCACACAGAAGCGAAATTATAGCAAAGTTCTAAAAAAAGGGAAGTGTTTCGAACGTGTTTTCGTACGATTTGTGTGCGGACGATCAGTTCTGTGAGGTGTGCGGCGCTCCGGCACGTCTTCTCACGCTTTCTATCGGCCGCGCCGATCGTGTACGCTTGAGTGTCGACCTAATGAACGTTATGTGTTTGACACCATGAACAAGGCCTTTGTAAAAGAGTCGAGCGACGACATTGATGACGAACTCGAGATCGCTCAGCCGGACGCGCCGGCCGGGACTCGGAACTACATCACACCCGCAGGGCATAAGCGCTTGCGCGATGAGTTGCTGCATTTGATTGATGAGGCTCGGCCCGAGGTGGTCAAGCTCGTGTCCTGGGCTGCCTCTAATGGCGATCGTTCTGAGAACGGCGACTACATCTACGGGAAGCGTCGCTTGCGCGAGATCGATCGCCGCATCCGCTTTCTGACAAAGCGGCTCGACATCGCTGAGGTGGTTGATAGCAGCAAGCAGGAAAATCTCGATCAAGTGTTCTTTGGGGCTACCGTCGAATACGCGACGGCCGATGGCCAGACGCATACGGTTACCGTCGTCGGCGTCGACGAGGTGAATCTCGAGCGCGGCCACGTCAGCTGGATCTCGCCGATTGCGCGAGCCCTGCTGAAGGCACGCATCGGGGATGCTGTCACGCTGCATACGCCAGCGGGGCCGGAGCCGATCGATGTGCTCGATGTGCACTACCCGCCGAGCACGACGTAGATCGAATGTTGGTCGGAACCGCTGCGTGCACCCCAATCGATGCTATTCGACGATCCGCCCATGAGTTGGGCTGACAGGGTTGGCGCTGGCGTCACTGCATAACGTCGATTTATTTCGTAGCTGTTGAAGCGAAGCGAGCTGCCGGAGGTTAGAGCTAGTCCCAGCATTCCTGCTGCTGGGCAACGTGCTCGACACTTGCGTTTGAGTAAAGACGAAGCCGACCATTGCCCGACCGAATGTGTAGTTCAGTCCGATGCCCCATGTGCGCTGAGCAGCGCGGAGAAGGGGCCTTCGGTGACGGCGCCACTCGTATTCGCAACCGAGGACAAGGGCACCGTCGTGGCGCCTTTTTTGTGACTTGCGAAGAGGGAGTGCCTCCAGTGCGGCATCGCAATCAGTATTACAACCGTTCGAAATAGCTTTCCTACCATTCGTTCGAATGTAGGGATCTCCTTGCGGCGCCACACTCATTTCTTTTCGCGCAATAATATCTTGCGCGTGTCGAAATTATCGAAAAGTGGCTCAGATCGCCTCGCCCAGCAACGGTTCTCGAAAGGCCCGGATACGCTGAACGGGCGCTGCGGGTGCCCAAATGCGGAGTTTCTGCCGCAGGCAGAAAGGAGGTCGCAAGGAATAGAGGGCTAGGCCGTGACAGATTGTTGAGCGAAGGGAAATAAAGGATTGTTCCGTGCGTCGATGATCGGGGCGGGACACATTGCTACACTGACGGCGCTGCTCGAAAGAGCAGACTTTTTCGCAGTGTCGA
>NZ_DATJJF010000194.1:0-4057 GCF_035492435.1 Trinickia sp.
CTCACGCACCACGTCGAGCGCGGCAAGAAGACCTTCCCTCAGGTAGTCGTCGAGACTCACGTCACGGAAGCGCTCGTCCGGATTGCGCCACGAAATCATGAACACCGTATAACCGGCCGCGACGAGATAGCGGACCAAGGAATTGTGCGGTTGCAGATCTAGGACGTAGTACTTCATGATCCACGACGGCACGATGACGATCGGTTCGCGCTCCACATCGGGCGTGGCCGGCGCGTATTGCAGCAGCTCGCAGAGCCGCCCGCGCCAGACCACCTTGCCCGGCGTCGTCGCCACTTCATGTCCCGGCCGATACGACGGCTTGGGCTTTCCGATCGGGCCTCGTGCGTAGCCGAACCACTCAATGAAGTCTTCCAGCCAGTTGCGCGCACCCGACGCGAAATTCGCGCCGCCGGTGCCCATCGCCGTGTCGAGCACGTGCGGATTCGTCAGCACAAAATTGCTCGGAGCAATCGCATCGAGGCACTGTCGCGCGAAAAACTGCACGACGCGCTCGTGGTGTGCTTCCACGCCGCGCACCCCCGATGCGGCCTGCTTCCACCATGCCTCCACACAAGCGAAGGTATAGCGGTAAGCATTGAAGGGCCATGTTTCCCAACCGGGATGCGCAAAGCGAGGATCGTCGTTTTGCATGAGGGGCGCGTGGCTCGGCACCGAAGCCCCGGCGCTGCGCAGCGCGCCCTGCGCCGCCTCGGCCATCAACTCGAAGTTTTTTCCCGGCGATACGGCGAGGTGTATCGCCCAGTCCAGCCAAGCGAGCCACGCGGAAGCCGGAGAGAGCCCAGCCGTGGCCGCGATGAGGCGCGCATGCGCCGTGCGGTCGAGCACCTCGTGCAGGGGCGCAGGCGGCAACTCGGACGCAGGATAGACAAGCAATGAGGGACGAGCCCCGTCAGGAACGGCCTCCGCACCAAGCGGCTCGGGAGCCGGCAGCGGTTTGGCAGATTCTCCCGTCCTTGCGCGTGGATCGCGCACGTCAAAAATGTTTTGCATCACCGTCTCCGTGTTGGCGCTCGCCTCGCCTCGCACCTTGCCTCGCGCTCGATGCGACGCAGGGCTGACGAAGCCTCTACCGAACGAGCGGCTGATTCGAGCTAAGCTCGGGTAGAAGCGTGCGCATCAGGGTCGCACGCGCATTTTTCGTACCCGAGGTAAGACAATCCTGACAGCGCTTCACTAACACTTACCTCAGTTTCATACGACGCTGATTGGCTTGCCCCCCTCCTACCCGCGATACTTCAACCCGTGGAGACTGATTTGCCGCGCCCGGTGTGGGCGCGCACAACAGCGGAGACAGACATGTTTGAACTCGGAGGCCAAGAAGAGGCCACGCACACAGCGCAGCCCCCTTCACTTTCGCCTCCCGCTTGGCAGGCACGCACATCGAATCACACGAGCGCGGGTTGCTCGAGCTGCACAATGCGCTCAGCGTGCATGCCCCATGCTTTGACATCTGAAGAGCTGGCACGTTTCGATTCGATAGTGACCGCCACCCGGCTGGTGAAGCGTGGCGAGGCGCTTTACCGCACGAACGGCGAGTTTCAAAGCATCTACACCGTACGCGCAGGCTCGTTCAAGACCGTCGTCATGCACCGCGACGGCCGCGAGCAAGTCACGGGCTTCCGTTTTACCGGCGAAGTGCTCGGCCTCGATGGCGTGCACAGCGAGCGCCATATCAACGATGCCATTGCGCTCGAAGACAGCAGCGTCTGCATCATTCCCTATGCGCTGCTCGAAACGCTGTGCGCGGAGTCCAAATCGTTGCAGCAGCAGGTGCTGCGTACGATGAGCGGCGAAATCGTGCGCGACTCATCGCTGCTGATGCTGCTCGGCACCATGAACGCTGAGGAGCGCGTCGCTGCCTTTCTGATCAATCTGTCGAGCCGGATGAAGTCGCGCGGTTATTCCCCTGCGGAATTCCACTTGCGCATGACGCGTGAGGAAATGGGCAACTACCTTGGGATGAAACTGGAGACGGTCAGCCGCATGTTCTCCAAGCTCCAACGCGATGGCCTCCTCGAGACGCGCGGTAAGCAACTTCGCATCGTAGACCTCGAGGCCCTCGAACGGGTGTCGACTTGAAGTAGCGGTTCAGCGCTTACTTGGGTCCCATAAACAGCAGTTAGCGCGCTTCAGCGTCATGTTCCACGCAACGCGCTGATCGCCGTCACCTCGTCATCAGAACCGCAGCGCCTGTCAGTCGCCCGTCGCGCAAATCCGCCAAAGCGCGATTGGCTTCAATCAGCGGATAAGCCGTCGTTTCGATATCAAGCGGGATTTGCCCCGCAATTCGCATGAATGCATGCCCGTCCTCGCGTGTGAGGTTCGCCACTGACACGAGGCGGCGCTCCCCCCAAAGCAGTTCGTAGGGAAACGTGGGCACAGCACTCATGTGGATACCGCCGCAGACCACGACGCCCCCCTTTACCACCGCATCCAGCGCAAGCGGCACTAGCGCCCCCACTGGAGCAAAGATGAGCGCAGCGTCGAGCTGGCTCGGGCAGCGCTCGTCGCTGCTCCCCGCCCAATGGACCCCTAGCCTCCGTGCCAAACGCTGAGCCGCGGTGTCGCCTGGGCGCGTGAATGCATAGACAGCGCGTCCTTGATGACGCGCCACCTGGGCGACGATGTGCGCAGCCGCCCCGAAACCATAGATGCCGATGCGTTCAGCGCCCCCCGCCATGGTCAGTGTTCTATAGCCGATGAGGCCCGCGCACAACAGCGGCGCGGCCTGCACGTCGCTATAGCGCTCAGGTAGCTGAAAACAGTAGCGGCTATCGGCGACGGTTTGCTCCGCGTACCCGCCGTCGATCGTGTAGCCCGTGAAGCCAGGCGCGTCGCACAGGTTCTCGCGCCCGCGAGCGCAATAAGGACACCGCCCGCAGGTATGACCGAGCCACGGCACCCCAATGCGTTCGCCGATTGCAAAGTCCGTCACATCCTTGCCGAGAGCGGCGACGGTACCGACGATTTCGTGTCCCGGTATGACCGGCCGTTTCGGCTGGGCAAGATCGCCGTCCACTACGTGCAGATCGGTGCGGCACACGCCGCACGCATGAATGTCGATCAGCAACTGTCCGGCCGCCGGCACCGGATCGGCCACGGCCAGTTCGGCGAGCAGCGGGGAGCGTCCGTCGAATACCATCGCACGCATGGCTTCCCTCCTCGATGCGGCTGGGCACGCGCGCTAGCGAACACCGCTATGCGGCCCGATCCCACAACCGAATGAACCCGGTGCTAAGCCTGATAGAAACGGAAAAACCCGCTATGCAGCAGCACCGGTTTATTGCCGAGCTCCTGCAACAGCTTGCGCGCCGCTGATTCGATCGTGTGCCGGTGGGCCTCGAACGCCTTTTGAACGTCATCTTCGCGCAGCGACTCGGCGCCGAAATGATCTTCGAGCGCCTCGGCGGTGATTGCGCACTGCACGCGCTCACCATCGACTAGTGCCGAGAAAACGAGGACAAGATCGCGCCCGCAGTACTCGGCCGGTTCCTTTGGAAATAGGATCTGCATCTCTTGCCCCTCGCAATACGCTTGTAGGCGGCGGCGCGCCACGACATCGGCGAAGCTGGGTGTGGCAGCCTGACATTCAGGATAGTCGAAGCGAGGCCGAACGCGCAGGTGCCAGGTAGTGCACCGATCTGAAAAGGCTTCGAGTCGCGCTTCAGCGGGAGGCGACCGTATCAGACGAATCCGAATTTGACGAAACTGAACATTCGATGCCGAGATAAGCCAGGCACATGGACTCCCGCAGGCAGACGCCTCCCGTCGCCCCCAAATCTCACGTGCCCCCAGCTCGTCTCGTCGGCGTTGACAGCCCTCGCGTCAACCCGCTGCCACTGTACGCTGCAGCTGCTCGCCGAGCCCCGCAATGCCCACACGCAGCGTCTGCCCAGCCTTCAGATAAACCGGCTCGGGCTTCATACCCAGGCCGACCCCGGGCGGCGTGCCGGTCGCGATGATGTCGCCCGGCTGCAAGCTCATGCATTCGGACAGGTACGCGACCAGCTTCGCGACTGAAAAAATCATCGTCCGC
>NZ_DATJJF010000195.1:0-3846 GCF_035492435.1 Trinickia sp.
TTTGCCTTTCGTGGCGGCGCTATCCATCGGATGACCACTGCGGCAACGAACTATCAAACCAACATCTTTTTCGGGGGCGCCTCGTACTTGCTGAGGCCCGATCTCGAATTCGACGGCGAGATTTCCCGAATCACCACAACCGATCGGAAAAACGCCAACTACTACGTGATGCGGGCGACGTACTTGTTGTCCAAACGAACCTCGCTCTACACGATGGTTGGCTTCATGCAAAACAATAGCCGCGCATCGTATTCCGTTGGCGCGGGCAATTTCACGGTGCCGAACGCGAAACAGATCGGTGTCCTGGTGGGCATGCAGCAGCGGTTTTGACGATGAATCGCCGGCCTCCGGCCGGCGACTATGGCAGGTCGGCGGCGCGTTGCGTTATGCGTCGATGGCCTGCTCGACTTCTTGATGAAATTGCGCAAGCTGCTGGCGGACGACCTCGCGCACCAACTGCGTCCCCTGCCCGATAAGTACGTCGTTCGATGCACGCGCGGGCGTCACGACGGAAAGACTGCACCGTAGAACGGGTTTGCGTATGCGATGCAGCCGCAACGACGGATCGCCGATGCAGGGCTGGACTCCGCTCAGCGGGATGACCGCGCACCCGTAGCCCTTGCGGACCAAATCGAGGATGGCCGTGAGATTTTCGATCTCATGCACGACCTGCGGCGTCAATCCGATCGCCGCCATCGCGCTCGCCAGCGCGGCGTGTACGGCGTTGGCGGTGCCGGCGGTCACAAGGGGAAGCGCCGCGATGTCCGTGAGCATGAGCGAACGCGGCAGCGCCTTCCCCGCGCGCCGTGTCGCGGCGCTTGCGACGAGATACAGCTCCTCGTCGGCCAACAGGCGCACTTCGACGGCATCGTTCGGCGGCTGATTGTAGACCACCGAGCAGTCGAGTTTGCCGCCGCCCACGAGTTCGACCAGATTCGCCGACAAGCCGTCGACGGTGCGCAGCGTGACCTCCGGCAACCGTTCGCGAAATGCATCGATGAGCGGCAAAACGACGGTGCGGGCAAGGCTTGGGGGCAGCCCCAGCACGAGGTTGCCCTTTGCCGGCCCCACGCTGCCCCGGACCGCCCGTTCGGCGAGGGCGATTTGCCGCAGGATCAACGGCACGTGATCGAGCAGACGTTGGCCCGCATCGGTCAGAACGAGTCCTCGGCCATTACGCCTGAACAATTCCGTGCCGAGTTCCGCCTCGAGCTGACCGACCTGGCGGCTCAGCGCAGCTTGAGTCAAGCCGAGAACGCTGGCGGCGCGTGTCAGATTGCCAATTTCGGCGATACGCGAAAAATGTTGGAGCTGCCTGATTTCCATGTCCTGAATCCGTCTCTCGATCTGTCTTTCAAGTGTATATCAGATATGCAAGAAAGGCGATTTTTCTCGGTCAGATATCAATATATCGTAATGCTCAATGAGGCCTGCGCCGAGCCGCAACTTCAATCGCCCTTGAACAGAACTGAGGAGACACCATGGACACCTCCACTCATCCGATCACGATCAAGCCGCGTTCGCGCGGCGCCGACCGTTATCAGTATTTGACGCAAACCAATGCCGGCACGCCGGCCGGCGAATTGCTCCGACGTTACTGGCAGCCGGTCGCGTTGATCGATTCGTTGCCGGCCGGCGCGGCGCCGCAGCCGATCCGCATCATGGGCGAGGACTTGGTGCTGTTTCGCGACGATCACGGTCAAGTGGGTTTGATCGATCGTAAGTGTGCCCATCGCTGCACCGATTTGGCGCTGGGCCGCATCGAAGCGGGCGGTATCCGTTGTCCGTATCACGGTTGGCTGTTCGACGTGAACGGCCGCTGTCTCGATCAACCGGCGGAAGCGTCGGCGACGGCCAAGGATCGCATCCGCATGAAGTCGTATCCGATCCATGAGGCAGGCGGCGCATTCTGGGCCTATATGGGTCCAGGCGAGCCGCCGCTCTTTCCGAACTATCCGGCGCTGGCCGGCGGTAGCGAATATCGCTACACGACGCGTTGGTTTGGCGACTGCAATTGGATGCAGGCGAGCGAGGGAAACATCGATCCGGTCCACACCTCGTATCTGCACCAATTGGAGTTGTCCAGCGCCGACATGCAGGCTCGCTGGGGAGTGTTTTCGAATCAGGCTCGGCCTGAACTCGCCATCGAAGACACTCGCTTTGGGGTTCGGCTCTATACGCTGCGCAAGATCGAGGGCGCCGATCGATCGTCGATCCGCATTACCAACTTCGTCATGCCGAATGCGTGTGCGGTCGGCGGTTTCGAAGGTTACTTGGGGGACGGCGGCATCACCATGCTGTGGGACGTTCCGATCGACGACGAGCATCACTGGCGCTGGGAGTTCATCTTCCATCGCAGCGGCAAGCTCGACAAAGAGGCACTTCACAAGCAATACGAATCGGAGAAGGCCGAAGGCGATCGTATGAGGCGCGCGAAGAGCAATCTGTATTCGCAGGATCGCGAATCGATGGCGCGTCAGGCATATCTGGGTCTGGGCGAGTGCTTCTCGGTGCATGACATTGCGATCACGCAGTCGCAAGGCACGATTCACGATCAAAGTCACGAGCATCTATCGTCGTCGGACATCGCCATCGTGCGCGCCCGTCGGATGCTCGACGAGGCGGCGCAGGCGCTGGCCGATGGTTCGGATCCTCGCGGTGTGATTCGCCGTGAAGAGGACAACGATTTCCGCGACATGGTCGTCATCACCGGCGAGATCGGCGCTGGAGAAACGAAAGAAGCGTATTGCGCCCAGTACGCGGAGAGTGCGGAGCTCTTCCGGCTGCAGGAAGCGAAGGCATGACGTAACGCTCGTTTCGCCGTTTAGCGAGGCGAGGCGAGCCGTTTTTGTATGACCGAATTCAATCGATGCACTTTGCCATGAATATCATCCCCGTCCGAGTCGTTGCCGCCGAAACCATTGCGCAAGGCATCCGTCTTTTGAAACTGGCGCCCCTGGATGGATCCGCGCTGCCCTCTTGGGAGCCCGGTGCGCATATCGATCTGCATCTTGGGTCGGGCGTCGTCCGGCAATACTCGCTGTGCGGATCGTATAGCGACACGTCCACGTACGAAGTCGCCGTCAAACGAGAGCCGGCATCGCGAGGCGGCTCGAGATTCGTTCATGAATCGTTGAGCGTGGGCAGCGAATTGGGCATATCCGCGCCGCGTAACCACTTTCGCATGGATGGCGAAGCGCGCAGAACGCTGCTGGTGGCAGGGGGGATCGGCATTACGCCCATCATCGGCATGGCGCGCCAGCTTCGCGATCGGGGCCAGCCATTCGACTTGTTGTATTTCGCTCGCTCCGAAGCGCATGCCGCATTTTGCGGCGAACTGAACGATGCCTCGTTCAATGGCGCGTGCCGGCTGTTGTTCGGTCAAGAGCGCGAAGCCGTCGAAGCGACGTTGGATGAGGCGCTTCGAAATCGCCACGGCGGTTGCCACGTCTATCTGTGCGGGCCGCAACCGTTCATGGACACGGTGCGTACGGTCGCCGCGCGTCACGGCTGGCCCGACGATGCCGTCCATCTCGAGTACTTCGCCGCGGCGGCGACGGCGACATCGGAGGCTGAGCCCGAAGCGGCGTTCGACCTGAAGCTCGCGCGTTCCAACGAGACGTTTTCGATTGCGCCGGGCAAGACGATCGTCGATGTCCTTCGCGAGCACGGCATGGATGTCGAGACGTCGTGCGAGCAAGGCGTCTGCGGAACTTGCGTGGTCAAGGTGCTGGAGGGAAGCCCTGAACATCGGGACTGCTTTCTCACCGCGCAGGAGCACGCGAGCGGAAATTGCATGGCGATCTGCGTGTCGCGTTCTCGTTCAAAGCTGCTGGTCGTCGATCT
>NZ_DATJJF010000196.1:0-6733 GCF_035492435.1 Trinickia sp.
TGCAGCAATCCAGATTCCTTTTATGACTCGCGCCCTTCGCAACATCGCCATCATCGCCCACGTCGACCATGGCAAGACCACGCTCGTCGACCAACTGCTTCGTCAGTCGGGCACGTTCCGCGACAACCAGCAGGTTGCCGAACGGGTGATGGATTCGAACGACATCGAGCGCGAGCGCGGCATTACCATCCTCGCGAAGAACTGTGCCGTCGAATACGAGGGCACGCACATCAACATCGTCGACACCCCGGGGCACGCGGATTTCGGCGGTGAGGTCGAGCGAGTGCTGTCGATGGTCGATTCGGTGCTGCTGCTCGTCGACGCTGTCGAAGGGCCGATGCCGCAAACGCGTTTCGTCACGAAGAAGGCGCTCGCTCTGGGCTTGAAGCCGATTGTCGTGGTGAACAAGATCGACCGGCCCGGCGCTCGCATCGACTGGGTCATCAATCAGACCTTCGATCTCTTCGATAAGCTGGGCGCAAACGAGGATCAGCTCGACTTCCCGATCGTCTATGCATCGGGGCTGAACGGCTATGCGTCGCTCGACGCCAGCGCACGCGAGGGCGACATGCGGCCGCTTTTCGATGCGATTCTCGAGCACGTGCCCGTCCGCCCGGCGGATCCGGACGCGCCGCTGCAGTTGCAGATCACCTCGCTTGATTACTCGACGTACGTTGGCCGCATTGGCGTCGGCCGCATTACGCGTGGACGCATCAAGCCGGGTCAGCCCGTCGTCATTAAGTTCGGGCCGGACGGCGAGAGCCTGAATCGCAAGATCAATCAAGTGCTGTCGTTCAAGGGGCTGGAGCGCGTGCAGGTCGATGAGGCTCAGGCGGGCGACATCGTGCTAATCAACGGCATCGAGGAAGTCGGCATCGGGGCTACGATCTGCGCACCCGACACGCCTGAGGCTTTGCCGATGATCACCGTGGACGAGCCGACGCTCACCATGAACTTCCTCGTCAACTCGTCGCCGCTGGCGGGTAAAGAGGGCAAGTTCGTGACGAGCCGCCAGATCCGCGACCGCTTGATGCGCGAGCTCAATCACAACGTGGCGCTGCGCGTGCGCGACACGGGCGACGAAACGGTTTTCGAAGTTTCGGGGCGCGGCGAGCTGCACCTCACGATTCTCGTCGAAAACATGCGCCGCGAGGGCTATGAGCTGGCCGTTTCGCGCCCGCGTGTGGTGATTCAAGAGATCGACGGCGTGAAGCACGAGCCGTACGAACTGTTGACGGTTGACGTCGAGGACGGCCATCAGGGCGGCGTGATGGAGGAACTCGGGCGTCGCAAGGGCGAGATGCTCGACATGGCCTCGGATGGCCGTGGTCGGACACGGCTCGAGTATCGGATTCCCGCACGAGGTCTCATCGGCTTTCAGGGCGAGTTCATGACGCTCACCCGCGGCACGGGCCTCATGAGCCATGTTTTCGACGAATACGCTCCGGTCAAGGACGGTTCGTTGGGCGAGCGGCGCAACGGCGTGCTGATTTCGCAAGACGACGGCGGTGCCGTTGCCTATGCGCTCTGGAAGCTGCAGGACCGCGGCCGCATGTTCGTGAAGCCGGGTGATGCGCTTTACGAGGGCATGATCATCGGGATTCACAGCCGCGATAACGATCTCGTCGTCAATCCGATCAAGGGTAAGCAGCTTACGAACGTCCGCGCGTCGGGGACAGACGAGGCCGTTCGACTGGTGCCGCCGATCCAGCTGTCGCTTGAGTATGCGGTCGAGTTCATCGACGATGACGAGCTCGTCGAGGTCACGCCGCAATCGATCCGTTTGCGCAAGCGCCATCTCAAGGAACACGAGCGTCGTCGGGCAAGCCGCGAGACCGCAGTCGACTAAGCAGAAGATCGCAGCCTCACTCGATGCGCGTTGATCTGGCGCGCAACGGGGACGCTGCACTGCGTGGCTGGTAGCCGGTAGCGCAAAAGCAACAAGGGCGTGGGCGCCCCCCCGGGAAGCCCCGATTCAAGCCCCCATTCGCATTGCATCTGCGCCGGTAGTCAACCAGTATCATTCCAAAAAGCCGCTCTCTGGAGCGGCTTTTTGCGTTTTTCAAAGCAAGTTGTCCTCGATCTCGATCGTCTCTTATGTGCTATCCTCCGCCTTGCAAGTTTTATTAGGTCCTTCCCTGCAAGACTTGATTCGCAATCCGCTAAACGGTCAGGCCGTGTCGCGGAAGGTTTGAATTAACCCGCTATTCCTCGAGAAACTCGAAGAAAGGTGAGCGTAAGATGATGAAGCAATTTCAGCTGAACTCGTACTTGTTCGGCGGTAATGCGCCGTACGTCGAGGAACTGTACGAGCGGTATCTGGACAATCCGGCGTCCGTGCCCGAGAACTGGCGCGAGTATTTTGACGCTCTGCAAAACGTGCCCGCTTCAGACGGATCGGGCGCAAGCGACGTGGCTCACGGGCCGATCGTCGAATCATTTGCCCAGCGTGCGAAAGCAAACGCTTTCGTCCCCCGCGAAGCCGGCGAAAACCTGGGCACCGCGCGCAAGCAGGTTCACGTCCAGTCGCTCATCGGTGCCTATCGCTTCCTCGGGTCGCAATGGGCCAATCTCGATCCCCTCAAGCGTCGCGAGCGTCCTGCCATTCCTGAGCTCGAGCCTGCGTTCTACGACTTCACCGAAGTCGACATGGACCAGACGTTCAGCGCGGGCAACCTCTATTTCGGGTTCGAGCAGGCATCACTGCGCGAGATCGTCAAGGCCCTGCGCGACACGTACTGTGGGACGATCGGTGCCGAGTTCATGTACGTCGGAGACCCGGAGCAAAAGCGCTGGTGGCAGGAGCGCCTCGAGTCGATCCGCGCAACTCCGAACTTTTCGCCCGAGAAGAAGAAGCACATTCTCAACCGCTTGACGGCCTCTGAGGGTCTCGAGCGCTATTTGCACACTCGCTACGTCGGCCAGAAGCGTTTTTCGCTTGAAGGGGGCGAGAGCTTCATTGCGTCGATGGATGAAGTCGTCCGCCGCGCCGGCGCGATGGGCGTGCAGGAAATCGTGATCGGTATGGCCCACCGCGGCCGCCTGAACGTGCTCGTCAATACGCTCGGCAAGATGCCGTCCGATCTTTTCGCCGAATTTGAAGGCAAGCACGCAGACGATCTGCCGGCCGGCGACGTGAAGTACCACCAGGGTTTCTCTTCGGATGTCTCGACCGAAGGCGGTCCGGTTCACCTTTCGCTTGCGTTCAACCCGTCGCACCTGGAAATCGTCAACCCCGTCGTGGAAGGGTCCGCGAAGGCGCGTATGGATCGCCGCGGCGACGAAGAGGGCGCCCAGGTGCTGCCCGTGCAGATTCACGGCGACGCCGCATTCGCGGGGCAGGGCGTCGTGATGGAAACGCTGAATCTCGCGCAAACGCGCGGCTATGGCACGCACGGTACGCTGCACATCGTCATCAACAACCAGATCGGCTTCACGACGTCCGATCCGCGCGACGCACGCTCGACGCTCTATTGCACGGACGTCGTCAAGATGATTGAAGCGCCGGTGCTGCACGTCAACGGCGACGATCCCGAAGCGGTTGTCCTCGCCACGCAACTTGCGATCGACTTCCGGATGCAGTTCCACAAGGATGTCGTCGTCGACATCGTCTGCTTCCGCAAGCTCGGCCACAACGAGCAGGACACGCCGGCTGTCACGCAGCCGCTCATGTACAAGAAGATCGCCCAGCATCCTGGTACGCGCGCGCTTTATGCCGAAAAGCTCGTGCAGCAGGGCGTGATCACCGCCGAGGATGCCGACAACTACGTGAAGGCATACCGGCAGGCAATGGACATGGGGCAGCACACGATCGATCCCGTGCTCTCGAATTACAAGAGCAAGTATGCGGTCGATTGGATGCCTTTCCTCAATCGCAGGTGGACCGACGCGGCCGATACCGCTGTGCCTCTTGCAGAGCTCAAGCGCATTGGCGAGCGCATCACAACGATCCCCCCTAACTTCAAGCTACACCCGCTCGTCGAGCGCGTGGTCAATGACCGTCGTGCAATGGCACGCGGCGAGGCTCCGCTCGACTGGGGCATGGGTGAGCACCTTGCTTTCGCGTCACTCGTTGCATCGGGGTATGCGGTGCGCCTCACCGGTCAGGATTCGGGCCGGGGCACATTCACGCACCGTCACTCTGTCCTGCACGATCAGAACCGCGAGCGGTGGAACGACGGCACGTACATTCCGCTGCAGAACGCGGCAGAGGGCCAGGCCAAGTTCACGGTCATCGATTCGGTGTTGTCCGAAGAAGCGGTACTTGGTTTCGAGTACGGCTATTCGACGGCCGAGCCGAATACCCTCGTCCTGTGGGAGGCGCAGTTTGGCGACTTCGCCAACGGCGCGCAGGTCGTGATCGATCAGTTCATTTCGTCGGGCGAAGTCAAATGGGGCCGTGTGTCCGGTCTGACGATGCTGCTGCCGCACGGCTATGAGGGGCAGGGGCCAGAGCATTCATCAGCGCGCATCGAGCGTTATTTGCAGCTCTGCGGCGAGAACAACATGCAAGTCGTACAGCCGACGACCCCGGCGCAAATGTTCCACTTGCTTCGCCGCCAGATGATTCGCCTCTTCCGCAAGCCGCTCATCGTCTTTACGCCGAAGTCGCTGCTGCGTCACAAAGAGGCGGTGTCCGATCTCTCGGAGTTCGCGAACGGGTCGTTCCAGACGGTCATCGGCGAGAGCGATGCGAGCATCGACACGAAGAAGGTCAAGCGCGTGGTCGCTTGCTCGGGCCGCGTCTACTACGACCTCGTTGCGCATCGCCGCGAAGCCAAGGCGAACGATGTCGCAATCGTGCGCATCGAGCAGCTTTATCCGTTCGCGCACAAGCAGTTCGAAACGGAAATGAAGCGGTACGACAACGCGACGGAAGTGGTGTGGGTGCAAGACGAGCCGCAAAACCAAGGTCCGTGGTTCTATATCGAACATCACCTCAAGGACGGTATGAAGGAAGGGCAAAAGCTGGCCTACAGCGGACGTCCAGCCTCGGCCTCACCGGCGGTCGGCTACTACGCGAAGCACTACGAGCAGCAAAAGGCGCTCGTGGAGGGCGCGTTCGGCCGCTTGAAGAGCGCGTCGGTCGTCAAGTAACCGGATGACGCGAACCGGGAAAGCACAACAACGATGCTTTCCCGTGTCGTTTTCCGCGTCTTCGACATTGCGGACGATGCGCCACGGGTCCGGTTCGCCCCCACACCCCATACACTTTCAGGAAGGTTCAAATGGCTATTGTTGACGTCAAGGTCCCGCAATTTTCCGAGTCCGTTTCGGAAGGCACGTTGCTGCAATGGAAAAGGAAGCCGGGTGAGTCGGTTGCGCGCGACGAAGTGCTCGTGGAAATCGAGACCGACAAGGTTGTGCTCGAGGTGCCCGCGCCCGAGGCGGGCGTCTTGACGGAACAGCTCGTCCACGATGGCGACACGGTGTTATCGGAACAACTGCTCGCGAAGATCGACACGGAGGCGAAGGCGAGCGCTAGCGCTGCACCGGCTGCGACTGCCGCCGCAGCGCCGGCTTCAGCCAGCACCGTGGCATCGTCGGCATCGTCGACGTCAGTCGGCGCGCCGGCGTCGCCGGCTGCCAACAAGCTGATGGCCGAGAAGACGCTGTCGGCCGACCAGATTCAGGGCACGGGCCGCGACGGCCGCATCACCAAGGGCGATGTGCTGAGTGCGAATGGGCTCGCCCCTGCGAAGGTTGCTCCAGCAGTTGCGCCCGCGGCACCCGCACCCCGCCAAGTCAAGCCGTCCCTGCCGGACGTGAAAGCGCCGGCAACCGCTGAAACCTGGATCAACAACCGGCCCGAGCAGCGCGTGCCGATGTCGCGCCTGCGTCAGCGCATTGCCGAGCGCCTGCTCGAGTCGCAGCAGACGAACGCGATCCTGACGACGTTCAATGAAGTGAACATGGCCCCTGTCATGGAGTTGCGCAACAAGTACAAGGACAGGTTCGAGAAGGAACACGGCGTCAAGCTTGGCTTCATGTCGTTCTTCGTGAAGGCCGCAGTTCATGCACTGAAGAAGTTCCCGCTCGTGAACGCGTCGATCGACGGCACGGACGTCGTCTATCACGGCTACTTCGACATCGGCATTGCCGTCGGCTCGCCGCGCGGCCTCGTCGTGCCTATCCTGCGCAACGCCGATCAAATGAGCCTTGCAGACATCGAAAAGAAGATTGCTGAGTTTGGGCAGAAGGCCAAGGACGGTAAGCTCTCGATCGATGAAATGACGGGCGGTACGTTCTCGATTTCCAACGGTGGCGTGTTTGGCTCGATGTTGTCGACACCGATCATCAACCCGCCGCAGTCGGCCATTCTCGGCGTACACGCGACGAAAGAGCGTCCCGTCGTCGAGAACGGACAGATCGTGATCCGCCCGATGAACTATCTCGCGCTGTCGTACGATCACCGCATCATCGACGGCCGCGAAGCCGTCTTGTCGCTCGTTGCGATGAAGGATGCGCTCGAGGATCCAGCTCGCTTGCTGCTGGATCTGTAATTCGCGCTCGCCGCGCGCTAAAGCGCGGCATCACCACTTGTTTGGGTTGAGATTGCAATGGCGCGCCTTGATGCGCGTGCCATTGCGCGATCGAAAGGATAGTCATGTCCCAAGAATTTGACGTCGTCGTGATCGGTGCTGGCCCCGGCGGCTATATCGCTGCCATCCGCGCAGCGCAGCTCGGCAAAACCGTCGCCTGTATCGAGGAATGGAAAAACCCGGCCGGCACA
>NZ_DATJJF010000197.1:0-5818 GCF_035492435.1 Trinickia sp.
TGGAATCGAGTGTGCGCTTCGGAATAGTAAAATCGGCACGCTCGAGAGAGGGCGAGTTGTCCCACGGAGGTTTCAGCGTGTCGCAAGGCCCGGCACACTGGCAACCGGATAAGCAGCGGCATGCTGTCATTGGCAAAAAAAGCGAAGAAAGACCATGAGCGAAGGTGCATACGGAGAGCAGGCTACGGGGCGCGTTACGCACAGCCTGCTGCGTTTGAACACGGCGATGCGCAGCCAGGCGTGGGGGTGGGCGGAGAGTGCAGGTTTGACGCCGACGCAAGGCGAGATCCTTGCATTGCTCATGCAGCGCAAGATGCCGTTGCGGCTCGGGGAAATCGCGCGTGAAACGGCCTTGACGGCAGCAACGACAAGCGATGCAGTCAGCACGCTCGAAGCAAAAGGGCTCATCGAAAAACGTCGTGCGCTCGACGATGGCCGTGCGCTGGCCGTGCGTCTTACCGCTAAAGGACGCTCAGCGGCGCGGCGTGCTCTGCAATGGCCCGACTTCCTGAGCGTGGCAATCAACACGCTCGACGGCGAAGAACAGGCTGTGTTCTACCGTATGCTGCTCAAGATGATTCGGCAACTCCAGGTGCAAGGAGATATGCCCACGCATAGAATGTGCGTCACGTGTCGCCATTTTGAACCCAGCAAGAGTATGAAAAAGGCGCCGCACGGATGTACCGCGCTCGGTCAATCGCTCGGTGATGCTGAACTGCGGCTCGACTGCACGGTTCACGAAGAGGCGGATTCCTCGCTACAAAAGAAAAATTGGAAGATTTTCGCGCAACCTGCTTGAGGTCGGCGGCTGCCCTCGATTGCCGTGACGCTCTTGCGCGCGGCGACCGGTGCCCGGTGCTTCAGGTGAGTCGCGAGTGAGGATGAAGACTGCAAGAGAGCGTAGATCTATAGCCTTTTTTGCGCGTTCGTCCGAACGACGTTGAACGAAGCTATCGTCAACGTGTACGATCATGCTTCGTGACGAGTCTTGCGTCACAGCCAACGCGGCGCCCTTGTGCGCCGCGTTTTCTATCGCGAGAGCCAATCCGCTTTCATGGGCGGCGACCCCGTGCGCCGCGGTGGCAGGATTGAAGCATTTCAGAGGATTCGTTGATGAGTTCACGCAAGTTGGTCGTGCGCCGTTCCGGAGTGCATGGCAAGGGCGTGTTTGCCGCCGCGCCGTTCACAGCGGGTGAGCGTCTGATGGAGTACAAGGGTGAGCGGATTTCATGGAAGGAGGCGTTGCGCCGACATCCGCACAATCCAGACGAACCGAACCACACGTTTTACTTCGCACTCGAAGACGGCCGAGTCATAGACGGTAACGTGAACGGCAACAGCGCGCGCTGGATCAATCATTCCTGTGCGCCCAACTGTGAATCCGAAGAGGTCGAAGGGCGCGTGTTCGTTCGCGCCTTGCGAGACATCACGCCCGATGAGGAGCTTTTTTACGACTACGGCCTCGTCATCGACGAGCGCCATACAAAGAAGCTCAAAAGGGACTACGCGTGCCGTTGCGGTGCGCGTAAATGCCGAGGCACGATGCTAGCGCCCAAGCGCAACGGCAAAGCTTGAGCGTGCACGCGCGCCGCGTTTCGCGCGGCGCCGTGCGACCGTTATCCACGTGTGATTTCGTGCGATTTGCGCTCGGTGGTGGTGTTTTCGCGGGAAGACGGTACTGCCCGCTGTCCAGCCGTTCCGGCCGGCACTTGCTTTGCAAGCGGGATGCGCAAGATGAAGCGCGCACCTCCTTCGGGCGCATCGCCGTACTGCGCCGTGCCACCGTGCAAATCCACGATGTCGTGAACGATCGCAAGACCAAGCCCCGCGCCGGCATCGACACCCTCCCGCGCCGAATCCGGTCTGTCACCGCGGAAAAATCGCTTGAATAGATCGGCCTGTAGCCCCACGGGCACGCCCGGCCCGTTGTCCTCGACGACGATTTGCGCCCATGGCGTACCGCCGGCTGCGGCGGGCGTCTCTTCAACGGTGACGGTGATGTGCGCCCCATCGCGGTCGGCCAAAGGCACATATTTGAGGGCGTTGTCGAGCAGGTTTGCGATGACCTCGCGTAGCAGTACCGGATTGCCGCGCACGACGAGCGGCTTGTCGTTGTTCGGATCGTCGAGGCGCTGAAAACCGAGATCGACCTGCGCCGCCAGCGCGCGTGGCACCCATTCGGCACCCGTCTCGAATGCGAGCGCGGCAATATCGACATCGACGAAGCGAGCCGCCTGCGCACCGCCGGGCTCCGCTCGCGCGAGCGAAAGCAGTTGATTCGAGAGCCGCACGGCGCGATCCGCTGCCGCGCGCAATTCGCGCACTGCCCCGAGCGTGTGCTTCGCGTCGCGGGCGCTGGCCGCCTGCTCGGCGTGGAGTTTCACTGCGGTAAGCGGCGTGCGCAGCTGATGGGCCGCATCGGCAATGAACTTGCGTTGTGCATCAAGCGCCGTCTTCAGCCGTTCGAGGAGCGCGTTCAGCGCGCTCGTGAGCGGGCGGATCTCCATCGGGACGTGAGTTTCGTCGACGGGCTCCAGTGACATGTGCGTCTGACGGTTCAGCGAATCGGCGAGCGCGGTCAACGGACCAAGCTGCTGATTGACGACGCGCCAGACAATGCCCCAGCCCGCAAATAGCAGCAGCAGCAGCGGCATCATGATCGCAACGAGGAACTCTGCCGCCATCCGATAGCGATGGCGTAGCGGCTGCGCGACTTCGACGATCATCGGATTGCCGCTTGGCTGCGTCACGCGAACCTGTGCGACGCGGACATGCATGTCGCGATGCTGCGCTTCGAAGACGTAGGCAAAATGGATATGGCGCACGCCCTTGCCGAAAAGCGGCAAATCGCGGTCGCCGGCGATCTCATGCTCGCCGTCGCTAATGCGGTAGATGAGGTGCTGCTCGGGATCCGAGAACATGGCCTGCGCAAGCGGCGGCACCGAAATGCGCGCGTTGGGACCTGCTATCTGGATCTGCTTCGAGATGGCCGTTGCGAGGTCCGCGAGTGACCGGTCGATCACATGCTCGGTGTACTGCCAGGCAAGCCAATAGGCAATGAGGCCGCTCATCAAGGCGAGCAGCGACAGCGGCCCCGCAAGGCGGCGCAGCAGGGAGCGGCGCAAACTGATCGCGGCGGGGGGAGGCATCATCGATCGAATGAAAAAAGGAAGGCGCACGACGCGTGTCGCCGCCCATACGCAATCGTTTTGCCCACAGCGGCGCGGCTTCGCGAAAGCAGGAATGCAAGCGCGAAGCCGGGGCGCCATGATGCTCAGGACGGCTGACGAATTTCCTGCAGCAGATAGCCGAAGCCGCGTACCGTCACGATCTCGACGCGGCATTGCTCGAGCTTCTTGCGCACGCGATGGACATACACTTCGATGGCGGTATCGCCGAGATCGCCGCCGAAATGCGTCAGGTGATCTTGCAGCTGTGCCTTGCTGACGACGCGCCCGTGGCGGAGCAGCAGCATCTCGAGCACGGCGAATTCGCGCGGGGAGAGCTCGAGCGGCTTATCCTCGTTAAAGATGCGGCGATCGACGCCGGACAGGCGCACGCCGCCGAGCGACACTTCGGGCCGCGGCATGTCGCTCGCCGGACCGCTCCTGCGCATGACGGCGCGAATGCGCGCTTCAAGCTCGGCAGACTCGAACGGCTTGAGCATGTAATCGTCGGCGCCGGCGTTAAGGCCCTGGACGCGGTCGTTCAGCTCGTCGCGCGCTGTGAGTATGATGACCGGTGTGTGCCGGTTGCTCTGGCGAAAGCGCGAGAGCAGCGTCATGCCGTCGATGCCGGGCAACCCCAGATCGAGGATCACGAGCTCGTGACGGTTTTGAGTAAGGGCCTGCTCGGCGAAAATTCCGTCGTGAACCATATCGACGGTAAAACCGGCTTGTTCGAGACTGCTTTGGATGCCGCGCGCGATGGGGCGGTCGTCTTCGATCAGGAGAAGTCGCATGGAAGTCGCTCAAATACAATGGGTTACGCACAGCACACGCCAAAACGCGGCTGGCACGCGGTTAGAAGACGTTCGGTCGCAGTATCAAGCGCGTGCTGCCACAGTAGATCGGCCAAACCGGCTGGCGGCTTTACAGCAATGACGCAAATCATGACCGAGATCACGATCAACGAACTGGAAGCCGCGATCAACTTTTGGCGCGCCCGCTCGCCTTCGACGGGCGATGAGCTCAGCCTGTGCAAGGAGGCGAGCGCGCTCTCCAAGCCGTATGCGCTGTTGATTGTACAGCGTCGCACGACATTGCCGGAGAATGGCTTGGAGCCCGCCGCGCGCGCGGCATGGGAGGCTTACCTGAAAGCGCGGCTATCGGAAGGCTGAGCGGGTAGCGCAAAACGGCGTTTAAGGAGAGCACAGGTGGGGGCGTCACGCTAAGGGCAGCGGGCTGCCTCAGGCGCCCTGCATGCTTTTCGCCACGTCGTCGATGAAGCGCGCTAGCGCGACATCGCGTTCTGTGATGCCACCGGCTTCGTGCGTTGACAAGGTGATGTCGACGGTTCGATAGACGTTGAACCATTCCGGATGGTGATTCATTTCCTGCGCCTTGATCGCTATACGCGTCATGAAGCCGAATGCCTCGTTGAAGTCGCCGAACGTCAGCTGGCGATGAATGGCATCACGGCCCACAACCGCTTCCCAGCCGTGCAATTGAGCGAGCTGCTTCGAGCGTTCCTCGGACGTAAGCTTGTGGATCATCGTTGTACCTCTCATCGGTTGGCACGGCCTTGCCCGGCCTTTCTATGCGCGTCGTCGCAGATACGCGGCGAGACGTTACGAAAGCCAGATAGCCATTCTTTCACAGTTGGTCGCGCCTTGCCGCCGAGTGGCCGAGTTGCGGTGCGGCCAAACGCCGCTCGAGCCCGAAATGCGGCGCGCGCAGCGGCTCACTGCCGGCGCGGGCGACGATGCGGTAAGAATTGCTGGAACTTCGTGGAAATGCTTATTGGCATGCAATAATCTAGCGCTTGTAACCTGTTTTATGCGTGAACCGATGATGTTGGAAGTCGACCATTTCGATTTGGCCTTGCTCGAGGTGCTGCAGCATTTCGGGCGTGCGACGCATCAGCAACTGGGCGAGCGCGTGCCGCTTTCGCCTTCGCAAATCGGGCGGCGTCTGCAGCGGCTGGAGGCGGCTGGCGTGATCGAGGGTTATCGCGTTGTCCTTTCGGCGGAGCGGCTGGGCCTGGGTGTGACGGCGTTCACGAGCCTCAAGCTCAAGCACCATGGGGATTCGATCGTCGAGCAGTTTCAGCGGCAGATCGAGGTGCTGCCCGAGGTGCTCGAATGCCATGCGGTCGTGGGCGAAGCCGACTATCTGCTGCGCATTGTCGCTCCCGACCTTGGCGCATTGTCGTCATTCGTCATGAAAAAGCTGATGCACGTGCCGGGTGTCGATAGTGTGCGCTCGAACATCGTGCTCGCGACTTTCAAGCGCAACGGCGCGCTCCCGCTAGATCACCTTGGGACTGCTGACCGGACGTCGACGTGATGTCGGCCTGATGTCGGCCTGAGTTGGCGCTTCGGCGCCTACTCAGGCCCCATGTAAAGCTGTTGGCGCTTCAGCGCCTACTCAGGCCCCATGCAAAGCTGTTGGCGCTTCAGCGCCTACTCGTGCCTCATGCAAGGCTGTTGGCGCCGCTTCAGACCATTGCAGCACTCAAACTGCCCACTGCGCTTCGATGAGCCTGAAGGCGGCGGCAATGGCCGGTTCTTTGCTGCGAGCGGCGAGGGCGATGAAAGTGAGTTCGGTCGGCACCGTTACGCCTTCCACAATCGTCAGCGCATGAGAATGGGCCTCGG
>NZ_DATJJF010000198.1:0-12932 GCF_035492435.1 Trinickia sp.
TTCAGCGTCGTGTTCCGAAGGCCACACGTCAGCAGATTGTTTCAACTTTGCGGAGGGGTTGCCGCCGGGTGCGGCGTACAGTCGCGGGCGTACTCCTTCCACAAGAGCGCTTGCGCTGCGTTGATGTCATCCGGGTAATAGGGATCGTTGCCGAGCGTAGGCTGATAGCCGAAGGCCTCGAGCTCTTTGAGCTCCTGAATGACCTGACGGTGCGTAAGCGGGCCTTGCGTCTTGACGAAAGGATAGTCGTTGCACTGCTGCGGGGTGAGTGTGGGCGCAGCAAGTGCGCTCGCGCTCGCTGCAAGCAGCACGGTAGAGCAAAGTGTGCGTGCACTGAAATTCATGGTTACCTCTTTTGAAATAGTTGCGTGGCGCTCCTTGTAACGATACAGAGCAGGTCTATCGGAATTCGGTAAGTGCGATGAAGCATTTTTCATGCTTCAGATTGGCGCGGCGCGGCCCGCACGGCGATGATGAAAACTTCTTCATAGTGTTGCAGCGGCGGGCGTACGAGTAACCCCGTATCGTCAGGCACCGTTTGGCGTTCAATGAACCACTCCGTCGTATGAGTACCGTGCCGCTTCACAGAATGACATCGCTGCGGTTGCTGCGCGTCTACTTCCTGATATTTACTGTCGCCCTGGTGAGTTTGCTCGCGTTTATCGGCTGGATCTCCCTAGGGGAGATCACACGAGAGACGGACAGCGTATTGAACTGGCAATTACGATATCTGCGGCGCCTGCCCCAAGACGAGCTCGCGGAGACCATTCGGAGACGCACTGCCTACGGTCACCTGCATATCCGCTACTACGGCTTATTCGATCGTGACGGCAAACGTGTTGCAGGGGATATTCTTCATTTGCCCCAACAACTGCCGGACTCGAGCGACGGCGAGACACTCGAGCACACGTTGAAGGTCGACGGCATTGCGCGATCCCCTGTCGTTCGTATCGTTACCGGCCGCTTCGATGACGGTCATACCCTGCTTGTGGGCATCGATATGACGTCCTTACTGACGCTGCGGCGCACCGTCGTCACGATGCTTATCGCAGGTGGTGTGCTGGGACTTGTGTTGAGCGCGGGCGTCGGAATAGTGGTGGGCATCCGGCAGGCGAAACGGATCGAGGCGCTAAGGGAAACGGCAACACGGGTCGCCGCGGGTGACCTGGGTCACCGCTTCAAGGCGAGTGGACGTGACGAGCTCGCGATGCTGATCAATCTCGTCAATCACATGCTTGACGAAGTGGAGCGGCTGATGTCTGAGGTGAAAGGGGCATGCGATGGCATTGCACATGACCTGCGTGCGCCGCTTGCGCGTGTGCACGGGTTGATGAACCACGCCATGGAACGCGCCGATTCGTTAGGGCAGAGTCATCTGCTCGAAATGCTCGTTCAAGCGCGGCGAGAGACGGAGCTCGTGCTCGATCGTTTCGGCGCAATGGTGCGCGTTGCGCAGATCGCAGGCCTTAGGCGTCACGGCGAGTTGGATGTCATCGATCTGCGCGCACTGCTTTTTGAGCTCGGGGAACTGTATGCGCCATTCGCTGAAAGTCTTGGCATGGAGTTGACCATGGGCGGGCACGAACAGGCACTCGTCTCTGCCGATCGTGCGTTGCTGTTCGAGATGCTGGGCAACCTGACATCCCATCTGCTCGACCGCTTGCCACAAGGTGCACGTATCGTGCTGGAGCTGACGATGACCCAGCGTGGGCCGCGGCTCGCCATCGCAGCCGACGGGTGCGAGCCTGAGCAAAGCCGCTCCCCGCATGAGTCTGAGCCCGACGCACAGTCTGACGCGACAACGCAGGACAGCGCAGATACCAATCTCGGCGTGGCTTGGGCGGTCGCAAGTATGCATGGTTTCGGGCTGCACATTGATCCGGCCGCCGCGCGCGTGACGATTGATTGTTGGCCACAGACGTCGCGCTTTTAGGTTGTTCAACCCGTGAGTGTCGCCGGTCGCTTGCCTTCGATGGATTTCAAGCACGCCGCACCAGATGCCGGCGCGCGATATCTCGTTCCTCGGGCGTAAGCTCCGACGCATATTCGAATTTGCCCGATACCAGCTTTGCTATCGGCACGCCGTCGCGAAACACAATGCGATTGCCGGTGAGGGCGGGCACTTTGTCGCCGGGTAGTACGGTACCGACGAGATTGAGCGGATCGGCACCGCTGACGGATACAAGTTCGCCGTTTCGATCGCGCTTTCGAGCCTCGCGCAATAGTGCAATTGCCTCGGGCAGCGCGAACTGCTCGCCCGACAACGTGTTGACGAACCGTCCACCGCGCACTAGCCCGCGCGCTTCGAGCCGCTGCAGCGTGCGCAACACATCGCGCCATGGCGGCAGCCATGATGCCTCGCGTGCGAGCAATTGCCAGCAGACGACGCCATAGCGCCGCAGCAATGTCGTCGCCACATGCTCGAGCAACTCTGGTGCGGTGTGACGGGATTGCCCTGTGGCTTGCGGGCTTGGACTCGCGCGGTCGGCGGCGGGCATGCGTTGCAGACGCGACCAGCGCCCCGCATCGTCCATGCCACCGATGAATGCGCCGATCGAGGTTCTGCGTCCGCCTCGGCGAGGGGCGCCATGCCTCGAGCGCGGTCGCCCTGCTGTCGGCTTTAGCAAAGCGCGCAGCCCGGCAAAGCTGTCCGAATTGACGAGCCCGGCCGCAACCAGCTCACCCAGCGCGGTCTCGAGCTCGATCGGAAGCACACGGATCTCGCGTAGCAGCTCATCGAAGAAGAGGGCGCCGTGACGAGTGAGTGCGTCCAAGGCGTCTCCCGCGTGCGCGCTCAACGTCTCGGCGATCGCCGGTTGCGTCAGCGCATGCCAGAGCGGGAGATTGCTTCGCGCAAGCAGCGCGATTGGCGTGGCGCGTACGGGTGCCCCCGCACAATGGCCGCTACCGGTAAGACGAGCCCATACGATCTTCCCGGAGCGGCAAAGCTCATCGAGCGTCATGCCCGTGTAATCACGAATCCGCAAGGGGAGGATCTCCTCTTCCCAAGCGGCGGCGGGCGCTTCGAACCCTTCCAACTGTGCGATCGTTGCCGCGAGGGCGTCGCGTCCCATGCCGCGCGAATCGGTTGCGGCTCGTTGCCATTCAAAAAGAAACCGCGCGAAGTCGGCACGCTCGACCGGCTCGATCTCGCGACGAAGGCGCCGAATGGTATAGCGATGAATGCGCGCGAGCAAATGGCGTTCGCACCATTCTTCGTGCTGCGCACCGGGCGTGAACCGCCCGCGCATCGCATAGCCCTCGCGCTCGAGCACAACGAGCGCTGCGGCAACCAGCGACGCCTGTAATGCAAGCGGACGTGCGATCGCCGGTACGGTTGCGGGCGGCAGTGCGGTCAAGCGCGCACGCACGAGCTCGATGACAGCAGCCTCGCGCGCCCACTCGGCCTCCTCGCTTTGGGGCGGCTGCAGACGCGGCGCACAGATGGCGTCGGGATAAATGGCACGCAGGCACTCGAGCCGCTCGATAGACACCCACAAGGCATCGTCTTGCGCGATTTGCATGCGCGTCGCTCGCCCGGCATGCGCGAGTGCGTCAAGCCATTGTGACCAGCCGGAGCAAGCATGCGCTTCCTTTTCGCTGATACAGGCGAGCCCCGTCAGCGCGTCGTGCATTTCATCGGCACTGCGTACCTGCGGCCACGCTTCTTCGCGCACGGTTGCGATGGCATCGACATCCAGCGTGCCCAAATCATCGGCCGATTCGGGCTCCCGGAAGCGCCGTGCAAGCACGGCCTGTGTGCGCCGCTCTTCGAGTGGCGCGTCGTCCAGAAATGCATACGGTCGCGCGTTGAGGATCTCTGCCGCGAGCGGCGACGGTGCAGCAAGCTCGCGTGCGACGAGCCGGATGTCACCGCGTTCGATCCTGCGCAGCACGGTGAGCCATCCCTCGCAGTCCATCGCCTCGTGCAGGCAGTCGTCGATCGTTTGCTCGACGAGCGGGTGCCGTGGCACTTCGCGTTCTCCCGCAATGTTCTCGAGGCAGGCGACCTGATCAGGAAAGACGGAGGCGAGCAAGTCCTCGCTCTTCATGCGTTGCAGTTGCGGGGCGGTTTTGCGTCCCCCGACAAAGCGCGGCAATGCGAGCGATGTCGTCGCGTTCCAGCGCCAGCGCACATTGAAAAGCGGCGCGTCGAGCAACGCCTGCACAAGCAGGTGCTCTGCCGTGTTCGAGTGCAGATAACGCCAGACCTCGTCGAGCGCGAAGCTGTGTTGACCGGTGAGCGAGAGCACTATTGCGTCTTCCGTCGCTGCTGCCTGCAGCTCGAAATTGAACGTGCGGCAAAAGCGCTTGCGCAGGGCGAGCCCCCAGGCGCGATTGACCCGGCTGCCGAACGGCGAATGAATCACGAGCTGCATACCGCCCGATTCGTCGAAAAAGCGCTCGATGACGAGCGTGTTCTGGGTCGGTAAGACGGTGAGCGCACTGCGGGCTCGAGAAAGATAGTCGACGATCTGGCGTGCCGCGCCTTCATCGACCGCGAGCTCCGTCACGAGCGCATTGACGACTTGATCGAGCGTGCTTGGATAGGCTGTACTTTGTACATCGCGACGCCGGCTACGATCATCATCATCGGGACTGCCAAGCAATTCGTCGACGCGTGAACGCAAGCGTGAGACGGCCGCTGAAAGCTCGTTGGTTCGCGCGGGTGCTTCGCCGAGCCAGAACGGAATGTTGGGCGCCTCGCCGGCTGCATCGACAACACGCACACGCCCCGCTTCCACGCGGACGATCCGATAGGCGCTGTTGCCGAGCTGAAAGACATCGCCGGCCAAACTTTCGACGGCAAAGTCCTCGTTGACCGTACCAATATGAATACCTTGGGGTTCAAGCAGAACCGCATAGTCGGCATTGTCGGGAATCGTGCCGCCGGACGTCGCGGCTGTGAGCTTGCTGCCTCGGCGGCCACGGAGCGTCCCTTTGACGACATCGCGATGCAGGTATGCGCCGCGCGGCCCGTGGCGGCTCGTATAGCCGGCCGCCAACATGCGCACGACGGCGTCAAATTGTTCGCGAGTGAGCGCGGCGTACGGAGCGGCTTGGCGGAAGCACTCGAAGAGCGCGTTTTCGCTCCATTCTTCGCACGCCACTTCGGCGACGATCTGCTGCGCTAGCACGTCGAGCGGCGCGCGTGGAATGGCGAGTGCATCGAGCTCGCCGCGCCGTGTGCAGTCGATCAGCGCTGCGCATTCGATCAGGTCGTCGCGCGAAGTCGGAAAGAGGCGGCCCTTGGGCACGCCGCCGATATGGTGACCCGAGCGCCCCACACGTTGCAAGAACGCTGCGATTGCGCGAGGCGAGCCGAGTTGGCAGACAAGCTCGACGTCGCCGATGTCGATGCCGAGTTCGAGCGACGCAGTGGCGATGAGCACGCGTAGCGCGCCTCGCTTCAGACGCGCTTCTGCGTCGAGCCTGTGCTCCTTCGCCATGCTGCCATGGTGTGCCGCGACGGCATCCTTGCCGAGCCGTTCGGTCAGGTGACGCGCCGCTCGTTCGGCCATGCGCCGTGTATTGACGAAAACGAGCGTCGTCGAGTGAGCTGAGGCCAACTCGGCAAGGCGATCGTAGACACGCTCCCATACTTCATTGGCCATCACGGCTTCGAGCGGTACGGGCGGAAGATCGAGTGCGAGATCGCGCGCGCGATCGTGCCCCACGTCGACGATTGCACAGGCGCTGTGTCCGAGCGCGCCAACGAGAAAACGGGCCACAGCGTCGATCGGCCTTTGCGTCGCGGAGAGACCGATGCGAGGTAAGCGCCGCTTGCAGAGTGCGTCGAGCCGCTCGAGCGTGAGTGCGAGATGACTGCCGCGTTTGCTGCCTGCCATCGCGTGAATTTCGTCGACGATCACGGTCCGCGTCGTCGAGAGCATACGCCGGCCTGAATCGGATGACAGCAGGACATAAAGCGATTCCGGGGTCGTGACCAGGATATGCGCTGGGCGCTTCTTGATCGCATTGCGTTCTCGCTGAGTCGTGTCGCCGGTTCGCACGGCCGCTCGAATGTCGACGGACGGCAAGCCGTGCCGCGCCAGTTCATCGGCAATACCCACCAGAGGTCGCTCGAGGTTGGCGTGAATGTCGTTGGAAAGCGCTTTGAGCGGCGACACGTAGACGACGAGCGTTTCGTCGGGCAACGCGCCGTCATGAGCGAGACCGTCGCGCACGAGCTCATCGATGGCCCACAGAAAGGCAGTTAACGTCTTGCCGGAGCCCGTCGGCGCGGCGACGAGTGTCGACAGGCCACGGCGAATATGGGGCCACGCACGGCATTGAGCGGGCGTGGGCGCATCGAACGTCGCTCGGAACCAAGCTGCTACGGCGGGGTGAAAATCGGCGAGCGCCGCATTGGAGACGTTGGCGGCGGGCGCGATGGTGGCGTTCATGTTGCCGAGATGGGGGCGTTCCATCGCAGTCTCAAGCCAGTGATTCGTCAGGAAACCTGCATAAAAAGATCGCGCGACGCCGCGTACGTCGACAAGTAGACGAGCGGGGCGATGACAACGAGCGCAATGCCGAGTGTGAAAATCGCCACCAACAGCAGCGCTGCGACGAAAGCGCCATAAACAAGCGTAGGCCACGGATTGCGCCAGACACCAAGCAAGCTCGCCTTCAGGGCCTCAAGGGGTGTCGCGTCTTCCAGCACGATTAGCGCCGGCGCGAACCAGAGCGCCATGGCGCTGCTCAGCGCGACCACGGCATAGAACAGTGCAAGCAGCAAGAGCAAGCCGCTGGATGTGGTGGAGTTTGTGCTGACCAGCGCTTGGAAACGGGTAGAGATCTCCCCGCCCGCGAGATCGAGCACGAGCGTGATGCATAGCGCGGCAAGGCTTACGGCAAAAAGCGGTTGAAACTTGGAACGAACGCCGTGCAAGACGTCACGGATCCGGACGATGCCAGTCGTTGCAGAGGCGTGTGCCGCGGCCGTCATTCCCCCGGCCCAAAAAACCGTGAATACGGAGGCCAAGTCACTGATAACGGGCAGCGTGCTGAGCAATAGTGTGACGGCAACGTCGATGGCACCGAGCATAAGCCATACGGCGGGACGCAGACGGAACAACGTCCAGGCGTATGAGATCCACTGCGATCCGTGTTCAGCGGAAACCTTGCGCATCAGCATGCGGACACTCCATAAAAATCGGATGAGAGCGGGGACCCGCTTGCGCGATTATCCCCGAACGAGCGACTGTGCTGCCGTGGGACGATCTGCTCTGATATGCCCGCACGCATTGAGCACGGAACTCGTACAGTCGTGACTTCTTGCAATTTTGCGAACGGTTGCGACATGGTATAAGCCGATCAGGTACGTTTTTAAAACGACGGAGGGCACGGCATGAGTTCAGCGTTCAGAATAAAGTCAGCCGCGGCGGGATGGGTGATGGCGGCTCTCGCGGCAACGTCGGTCGGCTTTCTGGAGAGTATGCCGGCGCTGGCGAAGACCAACGCGGCGAAACCTGTATTGACGGCATCGGCGTTGGCGGTTGCGGACGAGTACAGCGCACAAGCGGCCGAGCGGATCTTCAAGGAAGGCGGCAATGCCGTGGATGCCGCTGTCGCCATTGCGTTCACGCTTGCGGTTACGTACCCCGAAGCCGGTAATCTCGGCGGAGGCGGCTTCATGACGCTGTACGTAGACGGTAAGCCTTACTTTCTAGACTATCGCGAGCGTGCACCGCTCGCCGCGACGAAGGACATGTTCCTCGACAAGGAGGGCAATGTCATCAAGGGCATGAGTCTTATCGGTTACCGTGCTGTGGGTGTGCCCGGAACTGTGGCGGGGATGTGGGAAGCACAGCGCCGCTTTGGCCGGCTGACATGGAAGCAGGTGCTCGAGCCTGCTATTCATTATGCGAGCGATGGTTTCGAGGTCGATGATCAATTGCAGCAACGCCGCGACAACGCGGCCAAGGACTTCGGCGACAAAACGAATTTCAGTCAATACTTCGGCGGCCTCAATGCGGGTGTGACGTTCAAGCAGCCCGAGTTGGCAGCCACACTCACGCGCATTGCTGCCAACGGTTCGAAGGAGTTTTACAACGGCGAGACAGCCGACCTGATTGCGGCATCGATGAAGACAGGCGGCGGGTTGATTACCAAGCGCGATCTGCAGGAGTATCGTGCGGTGTGGCGTCAACCGGTGCTGGCCGACTGGAACGGTTATCGCGTCATCACGGCTCCGCCGCCCAGCTCGGGCGGGATCGGTCTCGTGCAGCTGCTGAAAATGAGGGCCGATCTGAGCAGTGACTTCGCGGGTGTGGCGCTGAATTCCGCCGAGTACATTCACCTCATTGCCGAAATCGAAAAGCGCGTGTTCGCCGACCGTGCGCAATATCTCGGGGATCCGGATTTTTACAACGTGCCGGTCGCGCAGTTGACCGCCGATGCTTATCTCGCCAAGCGCGCCGCAGAAATCGATCCGGACAAACCTTCAGACACTAAGTCGGTGCAGCCTGGACAGCCTGGACTGAGCACGCGCATGCCGGAAAAAGTCGAAACGACGCATTTCTCCGTGATCGACAAGTGGGGCAACGCCGTTTCGAATACCTACACGATCAACGGCTATTTTGGAGCGGGCGTCGTGGCCGAAGGTACCGGGATTCTGCTGAACGACGAAATGGACGACTTCTCGGCGAAACCCGGCGTAGCGAACATGTTCGGAGTGGTGGGCAGCGACGCGAATGCCATCGAACCGAACAAACGCCCGCTGTCATCGATGACACCAACGATCCTGACGAAGGACGGCAAAGTTGCCCTGGTCATCGGTACGCCGGGCGGCTCTCGCATCTTCACCTCGATCTTCCAGGTGATCAGCAACGTCTACGACTTCAAGATGCCTTTGCCCGATGCTGTGGCGGCCATGCGTTTTCATCATCAATTGCTGCCGCCCAACACGATCTTTTGGGAACCGTATAAACCCATCGATGGCTCGTTGGCTCAGCAGTTGGAGGCGATGGGGTACGTGTTGCAGAAGCAAGGCTTCAACGGCGACATTCAGGCGATCAAGGTCAACGGCAACGTGCCTGAACCGGTGTCTGATCCGCGAGGCCGTGGTGTGACGAAAATCGTGCAGTAGGCCTTGCCGGCCGAGAAGCGAGCGGGCTTCATGCTGCCCTCGTTTATCGGCCGGCGAGCCGTATGGCCGCAACGCGGCGGATACGCTCTGAAATCGTGCAAATTAGCCGTTGACCCGACCGCCCGTTTTGCCGATGGCGCACAGTCACGTACGCGATGGCTTCTTGGAAAAGGTCAGGGGCTGCTCGCTCGCGTTGTGGTGAGCCGAGGTAGCACTGCCGCAGCTCTTGCAACTCCCGCATCCGCTGCCACAATCGCCGCTCGCTTCGCGAGGCTTCAATGCGCGCCCCAGCCGCTGCATGTTCGGGGAGCGCCGCGGGCTCGAAAGCATGGCGGACAACATCGCTTGCGAGCGTATCGCAAGCCCCGGTGCCAACTTACGGAACATGTAGGCGATGCTTGCCGCGACCGCCACGCAAACGAGCGCGTATTGTGTCCAGAGACCGGTACTCAACTGAATAACCTCGCGATCTGATAAGTCAGCGCAGACGCCACATAGGCGACCACAAACATGTAGCCGAACGCGATGACGACGTTGCGGCGGGAACCGGTTTCGCGACGAATAACAGCAAGCGTCGACATACACTGCGGCGCGAACGCGAACCAGACGAGCATCGATAACGCACTCGCAAGCGAAAAATTCGCGACGAGCGCATGGCCGAGACCCACTGTGTCGGCATCACTACCCACCGCATAGACCGTGGCGAGCGTCGCCACTGCGGTTTCGCGTGCTGCAAACGCTGGGATCAGCGAGAGGCTGATCTGCCAGTTGAAACCGAGCGGCGCAAAGAGGTGCTGAAGGCCACGGCCGAGGTAACCGGCAATGCTGTAATCGATCGCGGGCCCCGTGGCACCGGCAGGCGGAGACGGAAATGTGGAGATAAACCACATCAGCACGGTGAGCGCGAGAATCACGCCGGTGAGACGCTTAAGAAATATGGAGCTGCGTTCCAAGAGGCCGATCACAAGGTCACGAGCCTTCGGCAAACGGTACGACGGCAATTCCATCAGCAGTGCGTGCTCCTGCGCATCGGATCGGCGCAGTCGCTTCATCGTCCATCCCACCGCCATTGCGCCAATGATCCCCGCTGCATAGAGCGCGAAGAGGACCAAACCCTGCAAATTGAAGATGCCAAAGAGCTGCCGATGGGGAATGAACGCACTGATCAACAAGGCGTAAACCGGCAGCCGGGCCGAGCACGTCATGAGAGGCGCGACGAGGATCGTGGCGAGCCGGTCGCGGGGATCGGTGATGCTACGCGTGCCGATGATGCCCGGTATGGCACACGCGAAACTTGAGAGCAACGGGATAAACGAACGTCCGGTCAGGCCGACCGCCAACATCATGCGATCGAGCAGGAATGCAGCGCGTGGCAGATACCCGGATTCTTCGAGCACAAGGATGAAGAAAAATAGCACGATGATCTCAGGCAGGAACCCGAGCACGGTGCCGAGCCCGCTGAGCAGGCCATCTGCTACGAAACCCCGTAGCGGCCCGTCCGGCAGCCAAGTGGCCGTTTGGGTGCCGAGCCACGTAAATCCGTCGCCTATCGAATCGGTCATGGGCTTGCCGAGCGAATAGACTGCCTGGAAGACAAAAAACATGACGATCGCGAGAATCACGGGCCCGAAGAAGGGATGAAGCGCCCACCGGTCTATCGCATCGTCGCGCGCGTCCGTCGCTCGCGGCATCGTGACCGTGGCGGCGAGCAGCGATCGGACTTCGGCGTGCAGATCAACTTCATCAGACGAAATCGCCGTACGCGCGTGGGCCCCCTCGACGTTGCGTTCGTCAATGAGGCTGATCAGCGCGCGAGCGCCGCCACGACGTACAGCGATCGTCTCCACAATCGGGATGCCGAGTTTTTGCTGCAGCTGCGCGACATCGATGGCGATACCGCGCCGCCGGGCTTCGTCCATCATGTTGAGTGCCAACACGACGGGCCGCCCCAATCGTTGCACTTCGAGGACGAAGCGCAAATGCAGGCGCAGATTCGTCGCATCCGCCACGCAGACGATCAAGTCAGGCTTGGCTTCGCCGGGATGCTCGCCGAGCAGGATCTCGCGCGTAATACGTTCATCGGGACTCAACGATTCGAAGCTGTATGCCCCGGGCAGATCGAGCACGTGGATGAGCCGCCCGGACGGCGCGTTGAACCGTCCCTCCTTGCGCTCGACTGTAACACCTGCGTAGTTGGCTACCTTTTGCCGGCCGCCTGTCAGTAAATTGAAAAGTGCGGTTTTCCCGCAGTTGGGATTGCCGACGAGGGCAATACGCAAAGAGGAGTCGCTCATAAGATCTGTCGTTATTCTTCTTTTTGCCGAACGCTTACACGGTTCGCTTCCGAACGCCGCAGCGCGAATCGGGTCGAGCCGATCTGGACGAGTAGAGGATCGGCGCCCCACGGGCCGTGCGCGACGACGCGTAACGGCTCACCGGGCACGAATCCTAGATCGCGCAGACGACGTGCGATGGGGTCCGCCGCGTGCATGTCGTCGACATTTTCGACGACGGCTGTAATCCCTTTACCTAGATCGGACAGGCGCATCAGCTTTCGGTTGAAAGATAAATGAGAATGGTTCGCATTATAAATCCGTTTAACGCACAATGCACGAAAAAGTGGAACAACGCGAGCGTCTAGTTGATCGTCGTTAGACCTGCGCCCTTCGGGGGCAGCGCTTTCAGGATAGGAATCGACGAGGGTGCGTGTGAGCAGGTGCGGTGTCATGAGTGCTTTGTGTGGCGCGGTTTGAACCAGCCGCCGGGAACAAGGCTTGCTGCAAGCCGCAGTCACAGCGGAACACTGAACGTAAAGCGAGCGATGGCAATCCGAATTGGCATTTCAGGCTGGCGCTACGAGGGCTGGCACGGTGTGTTCTATCCGAGTGAACTGCGTCAGGCGAGCGAACTCGCCTTTGCTTCGCGGGCTGTCGATACGATTGAGATCAATGGTTCATATTCGCTGCAAACGATCGACGGTGAGCAATCGCGCCACGACGAGACGCCTGAGCGTTTCATCTTCGGCGTCAAAGGGCCGCGCTATTTGACGCATAAGCTGTGCTTTCGCGACGAGATGGCGAGAGCTGACATTGCGAACTTATTCGCGTCGGACGCAAAGCTTGAGCCCTTTCTTTGGCAGTTTCCGCCAAATTTCCGCTTTGACACGACACGTTTGGAACGCTTTTTGGCATGGTTGCCCCAAACTATCAGGGACACTGTGGGAAAACGCGACGTCTTCTGCTACGACCAGGAAGTGGAAGCCCGGTTCGATGCCCAGCGCCTCAAGCGTTGGGTGACCGAGGCCACTACGATAGGAGCAAGCCGATGAGCCACATCGCGCACGAACTGCAGCGAGCGTTTCGTGAAGTACGGTCCTACAGCCTTGAACTTGCCGAACCGCTTTCTCCTGAAGACCAGCAAGCTCAGTCGATGACCGATGCAAGTCCGACGAAGTGGCATTTGGCACATACGACATGGTTTTTCGAAACGGTGCTATTGCAGCGGCATTCGCCAGGCTATAGGTACTTTAACGACGATTACCCGTTTCTCTTTAATTCGTACTACGAAGCACTTGGCCCACGCCATGAGCGCGCGCAGCGCGGGTTGCTGACCCGCCCGACACTCGAGGAGGTGTACGCGTACCGGCGATATATCGACGAAGCCGTGCTTGCATTCATTGACATGGCGGACGCACAGACGCTTGACCAGATTGCGCCGATCGTGACGTTGGGCCTTCATCACGAGCAACAGCATCAAGAGCTGATCCTGACGGACATCCTCCATGCGTTCTCGTGCAATCCGCTGATGCCGGCATATCGGCGAGTTCAAGCGCAGCCAA
>NZ_DATJJF010000199.1:0-17274 GCF_035492435.1 Trinickia sp.
GAGCGCCGCCGCCTCGATGGCGTCGCGCGGGGCATCCTTCGCGATCGTCAGCGCGCCGCGCACTTTGCCGTTGACCTGCAGCACGAGCTCAATCTCGGCTTGCTCCAGTGCCGTTTCGTCGACTTTAGGCCACGGCGCATCAAGCAAGGTTCCGAACTCGTCGACATAGCCGAGCGCCTGCCACAGCGCATGCGTGATGTGCGGCACGACCGGATACAACACGCGCAACAGGATGCTGTAGCACTCGCGCAGCACGGCCGGATGACTGCCCTTTGCGCCTTCGATCGCGTTCAGCATCTTCATTGCCGCGGAGACGACCGTGTTGTACTGCAGGCGCTGATAGTCGAAATCAGCCTGCTTGAGCACGCTGTGGATCTCGCGCCGCAGCGTCTTGTCGGCCTCGGCGAGCGATGTCGCATCGAAGGTATTGCGCGCCGAGAGTGCCGCGCGATTGCCAGAGCCGAACGTCCAGACGCGTCTCAAGAAACGGCTCGCCCCATCCACGCCCGCGCCCGACCATTCGAGCTGCTGCTCGGGCGGCGCCGCGAACATCGTGAAGAGACGCGCCGTGTCCGCACCGTGTTGATCGATAAGCAACTGCGGATCGACGCCGTTGTTCTTCGACTTCGACATCTTTTCGACGCCGTTGAGCTCGACGCTCTGGCCGTCGGCGTTGAGGGTCGCACCCATCGTCCGGCCCTTCTCGTCGTGCGTGACAGTTACGTCAGCCGGGTTGTACCAAGTCTTCTTGCCGGCCGCATTCTCACGATAGAAGGTTTCGTTGAGCACCATCCCCTGTGTGAGGAGGTTCTTTGCCGGCTCACCGAACTTCACGAGGCCCATGTCACGCATGACCTTCGTCCAAAAGCGCGAGTAGAGCAAGTGGAGGATCGCATGCTCGATGCCGCCGATGTATTGATCCATCGGCATCCAGTAATCGGTACGCGCATCGACCATCGTCGACGCGTCCGGGCACGTGTAGCGCGAGAAATACCATGACGAATCGACGAACGTGTCCATCGTGTCGGTCTCGCGCTTTGCCGCGGCACCGCATTTCGGGCACGTGCAATTGATGAACGCTTCGGATTTCGCGAGAGGATTGCCCGTGCCGTCCGGTACCAGATCCTCGGGCAACACCACCGGCAGGTCTTCTTCCGGCACGGGGACGTCGCCGCAAGACGGGCAGTGGATGATCGGAATCGGAGTGCCCCAATACCGCTGGCGCGAGATGCCCCAGTCGCGCAGGCGCCAGGTGACTTGTTTGTCGCCGAGGCCGAGCGCCTTGAGATCCGCGGCAATCGCATCGATGGCATCGGGATACGTGAGGCCGTCGTACTTGCCGCTCGCGACGCACACGGTGCCCTCTTTGTCGCCGTACCATTCCTGCCAGGCATCCGTGGAAAACTCGCACTCGGGCTTCGCGACCACTTGCTTGATCGGCAAACCGTACTTCTTTGCGAACGCGAAATCGCGCTCATCATGGCCCGGCACGCCCATGACCGCGCCCTCGCCGTAGCTCATCAGCACGTAGTTGCCGATCCAGACTTCGACGGGCTCATGCGTGAACGGGTGCGTCACGGAAAATCCCGTGGCCATGCCCTTTTTTTCCATCGTCGCGATGTCGGCCTCGGCCACGCCGCCGTGCCGGCATTCGTCGATGAACGCCTGCAGAGCGGGGTTGTCGCGCGCAAGGCGCGCAGCGAGCGGATGCTCGGCCGCGATCGCGCAGAACGTGACGCCCATGATCGTATCGGCGCGCGTCGTGAAAACGCGAAGCAGCTTCTTCTCGCCATCGATCTCGTACGGGAAGCCGAAGTTGACGCCGAAGCTCTTGCCGATCCAGTTCTGCTGCATGACCTTCACACGCTCGGGCCAACCAAGGCCTTCCAGGTCGTTCAGCAGCTCGTCGGCGTACTGCGTGATCCGCATGTAGTACATCGGAATCTCGCGTTTCTCGACAACGGCGCCCGAGCGCCAGCCGCGCCCGTCGATCACCTGCTCGTTGGCCAGCACGGTCTGATCGATCGGATCCCAGTTGACCGTGCCCGTCTTCTTGTAGGCGATGCCCTTCTCAAGCATCTTCAAGAAGAGCCATTGATTCCACTTGTAGTATTCAGGCTTGCAGGTCGCCACTTCGCGAGACCAATCGATGGCGAGCCCCATCGACTGCATCTGCCCCTTCATGTAGGCGATGTTGTCGTACGTCCACTTCGCAGGCGGCACGCCGTTGGCCATCGCCGCGTTCTCAGCCGGCATGCCGAACGCATCCCAGCCCATCGGCATCAACACGTTGTACCCGTTCATGCGCAAATAGCGGTACATGACGTCGTTGATCGTGTAGTTGCGCACGTGCCCCATGTGCAGCTTGCCCGACGGATACGGCAGCATCGAGACGCAATAGAACTTCGGCTTGCCCGGAACTTCGGCGCTCCGGTAAGCATCGGTCGCGCGCCACTCTGCCTGTGCAGCGGCTTCGATCTCGGCGGGTAAGTATTTTTCTTGCATGGCGTGGTAAAGGCTTGGCTGTCGTGGCGCTTCGGCGCGCCAGCGGCTATATGCGGCATGAGCCGCTCACACGGGCACAACGGTGGGCCGCAAAGCGCGCCCCCTATCGCGGGGAAAACGCCGATTATAACGTCGGCTGCAGCAGACCCGGGGGGCGAACTAACGCTTGCCCGGCGTCGTCATGGTATTTGGCGTCGATGGCGCTGCTGGCTCGGCATTGTGCGCCTCTCCCCGGGATGGCGCGAGCGTCGCCCCGTCCGACGTCGCGGGCAGCTCGGTCACGAAGCCGATTCTCTGAAGCCCGGCCTGCTGGGCTGCGCCCATGACCTGGGCGATGATGTCGTAATGTGTCGCACGTGCCGCGCGCAGATGAATCTCCGGCTGCTGCGGTGCCTTGCCCGCCGCAGCCAGTGCCGAGCGCACGACATCGAGCGTCGAGGGCTTGCCGTTCCAGTAGAGTCGCCCCGCCTCGTCGATCGAGAGCGTGATGGTCTGCGGTGTTTCACGCGCGGGCGCAGCGGCGGCGACCTTCGGCAAGTCCAGCCGGATGGCGTGGGTTAAAAGCGGTGCCGTGATGATGAAGATCACGAGCAATACGAGCATGACGTCGATGAGCGGCGTCATGTTGATGTCCGCCATCGGCGCGGTCTCGTTGTGTCCGTCGAATCCGCCGAATGCCATGCGGTTTCCCCTTATGGCTGCAATTGCGTGTCGCGTGAATGATGCGCGGCTTCTTTGCCGGTGCCCGGCGCACAAACGTAAGCGTGCAAATCGCGAGCAAAGCCGTCCAGCTCCTCCGACAGTTGCCGCTGTAACCGGCCAAGGATGTTGTACCCCAGCACGGCCGGAATCGCCACGACGAGCCCGAAGGCCGTCATGATGAGCGCCTCGCCGACGGGACCAGCGACACTTTCAATCACCGCCTGCCCGCTCGCTGCGATGCTCGTCAGCGCATGATAGATGCCCCAGACGGTGCCGAGCAGACCGACAAACGGCGCCGTGCTGCCGATCGAGGCGAGCAGGACATGCCCGAACTCGATCCGGCGCCGTGAGACTGTCAACGCTTGGCGAAGCGCGCGCGTCACGCGTTCCGACATATCGACGCGTGCGAGCAGCGGGCTCGACGCATGCACCTGCCCCGCTTCCAGCGCCGCTTCGGCGAGCGGCACAAAGATGCGCTCAGAATCAGCTCGGCGAATAACGACGATGGCATCCGTTAGCGTCGACGCTTGCCAGAACAGTGCCAAGGCACGCGGCCCCTGGCGCTTTGCCCTCACAAGCATCCAGCTTTTCGCCAGCAAGAAGCACCAGCTCGCCACCGACATGGCGAAGAGCAGATAGGCCACGCTGCGCGTCACGGCGTCGCCCGAGGCGAGGTAATGAAAAATGCCAGTGTGTCCCATTCGATCAGAACCCGATCCGTAGGCCTGGTGCTTCGTTGCTTGCTACCGAGCTTCCGTGCCCTGTTTCGTTGCTGGCCGCCCGCTACGCGATGCGCCGAATTCAGCGCATAACGCGAGAAGCTGATCGCCAAGCCTTGCTTGGCCTTTCCCGCTAGCGCAGGCCGAGCACGTCCTGCATATCGAACAAGCCGGTCTTGCGTTCCGCCAGGAAATGCGCGGCCCGCAGCGCGCCTTGCGCGTAGGAGACGCGGCTCGCCGATTTATGGGTAATTTCAATACGCTCACCCGTGCCTGCGAAAAGCACGGTATGGTCGCCGACGATATCGCCGCCGCGAATCGCCGAAAAGCCGATCGTCGACGGATCGCGCTCGCCCGTCACGCCATGGCGGCCATAGACGGCGCAGTCCTCGAGCGTACGGCCGAGAGCGCCGGCAATCGCCTCGCCCATCATCAGAGCGGTGCCCGACGGCGCATCGACTTTGTGACGGTGATGCGCCTCGACGATTTCGATGTCATAGCCCTGTGCAAAGTAGCGTGCGGCGAACTCGAGCAACTTCAGCGTGACGTTCACGCCGACGCTCATATTTGCCGCAAAGACAATGCCGGTTTTCTCGCTCGCCTCGGCAAGCCTCTGCTTTTGCGCCGCGTCGAACCCGGTCGTGCCGATCACGAGTTTGACCCCATGGCGCACCGCCGCCTCGACATGGGCGATCGTACCCTCTGGACGCGTGAAATCGATCAGGCAGTCGGCGCCAGCGAGTACGCCATCGATATCGTCGGTGATCGTGACGCCCGTTTGCTTGCCGAGGAATGCCCCGGCATCCACACCCAGCATCGGTGCACCCGGGCGATCGAGTGCGCCAGCCAGCGTGGCGTCCGAGTCGTTCAACACCGCTTCGATCAGCATCCGGCCCATACGGCCCGATGCACCCGCAATCGCGATTTTCATCGGCACATGCCCTCATTCAAAAACAATAGGCATTTCGAGAACGTGCAGGCCGCGGGCCGACACAGTGCGTGCCCCCCCCCGCAGTGGAAACACCTCAGTCGAAATGCCTCGCAGGGCTCACGCCCCGAACATTGCAAGGCGGGTCGCGCACAACGCGCTGCGCCCGCCGTGGGTCTCTCGGGCGGTTCAACCGCCCGTGCTCATTTGCCGCCGGCTCTTGGCGAGAGCGGCTGATTATTTAACATCAATCCGCCGCTGTCTTACGTTTGCGCCGGCTTGCGCCGGTGCCCGCCAGACCAACACGCTAGCTTTGCGGTGCCACGTGGAATTGGAACTGCGGGGCTGCGCCACCGGATTCGGCCGCCGCAGGCCCGCTAGAGCCCGCAGACGGGGTCGAACTCGACGACGACGGCAGGTTCGCCGCTTGGTCAGCCGTCTGCGCCGAAGCTTGCGTGTTCGGAGCATTGGAAGCTGCGACCGGAGTCGATGCGTCAAGCGCGCCAGACGCACTCGCCGGTGCTGCCGCTGCTACAACTGCGCTCGAGGCGCTGGCGACGACGGCACTGGACTTCGCCTTCTTCCCACGCCTATCGCCGTCAATGTCGGCGAGCAGTTCCAGCTCGGACGGCAGATCTTTGCCGCCCTCCCAGCTGACAACGCGGTCATCCTGGAAGTGCACGATGAAGTCGCGCTGCTGGACGACCGAAGTCGAACCGCGCCTGAAATAGAACAGGTAATCCCACCGATTCACATGGAACATATCGGTCAAGAGCGGCGTGCCCAGCAAACTCCGGACCTCGGCGCGAGACATGCCGACGTGCATCTTGGCGGCAGCCTCGTCGGACACGAAGTTGCCTTGCACAACCGTGATCTGATAAGGCGTGATGTGTTTCGCAACGCGCTGTGTGAGGCCGTCGTAGGTCGAACATCCGGCTAGAACCGCAAGCGCGGCCAAAACGACACCGACGCTTCGCGCCGGGCTCCCCCGATACGTCTTAACAAAAGAATTTCGACTCATTTCACCCACCGTGCAGGCCTCCTTTTGTATCCTTCCGCTCTTTTCGCGTTCGACGAGGCCGCGCGATTTTCACTGAAATGACCGGAAAAGCAAAAACCATTACTATTGGAGCCCTGCATTGTACTCTAGGGATGCCTAGCCATGACTAATCCCACCGAACTCAAAAATATAGGGCTCAAGGCGACCCTTCCGCGCCTCAAAATTCTGGAGATTTTCCAGCGCAGTCCGGTGCGGCACCTGACAGCGGAAGACGTCTACCGGAATTTGCTCACCGAGCAACTCGATATCGGGCTTGCCACCGTTTACCGCGTGCTCACGCAATTCGAGCAGGCGGGACTTTTGTCGCGCAGCAACTTCGAATCGGGCAAGGCGGTCTTCGAACTGAATGAGGGCAAGCACCACGACCATCTCGTCTGCATCGATTGCGGGCGCGTCGAGGAGTTTGTCGACACCGAGATCGAATCGCGCCAACATTCCATCGCCGAGAGCCGCGGCTTCAAGCTACAAGAGCACGCGCTTGCGCTTTACGGTGCCTGCACGAAGGAAAATTGCCCGCACAAGAAGCACTAAGACTGAGAGCCCTGAGCAACGGGCGGCGCTTCCAGCTTCCGAAGCGCTGTCCTCCTCCATGCGCGTGACGCAAACCACGCCCCCCACGAAATCGCCAAAATAGAAAAAAGCCGCCGCGTGAAACACGCGGCGGCTTTTTCTTTGCGAGAGCGATAAGCGCCTCTCTCGCAGGCGGCCTTACCTTCGACCGACGTCAGACTAAGCTTACTTGGCGTTCGCCAAGGCGACGGCCGTGTCGAGCATGCGGTTCGAGAAGCCCCACTCGTTGTCGTACCAGCTCGAGACCTTCACGAGACGGCCGGCAACCTTCGTCAGCGTCGCATCGAACGTCGACGATGCCGGGTTGTGGTTGAAATCGACCGAAACGAGCGGCGCTTCGTTGTACCCGAGGATGCCCTTGAGCGAGCCAGCCGACGCTTCCTTCATGATCGCGTTGATCTCCTCGACCGTCGTATCGCGCTTGGCGATGAACGACAGATCGACGATCGATACGTTGATCGTCGGGACGCGGATCGCGTAGCCGTCGAGCTTGCCGGCGAGCTCCGGCAACACCAGTCCGATGGCCGCAGCGGCCCCCGTCTTCGTGGGAATCTGGCTTTGCGTCGCCGAACGCGCCCGGCGCAGATCCTCATGATAGACGTCGGTGAGGACTTGGTCGTTCGTATAGGCGTGAATCGTCGTCATCAGGCCCGATTCGAGACCGATCTTGTCGCTGAGCGGCTTGACGAGGGGCGCCAAGCAGTTCGTCGTGCACGATGCGTTCGAGACGACCGTGTGCTCGGCTTTGAGCGTGTCATGGTTGACGCCGTAGACAATGGTCGCATCCACGTCCTTGCCGCCCGGCGCCGAGATCAGCACCTTCTTGGCGCCGCCCGTCAGGTGCGCGCTCGCTTTTGCCTTCGACGTAAAAAAGCCCGTGCATTCCATGACCACGTCGACGCCGAGCTCGCCCCACGGCAGCTCAGCGGGGTTGCGGTTCGCGAGCACGCGGATTTTGTCGCCGTTCACGACGAGGTACTCGCCATCAACCGCAACGTCGGCGTTAAACCGACCGTGCGCCGTGTCGTACTTGGTCAGATGCGCATTGGTGTTCGCATCGCCAAGGTCGTTAATGGCGACGATCTGGATGTCATGCTTCTTACCGTTCTCGTAGAACGCGCGCAACGTGTTGCGGCCGATCCGGCCATAACCGTTGATTGCAACGCGAATCGTCATGCTTTTTCTCCTGATCCCTTAGCTGAAAAAACTCTCGATGACGTTAAAGCCCGCCTGCAGGGTGCGTGGTCAGCAACGCGCGAGCGGGCCGCTCTTTTATCCTTATGAATCGAGCGCCGCCAACGCTTGGGCGACGACATTCTCGACTGTGAAGCCGAAATGCTTGAATAGCACGCCAGCCGGAGCCGACTCACCAAAAGTATCGATACCGACCACAGCGCCCTCGAGTCCGACATATTTGCGCCAGAAATCGCTCACCCCTGCCTCGATCGCCACGCGACGCACGCCCTTCGGGAGAACCTGCTCGCGATACGCTGCGTCCTGGCGGTCGAACACCGTTGTGGACGGCATCGAGACGACGCGCGCTGCGATGCCTTCCCGTGCGAGCGGCTCGATCGCCTTCAAGGCGAGCTCCACTTCGGAGCCGGTTGCCATCAAGATCAGTTTGCGCGCAACGACCTCTTCGTTCCAGTCGCGCAGCACATAGCCGCCCTTCGCCACATTGGCGATCTGCGCGTCGCTACGCGTCGCGAACGGCAGGTTCTGCCGGCTCATGATCAGGCACGACGGGCCCTGATACTCGATCGACTGCGTCCACGCCACCGCGGTTTCCACTGTATCGGCCGGACGCCAGACGTGCAGGTTCGGAATCAGACGCAGGCTGGCAACATGCTCGACCGACTGGTGGGTCGGGCCGTCTTCGCCAAGGCCGATCGAATCGTGCGTGAACACGAAGATCGACTGCGACTTCATCAGTGCTGCGACGCGCAACGCATTGCGGCTATAGTCGGAGAAGGTCAGGAACGTGCCGCCGAACGGCTTGTAGCCGCCGTGCAGCGCGATGCCGTTCAGCATCCCACTCATGCCGAACTCGCGCACGCCATAGTTGATGTGATTGCCCCATTGGATGCCAGCCGCATCGCCGGCAGCCGCACGCACCGGCTTGCTCGCCTTCCAGTTCGTGAGGTTCGACCCCGTCAGGTCGGCCGAGCCGCCAAGCAGCTCGGGCAAGGCGGCAGCAATCCCTTCGATCGCCTGCTGCGAGGCTTTGCGCGTCGCCACCGTTTCGGCGCGTTCGTTGGCGCCGGCAACGATTGCCTGCGCCTTTGCGGCCCAGTCCTCTGGCAGCCGTCCGGCCACACGACGCTCGAACTCCGCCGCTTCGGCCGGATACTTGGCGCGGTACTGCGCGAACGTCTCGCTCCATTGCGCCTCATGGCGTGCGCCTAGCTCCTTGGCATCCCAGGCGACATAGACTTCTTGCGGAACGACGAACGGCTCCCACTTCCAGCCGAACGCTTCGCGCGCCGCCGCGATCTCGGCGGCGCCGAGCGGCGCGCCGTGCACATCGTGGCCGCCAGCCTTCGTCGGCGCACCCTTGCCGATCACCGTCTTGCAGCAAATCAGCGTCGGCTTGTCAGCCCCTTTGGCTGCGGCGATGGCCGCATCCACGGCAGCGACGTTATGGCCGTCGACATCGCGAATCACATTCCAGCCATACGCTTCGAAACGCTTCGGTGTGTCGTCGTGGAACCAGTGCTCGACGTCGCCATCGATCGAAATGCCGTTGTCGTCGTAAAGCGCGATGAGCTTGTTGAGCTTCAACGTGCCCGCGAGCGAGCAGGCCTCGTGCGAAATGCCTTCCATCAGGCAACCATCGCCGAGAAACACATAGGTGTAGTGATCGACGATCTTGGCATCGGCCTTGTTGAACTCGCCCGCCAGCAGGGCCTCGGCGAGCGCCATGCCGACCGCGTTGGTGAGCCCCTGCCCGAGCGGGCCCGTCGTCGTCTCCACGCCGGGCGTGATGCCGTACTCGGGATGTCCCGGGGTTTTCGAGTGCAGTTGCCGGAAGTTCTTGAGCTCAGCGAGCGGCAGATCGTACCCCGTCAGATGCAGCAACGCGTAGAGCAGCATCGAGCCGTGTCCGTTCGAGAGCACGAAACGATCGCGATCGGCCCACTGCGGATTCGCCGGATTGTGCTTGAGGTGCCGCGACCAAAGCGCAACGGCGATATCTGCCATGCCCATCGGCATGCCGGGGTGGCCCGAGTTGGCTTGTTGTACGGCATCCATCGCGAGCACGCGGATCGCATTGGCCATCAGGGCGGTGGGGGCGGGAGACGAGGTCGTCATGTCAGTCCGGAAGAACGAGGGAAAGCGGGGCCTCTCAACGGACCGTCGCTCGCTTGATGCGCGCTTTCCGGGCGAAAGCGGTGCGGGCCGCAAGAGCCGCACGATGGCATATCGGCCGCTATCAAGAAGCGCCAAGGAGCAGACGGAAACGGGGGCTGCAAAGCGTGCCATTCTAACAGATGCCTACCGCCGATTCCCGCCGATCGGCGCTCGCGCGATGCGGCCCCCTCGGCCAAACCGATCGCCATTTGCGCTGTTGGCGCGCTGCCGGCGATACGGCCGGAGATCGGCCGCGCGGGGTAATGCCGCCGGATGTAGCGGTACGGTTGATGAGCACCTTTTTCATCACGACGCGCCTCAGAGGCGAGCCTCTCCACGTTTCGGCGATACGACTGACCTCTCGCGGCATCCACGGCTTTTCGCGTTGCCGCGCGCGGTACGCGATAAACTCGGCGCTCGCCGGTCGCTACGTCATTTCGCTTGACGCGCCGTGCGCGTTCGGACGGCGCCTAACCGTTGCCGGCCGCTTTTAACGGCTATCTTTATTGCTCGCCATGCCCCGTTTTTTTGTCGATGTCTCCATTGAGCCAGGCGATGTGCTTACGCTACCCGACGAAGTGGCTCGGCATGTCCAAGTGCTGCGCCTGAAAGCGGGCGACCCCATCGTGCTCTTCAACGGCCGCGGCGGCCAGTACATCGCACGACTTGCAGAAGTGGGGCGCCGCAATGCGCTCGCCGAAATCGGCGAGTTCTCGCCCATTGACCTCGAGCCGCCCTACCGCATCACGCTTGCGCAGGGGGTGGCCGGTGGCGACAAGATGGATTGGCTCATCGAAAAAGCCGTCGAGCTTGGGGCAATGAGGTTCGTGCCGCTCGTCACCGTGCGCAGCGTCGTGCGCCTCACGGGCGAACGTGCAGCGCGCCGGCAAACGCATTGGCAGGCGCTCGTTGCAGCGGCGTGCGAGCAATGCGGACGCAATCGCGTACCCGAGGTCGACGCGCCGGGCGAGCTCGCGCAATGGCTTGACGGTTTGCCCCCGGCCGCGCCAGGGGAACTACGGCTCGTTTTATCCCCTCGCGCGTGCCGCTCGTTCGACACGCTGCCAAGTACGGCGCCCAATGGGGGGACGACATTGCTGATTGGCCCGGAGGGTGGCTTGTCGCCCGAAGAAGAGGAAGCCGCCATCGGCCACGGATTCGAGGCGCTTGCGCTCGGGCCGCGCGTGCTACGCACGGAGACAGCAGGCATTGCGGTGCTCGCTGCACTCGCCTCTCGCTGGGGAGGCTGGTAGCCCCATCGCCAGAGTCAAACCCAAACCGCTGGTAGCCCCAGCGTCGCACGCTCAGTGCCGAGCCAAAGACAGATACGTCTGCGCGACGACAGGCTGAAAGGAAGCGCGTTGGCGTCGCGACGAAATTCCGATGAACAGGCGGAGCGCAGACGCACGACCAAACGCCTGCGTCATTCTCTTAGCCTGCTCAGGCGAACGAATAGAAGACGCGGAACGTGACTTTGCGCTCGGCCCAAAACTCAGCCGACTCACGAAAAACATCAAGCAGCGTTTCCCGGCCCTCTTTGTCGAATTTTTGCGCGATCGGCAACGCCTCGAGGACGATGACGAATCCGGGCTGCGGACCGGCTTTGTGGACGAGGTCCGTCAGGCAGTCGTACAGCGCGTCGTAGTTCTTGCCAAAGTGCTTGGGAAAAAGAAACGAAGTAGCGATAGTCTCGAGCACTTCCTGCTTCGAGTTCGCGCTGCCGCAATACGCATAGAGGAAATGCTGACCGAGCCGGCTCGCCTCGTCGGCGAGATCCTGCACGCGGAACGCCCGGATTGACTGAACGATGTTCGGCCGCACCGTTGCGAATAGGCTCATAGGCTCCTCTTTCGATGAATGCCCGGGCTCGTTCGCATGCGCATCGCCCTGGCCGCGCTCGGCCGTACGCATCTGCATAACGCGCTGAAAAAGGTTGCCGTCGCCGGCCGCGAGCAGATCCGTCGCCACTTGCGAGTCGTGCGCGTAGATGTTGTCGCTCATGCCGTTCATCCCGATGTCATTCAACAATGCGTTTAAAGCTGTTGTAGTGGTCGTTCGAATAAAAACAGTTGTCGGTCCGCCTTGGTGTGCCGCCGCAGACAATGCGACGGGCTCCGCGATTTCTCGCGCGTGGCGTTAGGACCGTGTATTCGCGGTAATAGCCCCGCGGGCGCGGCGGCAACAATCGCTCGAAATTGCCGAACGCGGCGCCGTCCTTCGAATACGGATAGGGTCCGCCGGCCGCGATCAAGTTCAACGTTCCGAGCGCTTCGCGTGGCAATTGCGTCCGCACGATCGTTTCGTCAACACGCCCGGACTCCTCGGCCGCGAAGACCGGTTCGCGCGCGAAAGCCGCCTGCCCGCCGAGCCCCCAACCGGAACCCGAGATACTCCCGACGCTCGTCAGGAGAGCCGCGACGATGAGCGCGAGCCACCGGTGCCCGCCCGCCACTGCCGCGCCTTGCCGCGCACACTTGCCCCGCACTTCCTCAGCCATCGGCTCGATTTTCCTGCTGCTCGACCTGGACGCGAACGACCACGAAAAACGAAAGGTTATCCCTAACGGCCCTGCGAAGCAATCTTTGTGTTGAAAATGAAAGGCTTAACGACACTTAAGTGTGTGCGCCGACGCTCTCCGGCGCCCTCAAGTCAAAAATTTTTCGCTTGTTTACGATATTTTTATCTTGTTTACGTTAAGCTAACGATGACGTCACCCAATGACGACGAGTTCTTGCCTCCTTGTCGTCGGTTCCGAACCGGGGTGTCGTTGTTTCACGCATTTGGGCGGTCCATCCTCTCGTTTCGCCCGCGGCGTGCCCATCAGGGCACGCCGTTTTTTTATGCGCTGTCAGCGCGACCGGCGCGGAAGGCCGGCCGCCCTTTGCCGCGCGTTAGCGCGCCGCGTTGGCATCGGCCACGAGCAACGCCGTCATATTGACGATGCGCCGCACAGTGGCTGACGGGGTGAGCACGTGCACGGGCTTGGCAGCGCCGAGCAGAATCGGCCCAATGGCGATGTTGTTGCCCGCCGCGGTCTTGAGGAGGTTATAGGCAATGTTGGCCGCGTCGATGTTGGGCATCACGAGCAGGTTCGCATCGCCGTCGAGCGTGGAGTCCGGCAGCACTTCGCGCCGCGAGCAGGCATCGAGCGCCACGTCGCCGTGCATCTCGCCATCCACCTTCATTTCGGGGGCGCGCTCCTTCAGGAGAGCCAGCGTGTCGCGCATCTTCTGCGCTGACGGCGCGTTGCTCGTACCGAAGTTCGAGTGCGACAGCAGCGCCACCCTCGGCTCGATGCCAAAGCGCCGCACCTCTTCAGCCGCCATGATGGTGATCTCGGCCAGTTGCTCGGGTGTCGGATCGACGTTGACGTGCGTATCGACGATAAAAATCTGCCGCCCCGGCAGCACTAAGGCATTCATCGCCGCATAGACGCTGCAGCCTTGCCGCTTGCCGATCACCTGATCGATGAAGTGCAGGTGCCGGTGTGTGGTGCTGATGGTGCCGCAGATCATTCCGTCGGCCTCGCCTTTTTCCAGCAGCATCGAGCCGATCAGCGTCGTGCGCCGCCGCATTTCGAGCTTCGCCATTTGCTGGCTAATGCCTTTGCGGGCCATCATCTGCGCATACGTCTGCCAGAAGTCGCGGTAACGATCGTCGTGCTCGGGATTCACAACTGTGAAGTCGACGCCCTCGGTGAGCCGCAGGCCATAACGCTCAATCCGGCTCTGGATCACAGAGGGGCGCCCGATGAGGATCGGCATCGCCAGCTTTTCGTCGACGGCGATCTGCACCGCGCGAAGCACGCGCTCCTCCTCGCCCTCCGCGAAGACCACGCGTTTTTTCTCCTGCGATACCTCACGCGCCTGCTGGAACACCGGCTTCATCGTCGTGCCGCTGTGGTAGACGAACTGCTGCAGATGCTGCCTGTACGCCTCCATGTCCTCGATCGGACGCGTCGCCACGCCGGAGTCCATTGCCGCCTGCGCCACGGCGGGCGCGATCTTGACGATGAGCCGCGGATCGAACGGCTTCGGAATCAGATAATTGGGCCCGAACGACAGATCCTGAATGCCGTACGCCGTCGCCACAACGTCGCTTTGCTCCTGGCGTGCCAGTTCGGCCAGCGCGTTGACCGCAGCAATTTCCATCTCGCGTGTGATCGTCGTCGCGCCTGCGTCAAGTGCGCCGCGGAAGATAAACGGAAAGCAGAGGACGTTGTTGACTTGGTTCGGATAGTCGGTGCGCCCCGTAGCCAGCACCGCATCGGGCCGCACTTCGAGCGCGACTTCCGGAAGAATCTCCGGCGTGGGGTTGGCGAGCGCCAGGATCAGCGGCTTATCGGCCATCCGCTTGAGCATCTCCGGCTTGAGTACGCCGCCGGCCGACAAGCCCAGGAACACATCCACACCCTCGATGACTTCCGCGAGCGTACGCGCCGAAGTGTCGCGCGCATAGTGCTCCTTGTCCGGATCCATCAGTTCCACGCGGCCCTTGTAGACCACACCGGCCAGATCCGTCACGAAAACGTTCTCGAGCTGCAGCCCCATGTCGACAAGCAGCTCCAGACACGCAAGCGCTGCCGCCCCCGCGCCCGAAGTGACGAGCTTCACCTTGCTGAGGTCCTTGCCCACCACCTTGAGCCCGTTGAGGATCGCCGCGGCCACCACGATCGCCGTGCCGTGTTGGTCGTCGTGGAATACCGGGATCTTCATGCGCTTGCGGCACTCGCGCTCGACGATGAAACAATCCGGCGCCTTGATGTCCTCGAGGTTGATCCCGCCAAAGGTCGGCTCGAGCGCGGCCACCACGTCCACCAGCTTCAGCGGGTCCGTCTCGTTGATCTCGATATCGAATACGTCGATACCCGCGAACTTCTTGAAGAGTGCAGCCTTGCCTTCCATCACCGGCTTCGACGCAAGCGGGCCAATATTGCCGAGGCCCAGCACCGCAGAGCCGTTTGTCACGACGCCCACCAGGTTGCTGCGTGCCGTGAAGCGCGACGCGTTCAGCGGATTTTCAACAATCGCTTCGCAGGCGTACGCCACACCGGGCGAATAGGCGAGCGACAGGTCGCGCTGGTTGATCATCTGCTTCGTCGGCATGACCGAAATCTTGCCGGGATTGGGAAACTCGTGGTAATCGAGCGCTGCCTCGCGCAGGCCATTATTGGCGGAATTTGTAGACATGAGAGAAAAAATCCCGGTGTGTGAGCCGTTTTAGAATAGGACCTTCACGACGCATTGTAGCGCCGTTCTATGCCCAAACTGTGCATATGCCGGAACGGTACTGGCCATCCGGCCGGCTCTGCCGCAGCGATCTTCGACGTTCCTCGCTCCTTTTGCGACCATTCACCGCTAACATGCCTCTTTCAGAGTTTTCGCTCATCGAACGTTTCTTCGCCAGCCGCGCCCGCCAGCTGTCCGCCCCGCACACGGGCGCGACGCTTGGCATCGGCGACGACTGCGCACTCATCGCACCGCGCCCCGACGAGCTGCTGGCCGTGTCGACGGACATGCTCGTCGAAGGTCGGCATTTTCTGCCCGACGTCGATCCCCACGCACTCGGCCACAAGGCGCTTGCCGTCAACTTGTCCGACCTCGCAGCGATGGGCGCGAAACCGCGCGCATTTACGCTCGCGCTTGCCATGGAGACGCCGAGCGAAGCGTGGCTTGCCGCGTTCGCCGACGGCATGTTTGCTCTTGCCGAGCGCTACGGATGCGAACTCGTCGGCGGCGATACCACGCGCGGGCCTCTCAACCTATGCTTGACCGTCTTCGGTGACGTGCCGGCCGATAGAGCGCTGCGTCGTAGCAACGCACGCCCGGGCGACGACATCTGGGTGTCGGGCACGCTCGGCGACGCGCGCGCCGGTCTCGGTCTCCTACGTGGCGAATGGCCTGCCGCGCTTTTCGACGAGGACGGAGCGCCCGGCACACATGCCGCCTTTCTGCGCCACGCGCTCGAGCGCCCCGAACCGCGCGTCGCGCTGGGGCTCGCATTGCGCGGACTCGCGCACGCGGCGCTCGACATCTCCGACGGGCTTGCCGGCGATCTCATGCACATTCTCGAGCGCTCAAGCGTGAACGCCTCGGTCGATGTCGATGCCGTGCCGCGCTCGCGCGCGCTCGAAAAGCTCCCGCGCGATGTGCAGTTGCGGTGCGCGCTAGCCGGGGGCGACGACTACGAGCTCTGCTTTACCGCGCCGCCCGCGGCGCGCGACGCCATCGCCGCGGCAGGCGAACACGCCGGCGTCGCGGTGACGCGTATCGGTACAATATCGGCCTTACGCGATCCGTCCGACCCACCAACGATCGCGTGGCACGACGCGTCTCACACCCCGCTCTCCCTGAGCTTGCACGGTTTTGACCATTTCCATGCCCACTGACCCGTTGCTTCGCGACGCCGCCGCGAACCGTCCGTCGGCCCCCGCACCGCAGCGCCTGAGCGTGCGCTTCATGCTCTCGCATCCGTTCCATGCGATTTCCCTCGGCTTCGGCAGCGGGCTTTCGCCCGTCATGCCTGGCACGGCCGGCACGCTGTTCGCTTGGCTGTCGTTCGCGGCATTCGAGCACCGCATCAGTGTCATCGGATGGATCGCGCTCATCGTCGTCGGATTTTTTGCCGGCATCGGCATTGCTGGCTTTACGGCGAAAAGGCTCGGCATCGACGATCCGTCGCCTGTTGTCTGGGATGAAATCGTCGCGTTCTGGCTCGTGCTGCTGTTCGTTACGCCCACGTCTTTTGTCGGCCAGCTCTCGGCATTCGTCATCTTTCGATTTTTCGACATGGTCAAGCCGCCTCCTGTGCGCTACTTTGACAGGCACTTTTCAGGTGGCTTCGGGATCATGATCGACGATCTCGTTGCGGCGTTTTTGACGCTTTTGGTCATCGCGCTTTGGCGCGTGGCGATTTCTTGATTTTTCTGATTTTTCTGCCGGGATTTTCTGCATGCCCACGGATTCCGTCGTCCATCAGCTTGCCGTTCGAGCAGGCAACAAGCTGCGTGAAACGCGCCTCATGCTCGCCACCGCCGAATCGTGTACGGGCGGCATGGTCGCGACGGCCATCACCGACATCTCCGGCAGCAGCGGCTGGTTCGAGCGTGGCTTCGTCACTTACTCGAATCAAGCGAAAACCGAGATGATCGGCGTGCCCGCCGAGCTTATCGAAAAGCACGGCGCCGTCAGCGAGCCGGTCGCCCGCGCGATGGCGGAAGGGGCATTGCGCAACAGCCGCGCACAGGTTTCGCTGGCCATTACGGGTGTGGCCGGCCCCGGCGGCGGCACGCCAGCCAAACCCGTCGGGATGGTCTCTTTCGCCTGGAGCAACCGGCTTCACACCTCCGTCGAGACGCTGGTCTTCAAAGGCGATCGGGAACAGATCCGCGTGCAGGCCGCGGTGCACGCCTTGCGCGGCCTGCTTGTGCTGCTGGAAGA
>NZ_DATJJF010000200.1:0-20322 GCF_035492435.1 Trinickia sp.
TCCCGATCCTTGTCGAGAAAGCGATGCTTCAGCGCGCCAAGGATATGAAAGACGACGAGCGCTAATAACGTATACGCCAACGTCTTGTGCATCCACTGGAACACCTTGAACCAGTTATCGTTCTTGGGCAACACCTCCGGCAGACGCATGAAGAAAAATGGCACGCCGTCGCTTTGGGTGAACGTGCTCGACATCGAGTAACCCATCAAAGGCACGACGATGGCCAAGGCGTAAAGCAGGTAGTGCGCCGCCTTGGCGCACTTCCTTTCCCAGTGGGCAAGGCCCGCCGGTGGAGGCGGCAGCGTCGTGCGCGAGCGGATCGCGAGCTGAACGAGAACGAGCAGGAGCGTCAGAATCCCGAACTGCTTGTGCGTGGGGTAGTACCAGTCGAATTTGGCGGGGAGGTCGTCGCTCAACCTCACCATGGTCCAGCCCATCCAAAGCTGGCCGAAGATCAAGAGCGCTCTTGCCCAGTGGAGAAGGCGAACGACAAGCGGGTATTTGTCTGCCGCATCATGCGCGATATGGATTGCCATCTTGGTGCCTCATCCTCAACGATCGAGCGTGCCGGGAGCGGCACACGAACGCTCGCCCGAACGTCCGTGTGTACCTAACGCAAAAACACCTGTCAACAGCACTCGTGCAGCGCTTCGCGCAGCGCCCGCGCCATCATGTCCGCCTCTTCCAGCTTCAGCGTGAGCGGCGGGGACATCACCACTTTATTGGCGATGGCGCGCACCAGCACCCCGCGCCGACGCGCCGCATCTGCCACGCGCGCGGCGAACCCTTCCATCGGATCGAGCGGGGTTCGGCTCGCTTTGTCCGTCACGAGATCGAGCGCCAGCATCAAGCCTTTCCCGCGCACGTCCCCAACGGTCTCGAATTGCTGCTTAAGCGGCTGCAGCTGCTCGAGCAAGTGCTGGCCGACACGGCCTGCGTTGCCGGGCAAATCCTCGGATTCGACGATATCGAGTACGGCCAGCGACGCCGCGCACGCAAGCGGATGACCGCTATATGTATAGCCGTGCATCACCATGTGCGAGAAACCGCTGCCATGCTCGATCGCTTCGGCGATACGCCGGTTGTACATCGTCGCGCCGAGCGGGACATAGCCCGCGGAGATTCCCTTGGCCAAGCACAGGATGTCGGGCGCCACGCCCCAGCCGCGGCTGCCGAGCATGCAGCCGGTGCGGCCGAACCCGGTGACCACTTCGTCGGCGATCAGCAAGATACCGTTCCTGTCGCAGACGTCGCGGACACGGCGCCAATAGGTGGCCGGCGGAACGATGAGCCCACCCGCGCCTTGTACCGGTTCCGCGATGAACGCGGCGATGGTTTGCGGGCCGTGCAATGCGATCGTGTCTTCCAATTGCCGGATGCAATGCGCGACGAGTTCCTCCGCATCCTCGCAGTCCCAAGGATTGCGATAGAGCCAAGGCGTATCGAGCAGAATGCAACCGGGCAGAAGGGGGCCGTGGTTATAGTGATAGACGCCGTTCCCGCCGACCGACGTGCCCCCCATATGCACGCCATGGTAGCCGTTGCGCAGCGAAAGAAATTTCGTGCGCGAGGGCTCGCCCGCGGCAACCCAATATTGACGCGCCATTTTCAGCGCCGTTTCGCAAGCATCTGAACCGCCGCTGCCGAACATGACGCGCTGCATGTCTTCTTGCTCGAACATGGCGCAGAGGCGATCGGCGAGATCGTAGACCAGCGGATGCGCCACGCCGTCGAACGTTTGGTAATAAGAAAGCACGTCCATCTGGCGCGCGATGGCGGCTTTCACTTCCGGCCGGTTGTGGCCGACGTTGACGTTCCACAATCCGCCGACACCGTCGAGCATGCGGTGGCCTTCGACGTCGACGACGTAGTTGCCATCGCCTTGTGCGATCACGACGGTCGGGGTGGAGTGGCCGGCGGCGGCCGAACTCATCGGATGCCAGAAACGTTTTTGACGTTGTTGATAGTTCATGGTGTATCGCTCACGAAGTTCTTGAAAGGAGCTGCGGCTAAACAATGCGCGTTACAGCGCGGCGGTGATCACTTTTTCCTCGAGATAGGACTCGAGCGCCACTCGAGACAGATCTCGTCCGATGCCGCTGTGCTTGATACCGCCCCAGGGCAGACGCGCATCGAGCGGGCTCCAGCAGTTGATTGCAACGGCGCCGACTTCGAGCCGGTCGGCCACGCGGTGGGCGGTAGCGAGGTCTTGCGTCCACAACGAGGCGGACAAGCCATACAAGGTATCGTTGGCGATGCGGATCGCTTCGTCCTCGGTGTCGAACGGTATGACCATGCCGACAGGCCCGAACACTTCCTCGCTGGCGATCCGCATGCTCGGATGCACGCCGCCGAGCACCGTCGGCCGCATGAAATAGCCGTGTTCCGGCACGGCTTCGTCGCCCGCCAGCCGGATCGCGCCTTCGGCGATAGCGCCGTCGACATGGGCGCGCACGCGTGCAAGATGACGCTGATTGATCAGTGCGCCCATCTGCGACGACGGGTCCGACGGCGGGCCGACACGCATGCCGCGGGCGGCTTCGGCAAGCCGCGTTTCCACGGCCTGTGCCAGCGAGCGATGCACGAGCACTCGCGAGCCTGCCGCACAGGTCTGCCCTTGATTGACGAACATGCCGAGCAGCAGCGCCGGGACGACCTGATCCAGATCGGCGTCGCCGAAGACGATCTGCGCCGCTTTGCCCCCGAGTTCGAGCGTGACGCGTTTGAAGCTCTTTGCGGCTTCGCATGCGATGGCGCGCCCGACATCGGTGCTGCCGGTGAAACTGATTTTGCTGACGAGAGGATGCGCGACGAGCGCAGGTCCGACTTCGGAACCCACGCCGTGGACGATGTTGACCACGCCATCCGGAATGCCGGCTTCGCGCGCCAGGTCGCCGAGCCGAGCGACTGCGACGGGGGCGTCTTCGGAGGGTTTGATGACGACGGTGCAACCGGCGGCCAGCGCCGGCGCCAGCTTCCATACCGCAATCATCAGCGGTGCGTTCCACGGGATGATCTGCGCGGCCACGCCCACGGGCATGCGCTTCGTGTAGTTCAGCGTCGTGCGGCCCATGAAACCGTCGGTGGGGATCGTGCGGCCCTCTAGCTTGTCCGCCCAGCCCGCGAAATAGCGGAGCACGTCGACGCTCATCGGCACGTCCATCATCCGCATTTCGATATGCGGCCGTCCCTGCTCGTTAGCAAGCAACGTTTGCAACGTCTCGCTGTCGCGCTCGATCAGATCGGCTAGACGCTGCAGCCAGCGCGCCCGCGCGGCGCCTCCCGCATTCGCCCAGGCGCCTTCGCGCAGTGCCGTGTGGGCCGCCTTCACTGCGCGATCGACGTCCTCGCGATTCGATGCCGGCACCCGCGCCAAGCGTTGGCCGGTCGCAGGGGCGAGCTTGTCGAAATAGCTCGCGGAGACCGGCTTGCAGAGCCGGCCGCCGATTAAGTTGTCGAGTTCCATCATTGCGTTCTTGATCCTCAAGGTGACTGTCGGGTCGACGCGCCACGTCTCGCCCACGCGTGGGCAATGGACAAAGGACGTGGCCTCATTCTCGTCGCTACTTTATGTCCGCGATGCGCCCGCGCTTGTCCGCTTTTGGCAATCGCTGCGTGGGCAGTCGAATAGGGAATACCCGAGGCCTGTCCTGCCTTCCTCCCCCTGCGTCGATGTCACCTGCTGGTGCATATCGCCCGATCACCCGTGCGTATCGGCGATCTTGGCCGAAATTTCGTCAGTTCCGGAATAAGGGATTAGAGAAAGCACCTAGGTCGCGCAAAAGGCAAAACGTGTTGACGAATCTTTTATTTTGGGAATAATGGGCGCAACGCATCGAGGCGAGTCTGCATCTGCAAGCACGCGCTCCCGATGCCTGTCAGTCAGTGGCGATCGCGCCAATGCGATTGTCAGCACGTTCACGGTCACGGGAGATCTCTCATGCAGTTGCAACTGAAGGCTGGCCTCGCGGTCGCATGTTCCCTTGCGATTACGATGGCCTGGGCGCAATCGTCAGGAGTCCTGACGATAAGCGGCGCCGAGAAGGCGGGAAGCGCGGATGGGCGTATCCCCGCGTATTCGGGTGTGCAGTCCGCGCCCGCTGGGTGGGCGCCGGGCAAAGTGAGAGGGGATTATTCGCCGTATAAATCGGAGAAGCCGCTGTTCTCGATCACGGGGGCGAACGTCGACAAGTACGCGACGAATCTGACGCCCGGCCAACTCGCGATGTTCAAGCAGATCAAGAACTATCGGATGGATGTCTATCCTTCGCATCGCGACTGCGGTTATCCGGAGTGGATTGAGGAAAACACCAAAAGGAACGTCGGCGCCGCGAAGCTGGACGCAAGCGGAAACCATCTCGTGAGCGCAACGCTCCCGGGTCTTCCGTTCCCGGCGGCGAAGACGGGGCAAGAAGCGATTTGGAACTATCTGTCGCGCTATCGCGGCGTAGGCATCAAATGGGACAAGGTCAACACGATGGTTTCGCCGCGACCGGGCAGTTCCGAATGGATCGGCGTGACGGGCCGCCAGTTGGTGTACACGCCATGGGGCAAGAAGGGCGCCAATTCGCTTGGCGCGGACGAGGGGTTGTATTCGATCTACGTCGGCTATGAAACGCCGGCGGCGCTCGCTGGCCAGGCGCTCGTGCAGACGGACAATTTTGCGAGCGACGACAACCCCGTCTTCTACTACTTTCCGGGGCAACGGCGCGTGCGCCGGATGCCGTCGTACAACTACGATGCGCCTCAGATCGGCTTCGAGAGCCAGTATACGGTGGATGAGCCGTGGCTCTTCAACGGCAGCATCGACCGCTTCGATTGGAAGCTGGTAGGGAAAAAGGAAATCTACGTCCCGTACAACGATTTCGCGATGTACGACTTCAACAAAAAGATCGGCGAGGTATTCAAGCCCGATCAGATCGATCCGTCGGCGCGCCGCTACGAATTGCATCGGGTCTACGTGGTGGAGGCGACGCTCAAGCCGAATATGCGGCACATCTCGCAGAAGAAGGTGCTCTACCTCGACGAGGACACCTATCTGGCGTTGGCGGGTGAGGATTACGACGCGCAAGGAAAGCTCTGGAAGACGAAGGAAAGCTATCCGATTCCGATTTGGGAGTTGGGCGGCACCTGCGACGTCGAACCGTTCTCGCAATACAACTTAACCACCAGCCGTTACGTGGCGGATCAAAACATCGTCGGCGCCGGACAGGACGTCCAATATTTCGAGTCCTCCAGCGCGCCGACGTTCCGACCGGATTACTACACGCCCCAGAATCTCAGCGCCATCAGCGAACGCTGATATGCGGTGCGGGCCCGCGCGATCCGCGACGATCGACGGGCCACGACGACTAGAGGAAAATCCATGAATACAAAAGCGGTTCGCGCATCGGTATCCGCTGCGCTGATGGGGCTGGGCATGGGTGCCGTTTCGGCCAATTCGTATGGTTACGACTTTACGACCGGACTCGGTGATTTGCATGGCTCGTGGGTGACGAATTTAACGGCAGGCGCCGGCATTCGCACCAAGAACCCGAGCTGTTCGCTCACGGGCGACCCCAACTCGTACGGCTGCGGCGCCGCGGCCAATGTCAACCAGTGGGGCTCCAGCGATAACGGCGATCTGAACTATAAAAAAGGGCAGCCCTTCAGCTCATACATCAGCGCAACGAGCGAGTTGCTGCTGACGATGCCGAGCGAAGGCTACAAGTTCATGATCCGCGGCACCGCGATGTACGACTTCTTGGTCGGGGACACTGCGAGAACGCCGCTGTCGAGCGCTGCGCGGGCGCAAGTCAAATACCCGGTGCAGTTGCTCGATCTTTGGGGTGAGAAGGACTTCGCGCTCAACGGGCGCGAGGCTCACGTGCGACTGGGCAATCAGGTGCTCAACTGGGGCGAGAGCTATTTCGCGTCCGGCGGGATCAACCAGACGAACTCCGTCGACATTCAAAAGCTTCTCATCCCGGGAACGCAGCTGAAGCAGGCACTCTTGCCTGCGCCGATACTGAGTTTTGCCGCGGGTCTGACGCGCGGATTGAGTACCGAGGCCTACTACCAGTTCCAGTGGAACGGGAATCGCTACCCGCCTGTGGGCACTTACTGGTCCGTCGGCAACAGCTTCGGGCGCGGCGCCGTCGCAGGTACCGCGAGCACCACGAACGGGAACGCGGCCGGTGTCGACGCGGGCACCATCGCCGGAGCGAACAGCGGTAATGCGGCCACACTGGCGGGCATCAATACGGGATTGCTGAATGGACAGTATGCCGGCCCGCCGTATAACTCCGTGGGCATATTGGTCAATACCGTTCTCCCGAACGAATACAAACCGCAATTCGGTATTAAGTTCAACTACAGGCCGAAAGCGCTAGACGTCAATTTAGGCTTTTACTATGAGAACTATACGGACAAGTCGCCGGTTCTCTCAGGCCTAGCTAACGGCACCGGACAGTTTTCGTATCTGCAGAACCGGCAGTTGTTCGGCGTAAGTGCGAACTTCGGGCTCGGCGATTGGGCCATCGGTACCGAGCTTTCGTACCGTCCGCATGATGCCGTTGCGCTGTCCGGCTGCTTTGCGCCGAACGGGCCGCTCGATCTGAATACGAACGGCGTGTCCGGCATCAATTGCCAGCAGTGGATGGACATGAAGAAGTTTCAGTACGACATCAATGGGCAGCTTAGCCTGACGCGGAGCGAGTACCCATTCCTGAAGCTCATTCACGCAGACCAAGCGGTACTCACGGCGGAATTGACCTGGATTTACTACCCCGGTCTTAGCTCGAGCGGCGTCACACGCACGATCGACGGCCGGCCCGTGCATCAGGCTCCGGCGGCGGGGTACTTCACCTGGTTGAATAACGGATCGAGCCTGGGGTATCCGATCACGGCGGCAGCGGGGACGTCCAGTTCGGTCGGGGCAACCGTCGATTTCAACTGGACCTATGACGGTAGCGTGATACCGGGTTGGCAGATGACGCCCGGCGTGACCTTCACCGATGCGCTGTACGGTTACACGCCCACGTTCACCGGCAATTACCTCCAAGGCGCGAAATCGGTGAACCTCTATGTGTTGTTCAACCAGAACCCGGCCACCTGGCAAGCCGGCATCAACTATACGGCGTTTTTCGGCGGTCATGGCGGCGTGGGTCAGCCCTATGCCGACCGCAACTTCGTCGGGATGTTCGCGACACGCAACTTTTGACGCCGCGATGGCGGAAACGGCGCGCGAGCCCGCGCGCCGATACTTTTGAAGGATGGCTCCGTGCTTACTCGATTCGTCACCCGCCTCGAGAAACTCATCTTCGGTCACCGCGCGATCGTGCTGTGGGCGATCGTTGTCTTCACAGCTGTGATGGCGGTATTCGCGGTGCGGTTACGAATGGAGGCGGGCTTCGAGAAGCAAATGCCGATCGGGCACGAGTACATCGAGACGTTCAAGAAGTATCGCAACGATCTATTCGGCGCGAATCGCATCACGGTGGTCGTGCGCGCTCGGAACGGAAACATTTGGACGCCGCAGGGGCTGACCCGGCTCTATCAAGTGACGCAGGCGGTCACGTTTCTGCCGAACGTCGATCGCGGGGGCGTCGAGTCGCTGTGGACGCCCAATGCCTTTGTCAACGAGATCACGGAAGACGGCTTTCGCGCGAGCCCCATCATCGACGGCACCGTGACGCCGAAACAGCTGACACCGGCGATCGTCGCGCAGATTCGACAGTCCACTGTCGACGGAAATTATATCGGCACGCTCGTCTCGCATCGCGAAGACAGTGCGATGATCACGGCCGAACTCAACGAGCGCGACAGGGCGGGGAAGGTGCTCGACTACGTCGCATTCAATCGCTTGCTGGAGCAGAAGATTCGCAAGCCGTTCGAAGACGCCGGCTATGAAATCCAAATCATCGGCTTTGCCAAGCAGATCGGCGACATTGCGGACGGCGCCAGCGCCGTGCTCGGCTTCTGCCTCATCGCGCTCGTCCTGACGGCGTTCGCGGTGTATTGGTACAGCCACTCGGTGCGCTTCACAGTGCTTCCAATCGTCTGTTCGCTGACGTCGCTCGTTTGGCAGTTCGGCACGCTGAAACTGCTGGGATTCGGGCTCGATCCGTTAGCGGTGCTCGTACCGTTTCTCGTCTTTGCCATCGGCGTGTCGCATGGGGTGCAGCAAGTCAACTACATCGTGCGGGAGCTTTCGCACGGCTATAGCTCGATGGAGGCCGCGCGCCGAAGTTTCAGCGGGTTGCTGGTGCCCGGGACGCTCGCGCTGATTACGGCGTTCGTCTCGTTCATGACGTTGTTGTCGATTCCGATTCCGATGGTGCGCGAACTTGCGATCACGGCATCGCTCGGCGTTGCCTACAAGATCCTCACGAACTTGGTGATGCTGCCAGTCGCCGCGTCCTGCTTCAATTTCACCAAGGCGTATGCCGATCGCGCGCTCATGAAGCGCGAACGCCGCTCTGTGTGGCTGCGCGGTTTGGCTCGGGTAGCGCATCCACGCAACGCCTATGTCGTCGTCGCTATCACGGCAGCTGTCTTCGCGTTGGCCGCGTGGCAGAGTCGGGATCGTGTCATCGGTACGTTGCAGCCCGGCGCGCCCGAGCTGCGCGCCGATGCGCGCTTCAATCGCGATGCGGTGTCGATTGCCGGCAACTACGACGTCGGCCTCGATTGGCTGACCATCGTGTTCGAGGCGAAAGGCGCGGCGTGCGACAACCCGTCGATCGGAATTGCCGAGGACGAATTCGTCTCGACGATGCGAAGCGAACCGGGGGTGGTCTCCGTCCAGTCATACCCCGGCATGCTGCGCACGTACAACGAGGGCTACAACGAAGGCAATCCGAAGATGAACGTCGTGCCGATCGATGCCGGGAACTACGCCGGATTGACCGCCGAGATCGGCCGCGTGAAAGGGTTTATGAACAAGGACTGCAGCATGACGGCGGTTCATCTGTTCCTCACCGATCATAAGGCCACGACGCTGAATCGGATTCTCGGCGACGTCAAGCAGTATCGCGCGACGCATCCCTACCATGGTCTGTCGATTCGGCTCGCCGCGGGCAACGCGGGTGTGCTCGCCGCGATCAACGACGAAGTCGCGCGCAGTGAGCTGCCGATGATGCTCTACGTCTATGCGGCGATTCTCGCGCTCGTGTTTTTCGCTTATCGCGATGTGCGCGCGATGATCGCGTGTTGCGCTCCCCTGACGGTGGCGACCTTCATCGGGTATTGGTTCATGAAGGAACTGCAGATCGGGCTAACCGTGGCGACATTGCCCGTGATGGTGCTCGCGGTGGGGATCGGCGTGGATTACGCGTTCTACATCTATAACCGGCTGCAATTGCACATGGCGAGCGGCCAGCCGATCGTGAAAGCGGTGGAGCACGCCATGCTCGAAGTGGGAGTGGCCACGATCTTTACCGCAATCACGCTCGCGATCGGTGTGGCGACCTGGAGCTTTTCGGCACTGAAGTTTCAGGCCGACATGGGCAAGCTGCTCGCCTTCATGTTCATCGTCAATCTCGTGATGGCGATGACGGCGCTGCCCGCCATTGCCGTCTTGCTGGAGCGTTGGTTCCCGCGCCGCAAGCCCGTGCGCGCGCCGGGCCTGCTGACCCACTGAGTGACGGTCTCGATATCCGAGGGTTCACCATGATTAAAAAACTTCTCCTAGGCGCCGCGCTCGCCTGTTTTTGCGGGTTCGCTGGAGCCCAGACGGCCGGTAGCGCATCGACACCTCTGAAGATCGAGCCTGCCCACGCATGGTCCGATCCGACCCACGCCATGCTGCTCGATGTCGCGCACGCCGGTGGCCGCATCGTAGCGGTTGGCGAGCACGGCATCGTGCTGTTGTCCGACGATGGCGTCAGCTATCGGCAGGCCAAGCATGTGCCGGCATCGTCGACGCTTACTGCGGTCTATTTTGCCGATGCCGAACACGGTTGGGCGGTGGGTCAATGGGGGGTGATATTGGCTACCGCCGATGGTGGCGAGACGTGGACGCTGCAGCGATCGGACACGTCGATCGACCAGCCGCTCTTTTCGGTTTACTTCAAGGACGCTCGCCACGGGTGGGCAGTCGGCTTGTGGTCCTTGATGCTCGAGACCGAAGACGGCGGCCATACATGGACAGTGGCGAAGCTGCCGCCTCCGCCGGGCGCGAGCAAGGCGGATCGCAATCTGTTCCACATTTTCGCGGATCGCTCGGGCACGCTGTTTATTGCAGCGGAACAAGGCCTGGTGCTGCGCTCGCGGGATGGTGGCGCGAGTTGGGAATACCGGCAGACGGGCAACAAAGGCAGCCTGTGGACGGGCGCGTCAAGCGCCGACGGCGCCGTCTTCGTGGGCGGCTTGCTGGGCCATCTCTATCGCAGCAGGGACGGCGGCGACACGTGGGAGGCGATCGATTCCGCCTCGACGGGCTCGATCACGAGTCTCGTGACGAAGGGCGACCGCGTGCAGGGTGTCGGCTTGGACGGTTTCGTCATCAAAGGCACGAGTGCCGCCGACCGATTCACGGCCCATCAAAGGCCCGATAGAGCGGCGCTGACCGGGCTCGTGGTCTCTCGGTCTGGCCGCGAGATTCTGCTGTCGAAGGACGGCATTCTAAAGCCGGAGTGATCGGCCTCAGTGAGTTCGACGGGCGAGCGTCTGTGGAACGCGTCACGGGTGCCTCAAGAATGCGTATTTAATTGGAAGGATCTCTTCTTGCTATGAGCAAAACATCAGACGGACTCAGCGTCGCGCGCGGACGCGCTGCGACTCCCGGCTTGACCTCGCCCGGAGCCCTCGAAAAAGCGCAGTTACCGGACGAAGAGTACGACGTCGTGGTAGTCGGCGCGGGATTCGCGGGGCTTACCGCCGCGCGCGAATTGGGAACGAGGGGGTTGCGGGTGGCCATCGTCGAGGCGCGTGATCGAATTGGCGGACGCACGTTCGTGGCTGAGCAAGGCGGTCAGAAATACGAAATCGGAGGGACGTGGATTCATTGGGGGCAACCGTATGTTTGGAATGAGCTTCACCGATATGGCCTGACCATCGCCGAGTCGTTGAGCGGCACACCGGACACCATGAGCGTGCTGACGTCCGAGGGCCTCAGCACGGATACGGCGGAATCGATCGGTAAGGAGATCGAGCAAGCGCTTGCCGCTTACTGCGATATCGACGGGTCACAGTGCCGAGTGGTTTTTGCCAACCCTCATGCGGCGTCGATCGAGCTGCTGTCGCGCTCGGACGAACTCAGCTTGGCCGATCGCCTCGCGGCGATGCCTTTACAAGGCCGTCAGCGCGATCTGCTGCTGTCGTTTTTGACCATGAACGCCGCAACCGATCCCGCCAGAGGCGGATTTCACGACCAACTGCGTTGGTGGGCGCTCGGCGAGTACACGGCCGATTCGCTGCTGAAGCGACTGGGGCGTTACAAGATCGCGGAAGGTACGTCCGCTTTGGCCTTGGCATTGCTGAAGGACTCGAACGCCCGTCTCGCGCTCGACGAGCCCGTCTCCCGCATCGATGTGGTTGACGGTATGGCTCGCGTTCGAACGAAGACGATGGAGATCAAGTGTAAGAGCGTCGTCGTGGCCGTGCCCTTGAATGTACTCGGCGATATCGATTTTGGTCCCGCGTTGTCGCCGGCGCGTGCCGCCGCGCATCAGGAACGCCATGTTTGCGCCGGCACAAAATTCATTGCCCGCGTCGATCGGAGCGTTGGCGCTTGGGTGGGGTTCGCGCCATTTCCTAACCCACTGACGATGGTCGTGGCTGATAGAGAGGTGGACGGGAAATCCGTGCTCGTGGGTTTTGGTCCGGATGATGGCATCAAGCTCGGCGACATCCGTCAGATCGAGGCCGAACTGCGCAAGTTTCTACCGGAGATAGTCGTCGAGGAGGTATTTGCTCACGACTGGACCCAGGACCCCTACGCCAAGGGGGGATGGACGTGGTTCGCCCCTCGGCAGACTTCGCGCGTGCTACCGGAATTGCAGACCCCCATGCCGCCCCTCTTCTTCGCCAATACCGACTGGGCTAGCGGATGGCGAGGATTTATCGACGGCGCGATCGAAGACGGAATCCGCGGCGCCCGCCACGTCCTCTCGTTTCTTCGCTCGCCCCGCTGAGCGGCCCCTACAGCGTGCCCGAGCACGCAATCCTAACCGTTATTCAAAGGAATCCCCATGAATCTGAACGATGCGATCGAAACATTGCAGACCCTATGCCGGAACGGAGACGCGCAAGCGGTTTACGAAGAAATGTTTGCGCAGGAGGCGGCGGTCTCGGGAGAGGGGGCGGCGGGCATCACCGTTGGCTGCGACTTGGTGTCCGCTCTGACGGAAATGCTGCAGGTAACGCCGTATCTATCGATTCGGGCTGTGCGAACCACCAAGCTTGGCGATGACTCGGCCGTCACTTGGCTCGAGTGGTCGTCACCGCCGGCGGAAGGCGAACCCGGAGAAGCGATCAAATTCCGTTCGTTGACGGCTTGGCGCAAGCGCGGCGAGGCCTGGGTTATCGCGGCCGACATGTACGGGCTCGGCGCTTTCGACGAAGCTTGACCGGATATCCATCCTTGACCGAATTCCGAGGAGAAACCTATGCCGGAATCATCTACCGAACCGAACCGACACACGGGCCTCAAGCGCGACACCATCGGCTGGTTCAGCATCTTTTTAATGGTGATCACGACGAACGGCCCGTTGACCTCCATGGGCGGCGGCGTTCCGGCCAGCATTACGCTTGGCAACGGCATTGGGTTGCCCGGCTCGTACGTCATCGTCTGCGTGGTGTATTTGCTCTTTGCCGTCGGCTTTTGCGCGATGAGCCCTTATGTGGAGAATGGCGGGGCGTTCTATGCGTACATCACTAAGGGATTGGGTACGATTCCGGGCGTGGGAGGCGCTTGCATTGCGGTCTTATCGTACGTCACCATGCTGCTAGCCTGCTACGCGATGCTCGGGCACTTCGTGAGCGTGGGGTTCTCTTCGTTCGGCGTTGGCGTACCTTGGTGGGTTTGCGCAGGCGCCGCTGCCGTCGCGGCCCATTTGTTCTGTGTGCGCGGCATCGAGTTTAGCGGCCGATTGTTGCTGATTCTCATGCTTTCGGAGGTCGGCGTGATTCTCGCGGCCGATCTGCTCGAACTGCTGCGTGCGAGCCACGGCCAACACCCGCTGTCGTTGCTGCCGTTCGCTCCGCGCGCGGTCTTCACGCAGGGCTTCGGGCCGTCCTTGATCTTCGTGGTGGCATCCTTCATGGGCTTCGAAACCGCCGCCATATACTCCCAAGAGGCGCGCGAGGCGCAGCGCTCGGTGCCGCTCGCCATGTACGTCTCCATTGCATTCATAGGGGTGCTCTATGCGGGATCGATCTGGCTCATGCTGAACCACTTCGGCATGGCGGACGCGGTCGGCGTGGCGGCCAACGATCCAGGAGGGATGTGGCTTTCGATGTTCTCGGTGTTAGCCGGGCATACGGCCGCGAAGATCGGTTCCGTGCTCGTCATGACCAGTCTTTTTGCGGCCGTGCTAAGTTTCACGAACGTGGTGGCGAGGTATTGGCACGCGTTGGCGGTTCGAGGTCTCGTCTGGCGCGCATTGTCACGTACGCACCTGCGGCATCAATCTCCGCACGTCGCCTCAGCGGCAACGATGGTCATCTCGGTGAGCTTGATCTTGCTTTGCGCCAAGGCGGGGCTCAATCCCATGCTCCAGGTATTGCCTTGGGCGAGCGTCCCGTCCGCCGTTGGCGTCCTCGCTTGCCAAGCGCTCGCCGCGATCGCGGTGGTGGTGTTCTTTCGGCGCAACCGCACCGGCGTCTCGCTCTGGCGAGCCCTGGTCGCCCCGGCCTTCAGCGCCATCCTCTTGTTGTTTTTCCTCTGGGAAATGATCGTTCATGTCGAACTCCTATCGGGCTTATCCGCTGGGCTGAGTTATGCCATGGCCCTGAGCGTTTTGTTGGCCGGCGTGTTGGCCTCGTCATATGCAGTCGATCTTCGTCGTCGCTCGCCGAAGCGGTATGCGCAACTGTCGGATCTAGTGCGTCTGCGTTGAGGGCGGTAAACGGTGAATACACAATCAGAGCAGGCGGTCGACTGACCGAGAACAAATATGAGTATCCGCACGGGGTTGACTTGGACGATCGGCGCATTCGTCGTCCTTATTCTGATGGTGATTGCGATCGGCTATGGCGTTTCGAAGTTCGCGCGCGATGGTTTGCTCGGCATCGAGCAAACCTCACAACGCATCGCGACGCTCAAGAGCAGTTCCGAAAAGCTGCTGAAAGTGAGATTGGCGCTCGGGAGCTACGAAACACTGTTCAGCGTAGGCCAGCAGAGCGAGACATTGCTAACCGACGCACGCAACCTGCTGGCCGAGTCCAACAAGAACTTTGAAGCCTATGCCGGCGGCCCGTTTCAGACCGACGCCGAGCGCGCACTCGCTCAAGCCGTCGTGCATGCGCGCGCGGAGCTGGTGACAAAGGCGATCGAGCCGGAGTTCGCGGCGCTCGATGGCGGCGACGTCAATGCGTTCCGCGATATCGAGGGGCGGACCGCGGGCGCATCCTATGGTGTGTATGCCAAGGCCATCGACGCACTCGAGGCCCTGCAAAACGAGGACGCCTTGCGCAAAACCGGAACGGTCGGCGAGCGTTTCCGCTTAGCGACCTTCATGTTCGCCGCGATCGGCGCACTTTCCATCGTCGTCGGGATGATCGCGCGCGCAAGCCTATCCGCCGCGGTAATCCGTCCTGTCAATCAGACGATCGTGCATTTCGAGCGCATCGCGTCGGGCGATCTCACCATGGGTGTCATCGGAAGCTCTCACGGCGAGATGGGGCAGTTGCTTCGGGCGCTAGGGAAAATGCGTGCGAGCCTGGTCGATACCGTGGCGAAGGTGCGCGGCAGCAGCGACGAAATCGCTTGCGGCGCGAAAGAAATCGCTTCCGGCAACGTCGACCTGTCGCGCCGGACGTCGCAGCAGGCCGCCGCGCTGGAGGTCACGGTGGATAACGTCGAACAACTGTCGTCAGCAGTCAGCCGGAACGAGGACAGCGCCAAGGAGGCAAATCGGCTAGCGCAAGGTGCGCTGCAGATAGTCGTCCGCGGCGGCCAGGTCATCGAGCAGGCAATTTCCGTGATGGACCGCGTGACCGAATCGTCGCGCAAGGTCAAGGAGATTACGGGAATGATTGAGGGCATCGCGTTTCAGACCAACATTCTGGCGCTGAATGCGGCGGTGGAGGCGGCGCGCGCGGGCGAGCAGGGCCGCGGCTTCGCGGTGGTCGCCACCGAAGTGCGCTATCTCGCGCAGCGGTCTGCAACGGCTGCGAAGGACATCAAAGGGTTGATCGACGAGGCGGCTTCGCACGTGGAGCAAGGCACGTCGTTCGTTCAGCTGGCGGGCGGGGCGATGAGCGAAGCGAGGGGAGCCGTCGAGCATATGACGGGAATCATGGCCGAGATCGAAGGCGCCGCCGCCGAGCAAAGTTCAGGCATCGCGCAGGTGAACCAAGCCATTTCGCAGATCGACGATGTGACGCGCAGCAATGTGGCGCTCGTCGAGCAGGCAGCTGCCGCGGCGAAGTCGCTGGAACAGCAGGTCGAGCTTCTGCGTCACGCTGTCGGCACGTTCGCGATCGAAGCCTAGTATTCGCCGGCGGGAAATCCCGGCGCCGAGAGGCCCCGCCCGCCGCAACAGCGCGTGGTCATCTATCAGATCAAGCAGTGCTCGAATACGGTACACGATGTGAAGAGGCGCTGCTCGCAAAATACCGATTCGGCCGCATTGACTTGCATCAGCGCGGCGTAACGGTGCAACCCGTCGCAGCCGACGATCGCGAAGACGCTTCCATCGGGCCCGTTGGCGAATCGCTCGTCGCCCTCCATCACGTCCACGTTGTCGTGAAGTCCGCAGAATCGAGCGTTCTCCACCACATTCCACACGTGCGGGAGCCGCAGAACGATGTCGAGAACGTCCTCGGAAATTGAAATGATCGCGGCATGAGCATCGTCGCAGCGCTCGAACCATCCGGCTTCGCCGGTTGGTTCGACCCGAATCGCCGCGACGGCGTACAACAGCATGGGCGTAGTTTCGACAGACATAGGCCGAGACATCGGTTCGCAATGACGGGACGCCGAACGAGCGGTGGCGAGATGCTCGATCACTATTGAATGGCCCGCCCTAAGCCTGCATAGAGCCCAGGATCCTTTCTTCTCAATCGATACGCGGCGCACACGCCCGATGCGCCGATCGCGAGCAGGAAGTACGGAAACAGCGCGACGAGCTTCGAATCGGAGCCGCTCAAAACCGACAAATTGCGAATCACGAGCACGAGGCAGGCACCCAGTGCGATGACGCTGACAGCCGGGGCGATGAGCCGATGCATGAGCCCGGCGTCGCGATGATCGCGGGCAAAAAACACGATGACCGACGCAGCCACGAGCATCTGCACGGCGATGATGCCGATCGTCGCGAGCGCGCTCATCCAAGAGAAGACGATGGCGAACGGGTCGAGGCGCAGCAGGGCGGAGCCGATGACGATCACGAGAGCAATGAGCGTTTGCATCTTGCCCGCCACGTCCGGACACTGATAGGTGGGGCACGTGTGGCCGAGTTTGCTCCAAAGCACGCCTTCCCGGCCCATTGCATAGAAGTACCGCGTGATGGTGTTGTGGAACGAAAGAATCGCAGCGAAAAGGCTCGTCACGAGCAGGACGTTCATCGCATCGGTGGCGACCCTGCCGAGCAGCTTGTCGCTCATCGCGAACCAGAGGTTGGCGGGGTCCTTCGTCGCCTGCGCAACGATCTGATGCTCGCCCCATGCTTCGACAATGGCCCACGCGGAGAACGCATAGAACGCCATGATGAGGATCACGGCCAAGTAGGTGGCGCGCGGGATGGTGACTTTGGGATTGCGCGCTTCCTCCGAAAAGATGGCCGTGGCTTCGAATCCCATATAGGAGCCCAGAACGAAGACGAGGGCGGTGCCCAATCCGGGGCTAAAGACGGCTGCGGGGCTGAACGGCTTCGCACTGAATCCGCCGGGCCCGCCGCCTTTCACGACGATCGCGAGATCGAGCAGGGTGACGATGGCGATCTCGCATATCATCAGCGTCCCGAGCAGCCGGCCGCTGAACTCGATGTGCCGTGCGCCGCAGAAGTGGACGATGGCGATGCAGGCGAGCGCGAAAGCCCACCAGGGGATGTCGATCCCGTAGTGCTGCGCAATGCCGTTGTTGAGGAAGAAGCCGAACATGCTGTAGATCGCGATCTGCACCGCGTTGTAGGCGGCGATTGCGACGAAGGCGCCGCCGACGCCCAGGGGCGCGCCGAGCCCGTTGGCGATGTACGCATAGAACGCGCCGGCGTTCGAGATATGCCGGCTCATGGCCGCGTAACCCATGCTGAAGATCAGGTACATCACGCCGGCCAGCACGAAGGCGCCCGGTACGCCCGCTCCGTTGCCCAAGGAAAAGGCGGCGGGTGTCGCGCCTACCATGGCGGTGAGCGGCGCGGCAGCAGCCACGACGAAGAAGACGATTTGAGGCAGTCCGACAGCGTTCTTGCTGAGCCCCTCATGGGGCTGGCTGGAAATTTCGTTCATAGGTCACCCTGGAAATCGGATCGCGCTCGAGTCTCGGCGATCGCGGCGGGACTACTGTACGGCGGCCAAATTCCGGATGTTGTCCGCTATCGGCAATCCGTGTCTGCGTCCGAGTTAGGGCTTACCCGGGAGCGGCTTGCTCGATGAGCCGCCGCTTGTCATGCGCGCGGGGTCTGCGACGGCAGTTCGTGGAAGTGTTGCTGATAGTAGGAGGAAAAGCGTCCGAAATGGCAGAAGCCGAACTGCGCGGCGACGTCGCCGATACGAACGCTGGGCGGGGTCGTCATCAAGAATCGGCGGACGGCATTCAATCGGATCGATCGGAGATACGCGGTAGGCGTCGTGCCCGCGACGTTCTGAAAGCTGTATTGCAGCGTCCTGCGACTGATCTTCAAGCGATGGCAGAGGTCTAGGACGGTCAACACATCGTCGTCGCTGTCGAGCGCGATCTCTTGGCTCTTGCGAACGATGTAGCTCTGTGTCGACATATGCGGCAGCGTCGGGCTTCCCTCGTCATCCGATTGAACGAGACTCGACACGATCCCGATCACGCTGTGAGCGAGCAACTTCTCGTCGAATGCCTCGCGGTTGACGAGCGATTCGTCGTCCAAAGCCATGTGGAGCACATCTTGAAGATCGTGGACGGCCGCTCGATAGCGCGGCGGCGACACCGGGAGCACCGGTTGCGCGAGGATGCGTTCGGGCAACTGGGAAAGCGCCGCATGCTCGGGGTCGTCGGTGACCGCTCGGTCGATCGTAAACGCGATGACGTCGGTGTCGCAAGGCAAATGGACCACGAACTCCTCGCCGCCGCGCAGCGTCAATAGGCTGGGCAAACTGACGGCGCGGCCCTGTACGAAGGGCGCGACGGCATGAACGACCGGCAGGGCGAAGCACAGTTGATTGTGCGGCGCGCGGCCCTCCTGCAGGACGCGTTGGTTCAATTGCTCGTGAAAGACGTGAAAGTGCCGGCCCGAGATTTGACGCAGCGTCGTGCTCGCCGATCCCGGGCTGATCTGCTCGTAACGCTGCGTCCAATTCGCGATCGCTTGCGAGTGAAGGTACACATCGGAAAAACGCCGCGTTTCGGCCCGTAACGCCGAAGTCGGTTTCACTGTCGGTTCTCGAGGTCGAGTGTACGAGGAGTTGGCAGCGCCGATCGTCGAGCCCGCGGGCTCGCGCCGGACCAGGCGATTCGGCTGAACGTCCGGTTGTGGCTCATTGCATCTGACCTTGAACATCCCGGGCATTCGTCAGAAGAAACTGCATCCGCGAATACCGTATTTGGGGATTTGCGAGTTTGATTCCGCAAAGATGCGCGGGACACAAGAACACTAATCCCGAAAAAAGGGATGGTCAATGTTTTGTCGCTAGGTGTTTTCATCGAGCGCCTGCCACGCCCGGCAGCTAGCGGACGTCGTCTCGCTCGATGGATGCGGGCCTCAGCGCGCCGCGGGCGCCCCCGGATAAGCCTTGCGGCCGACCGCCCGCGCCGCTCCCGCCAGCGCGCTGCCCAGCGCCGACTCATTGAAGAGCGCATAGTGCTCGCGCCGAAAAACCAGCGTTATGCTCGACGTGGCTTCGCCGCTGTCGTCCGACGGGATGGGTGCGGAGATGCCCACGTGTCCTTTATGCAGCTCTTCGTGCGAGACCCAATAGCCCTGTTGGGTGATTTGCTGACAGTACCGCCAGAGGGTAGGCCAGTCTTCCGTGAGGGCCGGATCTTCAGCCAGCATGTGTCGCTCGAATAGGCGCTTGAGCCGCGCTCGGCTCATCGTGGCGATGATGACCTTCGACGAGGCGCCGCGCATGAGCGGCATCACCTGGCCCCGGCCAAATCCGAGATTGAGCCGCTCCGGGCCGCTCTCATGGTGGATGTTGACGATCTGCTCGTCATACATCGTCGAGATGAGCCCTTCGCCCCCTGTGCTCCTCACAAGCTTCTTCAGCTCATAGATGCCCGCCTGAAGGAGCGGGTCCGATTCTCGCATTTTGCGATCGAGGTTGATGATCCGCGCGCCCAGCGAGTAGACGCCGTTCGCGTTGTTCAGCAATCCCGCTTCGGTGAGTTCTTTCACGTACCGATAGCACGTGGTGCGGGTGAAGCCCATGCGCTCGGCGATGGATTCCGCCGTCATCGACATGGCGGTCGAAGAGAAGAGATCAAGGATCGACAACATGCGGGTGAGGCTCGACATAGCGTTTCTATCTCTATCGTTATCGCTTGTATCTGCGGTGGGTACACGGCCGGGTAGGCGCCGACTCGAATGATGCCTCGTTGCTGGCGTTGAGCAAAGTCCCGCCATTGGGGACGCCTGCGCCGAGCCTGCCCGGAAAGCCTGATCCACGCGGCAGAGCGCCCGGCAGTTGCGTCTCCTGCTGCCCCTTCGGTATAGGTAGAAATCCCGAAATCGGAGATTGATCCGTAGGCATACGACGAAAAAGCTTCGATTAGTTGAATTGACAATCTCGAAATACGGGATTAGCATGACTTCCCATCGATCGCGGCGCGGATCTGCCGCTTTGCCTCTCCCTCAGGACAAGCCGATTGGAAACTACCTATTCCCCCGCCCCGGAAACGAAGAGCGCCGAAGCTGCCACGAGCGGCGCCGAGCGTCTGCTGCTTGCGGCGCGCGCCGCGGGCGCCGAGATTTGCTTTGCCAATCCTGGTACGACGGAGATGCCGCTCGTCGCCGCGCTGGATGCCGTACCGGGAATCCGGGCCGT
>NZ_DATJJF010000201.1:0-38573 GCF_035492435.1 Trinickia sp.
TGACGCTTCGCGCCGTCTCGCTGCGCTATCGGGGAGCACGGCATGACGCGTTGCACGGCATCGATCTGTGCGTGAGTACCGGTGAAACGGTGGCCGTCGTAGGTGACAACGGTGCAGGCAAGACGAGTCTCATCAAGCTCATATGCGGTTTATACCGCCCCACGTCCGGTGCGATGGGCTGGCAGATGAACGGCCGGGCACCAAAAGTGGCCACCGTCTTTCAGGATTTTGCGTGCTTGCCGCTCTCGCCACGCGAATTCCTCGCGCTTACGCCAACGGCCGCGTACGATGACGGACGGATTGCCGATATCCTCTCCTCCGTCGGCCTTTCCCATCTGGTGACGCGGCTCGATGCCCCCCTCACCAACGAACTCGAAGGCGGCACGCAGCTATCCGGTGGACAATGGCAGCGGCTCGCGATAGCACGGGCCATCGCCCACGCCAACAATGCCGATCTGCTCATCTTCGACGAGCCCACCTCCGCGCTCGACCCTGAATCCGAAGCCGACCTGATGCGGCTCATCTTGAGCGCCGCCACGGGTAAGTCAGCGCTGATCGTCAGTCATCGACTCGCGCTGACGCGTTTCGTCGACCGCATCCTCGTACTCGATCGCGGGCGGATCATTGAGGAAGGTCGGCATGACGATTTGCTCATCGTGAACGGAAAGTATGCTCGAATGTTTCGGGCACAGGCTGCCTTTTATCGATAGTCCAGCGCGAAGACTTCCGGCACTTTCTTCTTTCATCAATCCACTTTATTCGCAGTCCTAAGTATTTTCGGTACTAAAAATTACTGTTCGCACCGCTCCCGCTATCCTGCGTCGCCCCACTCGCACCGGCACGATCGCGGACGGAGTTTTCGACGGCGAAGCCCACCGTCTCCGGGTACACGCCTTCCAGCAGCTTAGCCTCGAACCTACCGAACACCGATGTGGGCGAAAGCATGTCCCGCGCATACTGCCGTGCCGCCGCGCCGAGCCGTGCACGACGCGGCGCGTCATCGGCCAGGTTGACGATGGCAGACGCAAGCGCCTCGCCATCGTCGGGCTCGACCACCACTCCGCGCGGTGAGACCACTTCGTAGAGTTCTGTTCCGGCGCTTGCCATCGCCACAATAGCGGCCCCACTCGCCATCATCCCGGTCAGCTTGGATGGCATCACGAGATCGGCAGCATCGGCACGCTGCGGCAAGGCATGAATATCGGCCAGGTTCAACAGCTCGTTCAAGCGCTCGGCCGGCTGCAGCCCGATGATCCGACAATTCGGCAAGTCCGCGCAGCGAGCCTGGATGTCTGTCTTCGTGGGCCCCTCGCCGCAAAAGACGAAACAGATATCGGTACGATCGCGCAGCAGCGCCGCGGCCTTCGCCAGATGCTCAAGGCCTTGCTTCCTACCCATGTTGCCGGCATACATCACCACTTTCGCGTCTTCGGAAATCGACAGCTCTCGTCGATAGACGCTCACGCGATCGAGCGGACGAATCGTCTCGACGTCGACCCAGTTCGGTAAAGCGAAAAGCTTCGATCGATCCACGCCGAGCGCCTCGGCTCGATCCACCATCTTGCCGGAAATCGATGACACGACATCGAAGCGGCGCAGCAGCGCACGCTCCACTGCTCGTGCCGCCCGCGCCGCCCGCGCGCTCTCGAGCATCCCGAGGCCGAAGGCGGCGTCAACTTCGAAGTCCTGCACATGCAGCCACGCCCGCGCACCTGTCGCACGTGCCATCGCCAGCGCGGCCGGTGCGCACAGCAACGTCGGCGCGACCGCCATCACGACATCGGGACGCCAGCGCCATTGAAGCGCTAAAGGAGCGAGGGAAGTGAGCGCGAATGTAGCAAGATGCACAAGACGCTTTGCGCCGTTCGGCTGCGCCGGCACCCACAGGGGCACACGCCAGACCGTCACGCCCCTGCGCACTTCACACCGATACCGCCACGCCGACCAACCGTCGGCCACGCGCCACGTGGGATAGTAAGGCGGTGCGGCCACGACGCGCACTTCATGGCCGCGCGCGACCAGCGCCTCAGCCATTTCCGCCGTGTATTTACCGACTCCGGTCAGTTCAGGCGCATAGTTGATGCCGTAGACAAGCAGCCTCATTGCCGCAACCGCTGCGCACTCGACGCGGCTTCGCCGTCGTTCGAGCCGACGAGCATGGTCGCGCAGCCGCGCGCGATGTTGGCGGCCGCCGTGCGCGGATCGAAGCGCTCGATGTTCTGTATACAGCGTCGTGCCGTGCGATCGGTGTCCCTGAACTCACGCTGAGCCGCAAGCAGTCTATCGCGCAGAGCAGGCACGTTGCCGGCTTCGAAGGACAAGCCGGTATTCCCCTCGAGGACGAGTTCCGGCAAGCAGCCGCAGCGATCGCTGACCACTGCGGGACACCCATGGGCCAACGCCTCGTTGACAACGAGTCCCCACGGTTCGCTGTAGCTGGGCAGCACAAGGCATAGCGCACTGAAATATTCGCGCGAAAGCGGCTCGTCCTGCAAACTGCCCGCGAAGTGAACAGCTTCACGGATGCCGAGCGTGTCGATCAATGCCTTCAATGCATCGTGCTGCGGCCCAGTGCCGACAATCCGCAGCTTCGCGCGGGGCACAGAAGTCAGCACCTGCGCAAATGCTTCGAGCAGCGTGTCGATGCCTTTTTCTGCGGACAGGCGGCCGACATAAAGAAAGACGGGCTCGTTACCGGTGCGATGCGCGATGCGCTCATCGAGGGCGCGTTCGGTTGAAAACGAGCGCGGCAGGGCGGCCGCCTGGCAAGGCACGAAGATTCTCTCCTTCTTGGCGCCGAGTGAAATCAAATACTCGCGACTTCGCTCGCCGAAACCGAAGTACCCGTCGCACAGCGCGAAGAAAATGCGCTTCGGGATCGAGGTGCGCAATCGCCGTGGCCGGTCGCGCGAAGTGGAATCGCAAAACACCGCTCGGCGTTTTCGCGTCACGATGCAAGCGGCCAGCATGGCCCAGTATTCGGGGCGGTGATAACCGGGCAGCACGATGAGGTCCGACTTCGCCTTGAGGACTTCCCAGGTAAGTCGCCCCAACATCTGAAAAAACGGAACGTCTTCGTAGCAGCCGTCGTAAAGCGTTTGCATCGGATAGCGATGAAACGAGTAATCGACGTCCGAAAAGCCGACCCGGTAGGTTTCCGTCTCTGCGATCTGCACGACCGAATAACGGATCGTGCCGGCCGGGGAGAGATTGTGCAGCGCTGAAAACACCGCTCCCTTGTGCCGAGACCACACGACGTTATGGAAGATTGTCACGGTTGCAGTCATCGTACTCATCCGTTCGAAGCCGCTTCAAGCGTGCGATAGCGCGACGTAAAGTCGCCGTACGTCCTGGCGATGCCCTCCTTGAGGCCAATGCGCGCGCACCACCCCATCTCGGTGAGCCGCGACACATCGAGCAATTTTTGTGGCGTTCCGTCGGGCTTCGACGCGTCGAAAACAAGGTCACCCTCGTAGCCGACAATGTGCGCCACGCAATCGGCAAGCTCGCGTATGGACAAATCCTCTCCGACGCCAACGTTGTAGATACCCTCGCCTACCTCGCACTCCAGCAAAAAGCGCGTGGCGGCAGCCAGATCGTCAACGTGCAGGAACTCGCGGCGCGGCGTGCCCGTGCCCCAGACGGTCAGCGCCGGGGCATGCGCAAGCTTCGCTTCGTGCGCCTTGCGGATCAGCGCAGGCAGCACGTGGCTGCCCTGCGGGTCATAGTTGTCGTTCGGCCCATAAAGATTCGTCGGCATCAGCGAAACGTAGTGCGTGCCGTACTGCCGGTTATACGCGTCGCACATCTTGAGGCCGGCGATCTTCGCGATGGCGTATGCGTCATTGCTCGGCTCGAGCGGTGCACTCAACAGGTATTCCTCGCGAATCGGCTGCGGGCACAGCTTCGGATAAATGCATGAGGAGCCGAAGAAAACCAGTCGATCGACTTTCGCACGGTAGGCCGCGTGAATCACGTTCGTCTCGATCGCGAGGTTTTCGTAGATGAAGCTTGCCGGCTTCGAGGCGTTCGCGAGGATACCGCCGACGCGCGCCGCCGCGAGCAACACGACTTCGATGCGCGTATCGTCGAAGAACCGGTTGACTGCGTGCTGGTCGGTCAGATCAAGCTCGTCATGCGTGCACATGACGAGGTTGCAGTAACCGTACGCCTCGAGCTCGCGCACGAGCGCTGAGCCCACCATCCCTCGATGGCCTGCAACGTAGATACGGGCATGTTTGTCCATTCCCTTACCTCATTCGTGATGCTCGAGTGCCTTGAATCCCGCCAGCGTCACCAATGCATCACGCCGCGCGAGCTGATAGTCGGCTCGGACCATCTCCTTCACGAGTGCGTCGAACGATACGCGTGGCTGCCAGCCAAGCTGCTCATGCGCTTTGGAAGGGTCGCCGAGCAGCGTTTCCACTTCGGTGGGCCGGAAGTAGCGCGGGTCGACGCGCACGATGACGTCGCCGACGGAAACGCGCGTTTCGCGGTTTTCGACGTGCTCGGCAATGCCAACCTCATCGACGCCGCTGCCCTCGAACCGGACCACAATGCCGAGTTCCGCCGCCGCGCGCTGAGCGAACTCGCGCACGCTGTATTGCTCGCCGGTGGCAATGACGTAGTCTTCGGGCTGCTCCTGCTGCAGCATCAACCACTGCATCTCGACGTAATCCTTGGCATGGCCCCAGTCACGCAACGCCGACAGGTTCCCTAGATACAGATCCTTTTGGAGTCCGACTGCGATGCGTGCAAGCGCACGCGTGATCTTGCGCGTGACGAACGTTTCGCCGCGCACCGGGGATTCATGGTTGAAAAGGATGCCGTTGCAGGCATAGATGCCGTAAGCCTCGCGATAATTGACTGTCGTCCAATAGGCGAAGAGCTTTGCCACGGCATAGGGGCTTCGAGGGTAGAACGGCGTCGTCTCACGTTGCGGTACCTCGCGTACGAGGCCATACAGCTCGGATGTCGACGCCTGATAAAACCGTGCCTTCTTCTCCATCCCGAGGTGGCGGATAGCCTCAAGGATGCGCAGCGCACCGAGGCCATCGGCATTCGCCGTGTACTCCGGCTCGTCGAATGACACGGCCACATGGCTTTGTGCGGCGAGGTTGTAGATTTCGTCGGGCTCACATTGCTGAATGACGCGCAACAGGCTCGCGGAATCAGTCAGGTCGCCATGATGCAAATGAAGCCCGCCGCCGCGCTCGTCATGCGGATCACGATAGAGATGATCAATGCGGTCAGTATTAAACAGCGACGTGCGTCGCTTCAAGCCATGCACAGCGTAGCCCTTGCCAAGCAACAGCTCCGCAAGATACGAGCCGTCCTGACCCGTGACACCCGTGATCAACGCGACCTTTCGATTCATCTTCACCCCCTCTCGATGGTGAACCCGCGCCACCGCGGACTGCGGCAACCCGGAAAAAACGGAGAATCTGCTCCAAGCTCACTCGGCAATGCTTTCGTATCCGTAGTAACCGCCGTGGTACGAAGAGCCGAGCAACGGCATGGGAGGCGGCACGTCGGTAAGCAGCACACCCTTCAAGTTCACGCCGCCCGTCTCGAGCCGCTTGGCCGTCTCCACAATCTCGCCGATTGGATGGCGTCCATAGCGCACGACAAGAAGCGTGGTGCCGGCATGCTTGCCGATGACGGTCGAATCCGTGACGGCCAGTACCGGTGGGGTATCGATGATCACTAGGTCGTAGCGTCGCGAGAGCGCATCGAGCAGATCGCGAAAGCGATCGCTCATCAGAAGTTCTGACGGATGCGTGGGCAGCGTGCCTTTCGTCAGGACGTCCAGGCCCGGCAGCACCTCGTGCTGGATCACACCGTTGGGCTCCGCGCCGCTCAGCACATCGGACAGACCCGGTTGATGCCGCACGCCGAAATGCGAGTGCACCTCACCGCGTCGCATGTCGCCATCGATCACGAGCACGCGCTTGCCCGCGGAGGCGACGAGCGCAGCGAGATTGACGGAGAGGAACGACTTGCCTGCATCCGGACGCGATCCCGTCAGCATCACAATGTTGTTGGGCGCTTGGTCCAGCGAAAGCTGCAACGTCGTGCGAAGGCTGCGCACGCCCTCGACGGCGACATCTTGCGGCGATTGAGCGGCCAGCACATGCAGCCCCTGCCGGCGCATCATCACGTTTTGCTGCAAGCGCAATTGCAAGCCGCTGCGCGGCACCACGGCAAACACCGGCACGCCCACCGCGCTTTCGACTTCGTCCGCACGCTCGACGCCGCCATAGAGCGCCTTCTTCACGAACGCAGCCACAGTGCCCAAAAACAGCCCGCCGGCAAAGCCGGCCAAGATCACGATGAAGCGCTTTGGCCACACGGGGGTATCCGGCGTCTGGGCAAAATCGACGACGCGCACGTTACCAATCTGACCGGCCTTCGCCACCCGCAGCTGCTGCGCGCTGTTGAGCATATTGGTGTAAAGCTCGGTATCGACGCGTACGTCACGCAACAACCGCAGCGCGGTCTGCTCGGTGTCGGGCAGTGTCGCGACGTTCCTTGTCATCTGCCCCTGCGAGCCCTGCAATTGCGCTATCTGCGCATTGAGCGCCTGCACGGCCGGGTGATTGTCCGTAAAACGCAGCGAAAGGTCCGCGCGCTGCCGCTCCAAGTCCGCGAGCTTCGTCCTGTTATCGACCATCTGCTGCAGCAGCAGGCGACTTTCTTCACTCAAGTCGACGGTGCCGTGGTTGTTGCGGAACGTGTTGTAGCGCTGCTCGGCCCCATCGAGCTCACGACGCAACTGCGGCAACTGCTCTTCGAGAAAGGCAAGGGTCCGCTCCAATTCGGCCATACGCCGGTCGGCATCTTGCTTGAGAAACTGCGTTGCAATGCCGTTGACGACATCGGCGGTCAGCTGTGGATCTTCCCCTTGTAGAGTCAGGCTGATGACGCCGGATTGCAGCGCCGTCTCCGCTACGCGCAGCGCCTTTTGCAAGCGTTCAACCGTGCTCAGCGTCGACCAGCGCGTCAACTCGAATCGCGTGCCTGGGCGGGCGGTCAGCTCGTCGACATGCAAAACGACCGGGCCTGCCGCCGTGACGCCGCTCACGTTTTCACCGATTCGGCCGCTTGCGATTGCAATGCCGTCCGGATCATTGAGCGTCACCGTGCCACCCGGTCCCGCCGTCAGCGAGAAATCCTTGCCATACAGCTCCCTCGGCGTATCGAAGCGCGACACAACGATCTTCTCGTTACCCCACGCGAAACCGCCCAAGTTCATGAACGGCTTGACTTGGAAACCCCATTTTCCCGTCGTGAGCGCAGCGAGCACGGGGCCGACCACCGGTAGCGTGCGCGGCCGGGCCGCAATATCGAGATGGAGGTTGCGCACGGTCGCGTCGGTAACCAGACGCGATTTCAACAGTTCCATCTCCGCGGCCGTGGTCGCCTTTTTCGTGAACATTCGCGAAAGCGGCTCCACCCTCGGTTGCTGATCCGCACCACCGGCGTCGGCGTTTTCGATGTCCTCGACCTGGATGATCGCATCGGCCTTGTACACAGGCTGAGCCAGGAAAACGTAGCCCAGCCCCATCAGCGTCCCCGCCAGCGTGATCGTTGCGATCAGACGCCAGTTGCCGAATATGGCCTGAAGGTAATCCGTCAGGCGCAATTCGTCGGATGACGAGACGTCGGTGTAACGGTTCTCGAAGTTGATAGCCATAACATTTGCTCGCTTACGACACATCCCGCCGTGCCTTGTCGCGCAACGGGATGAAGGTTTGCATCACTTGGTCAGGATGGCCGCTGTCAGCCCTGCGTTGATCGCGGGCAGGAACAAGTTCAGGACCCGGTTGAACTTGACCAATGCACCGTTATCGACATAGACGACGTCCTTCGCCCGCAGCTGGAACTGATTGGCCAGCACCATCGAGACAGGAGACGTCGCATCGAGGTGAAAAATCTCTGGCTTCGCGCCCGTCAAATCGCGAATGACGAAAAGCTGCTTGGCGTTGGCGGTGTTCGGGTCGAAACTGCCCGCCTGCGAGATGGCCTCGGCGAGTGTCAGCTTGCCGTTGCGCATCGGCATGATCGTGGCAGGCTTGTTCACCTCGCCCATCAGGTAGATACCGGCTTCGTCGCGCGCGCCGACGTGCAATATGTCGTCGGGCTCCAGGATGATTTCGTTGGGAGTGTGTCCTGCCCTCACGAGATCGTTAAAGTCGATCGCATAGGTGACGCCTGCGCGCACGAGCGTGACGCGAGACTGATTCGCGTTGGCCGTGAACCCGCCGGCGCGGCCGATCGCCTGCGTGAGTGTCATCGCAATGTCATTGATTTGTACCGAGCCTGGCCTGCCAATCTCGCCGTCCATATAAATCTGCGACGCGCGGAAGGACGCGACGCGCACGGTCACCTGCGGATTTCTGTAGACCTTGCTGATACGCGAGAAAATATTGCGCTGCACCTCGTCGACCGTCTCGCCTGCCACATGCACCGTGCCCGCATAGGGAAACTGGATCTCGCCTTTCTCGTCGATGAGAAAGCCCGGCACAGCATCGCTATCGCGCGTCGTCTGCTGTGGCTGTCCGAGCGCGGCCGCGAGCTCGGGATGATCCCAAACGGTAATCTGCAGTACGTCGCCCGGCTTGACCAGATACGGATGCGGCTTGGCGATCAGGCTCAGCAATTCGGGCGAGAGCGGCGCGCCGTTTGCATGCCCGTCCATCTGGCGAATCAGCTGGAGGTTGATGTCGGTGATCGGGACCTGCAACTCCTCCTTTGGCTCCGTACTGTACTCGCCGCCCTTCTCGGCGACCGTTGGCGGCGTAATCATGCGCTGGCCGGGCACGATCGAGCATGCCGAAACCAGGCTCGCTAACGCGATCCAAAACATCGTCAAATATGCGCGAATGCGCGGCTCTGAAAAGCACATCATTTGGTCCTCCGTGCCGGTTCTTGGTTGGGGTGCCGCCTTTCAGGCTGCGCGGCACCATGTGATCGACTGTCGTCAATAGGCGTTGTTGTGCATGAGACCCTTAACGACGGTCGCGGCGATGATTCTCATATCGAGGGCGAACGACCAATTGCCGAGGTAGTACAGGTCATACGCCACACGCCGTTCCATCTTTTCGATGCGATCGGTCTCGCCTCGAAAACCGTTGATCTGTGCCCAGCCCGTGATGCCAGGCTTGATGCGGTAGCGGTGGATGTAGCCCGCGACCACTTTCTGGTACAGATCGTCGTGCTCGAGCGCATGCGGACGTGGGCCGACCACGGACATATCGCCCTTGAGCACGTTGATAAACTGGGGCAGCTCGTCAAGGCTGGTACGACGCAAGAAGGCGCCGACTGCTGTCACGCGCGGGTCTTCGCGCACAGCCTGTTTGACGACGCCCGGCTCTGCCTTGTGCTCGCGCATCGAGCGAAACTTGTAGATCGTGAATACGCGGCCGTCCGCGCCCTTGCGCCTTTGCCTGAAGAACACCGGCCCCGGCGACGAAACCTTGATGGCAATGGCAATCACGATCATGAGCGGCGCAAGACCGATGAGCGCGCACGCGGAGAAGACCCGATCGAAGAGATCCTTCTTCAGCAGTGCGCTAGGCGAGAGGGGCGAGGCGACGAGGTTGATCGCCGGCACACCCAAGAGATCGATGACGCTGCTCTTGTCAAAGAGCGCGAGACTGCGCATGTCGGGCATGAATCGAATGTTCACGAGCTCATTGCGAAATTCGGCAACGATGCTGAGGATGATGCGTTCTTCGGAGAGCGGCAGAGCAAGCCATAACTCACGCACGCCGCTCGTTCGCACGTACTGTGCAAACGCTTCGATTTGGTCGAAGCGTTGCTCGCCGGTCTCCGATATCGAAGAGATTTCCGCGGCGACCGGCAAGGGCACTTGCCCCGACACGGGAGCCAAGTGAGACGCAAAGGGCATGCCGAGCGACGAAACCGGTGTGCCGGCCGGAGCGGCATCCTGGTCAAGTCTTGGAGCGTCGTTGCACTCACCGCTTTGCAGCTCGGCGCCGATGATTGCCTTGGGATCGTAGATGGCCGTCGCTCGAAAACCCGTCGCGGGCGATGCAGCAATGCGGCGCAGGATCGCCTCGCAATGCAGGCCACGTCCGATGAGCGCTACCGGTTGCAGGTTCATACCGGCATAGCGCAGCCGTCCGAGCAGAGCGTGCGCCGCAAGCCGGTAAGCGATCAGCATTCCACCAGCTAGCGCCGTCCAATAGGCGAACCAAAGGCGCGGGACGAAATCGATCTGGCGCAGCGCGAACATCACCATCAGCGCGCACGCCTGGACGACAATCCACGCGAGCGCGACCTGCCCTGCCAGCAGCCACTTCGAGCGGCCACGCCACGATTCATAGACACCGAAGACGGGAAGCATCACAAGCGCGAACGCGGCCGTGAGTAGCGCAAACGCGTCCGTGAAGCTACGGTGTGCCCAGTCCTCAAACCGCATGTGCGACGCGAGCACGGCGGTCGCAATGATGATCGCGACATCGAAGAGCCGTGCGAGCAAACCTTGTAGGTCACGCATGTCCATACTCCCCGCGGGGACCGATCGCCTTGTCAGGACGGAGTCCTGCCGCTGGCGTCAGTACCCTCGTTGTTGCCTTTTTCATGGGCGGATTGCTCCGCACATCTTCCGTACTGATCGTCGAAGCGAACGATGTCGTCTTCGCCCAGATAGGCGCCCGATTGCACTTCGATGATCTCGAGTGGCACCTTGCCCGGGTTTTCCAGTCGATGCCGAACGCCGAGGGGGATGAAGGTCGACTCGTTCTCGCTCAACAGAAACTGATCGTCGCCGCGCGTGACAAGCGCCGTTCCGCGCACCACGACCCAATGCTCCGCGCGATGGTGATGCATCTGCAACGACAGCCGCGCGCCTGGCGACACGACGATGCGCTTGACTTGAAAGCGCTCACCCTGATCGATCGAGTCGTAAAAACCCCATGGGCGACGCACCTTGCGGTGCACGTCGGCTTCGGGCGCGTGCTCGGCCTTGATGCGTGCAACAAGCCCCTTCACGCGCTGGACATGCGAGCGGTCGGCCACGAGCACCGCGTCTGGCGTTTCGACGACGACGAGGTTCGTCGTGCCCACGCACGCGACGAGTCGGCCCTCCGAATGGGCATATGTCGATGTGGCACCTTCGAACACCACTCGCCCGCGAGCGACGTTGCCGGATGTATCCTTCTCGAGCGCGTCCCAGACGGCGTCCCACGAGCCGAGGTCGGACCACCCCGCTTGCAGCGGAATCACAACGCCACGGAATGACGAATCGGCTGAGCCGAGGCGCTCCATGACCGCGTAATCGATCGAATCGGCCGGCGCACGCGAGAACGCATCGGACGCAGGATCGAAACGCGCGCCATGCATCGCGCCGCGCTCGACTGCGGCGATGCACGCTTGGTGCATATCGGGCCGGAACTCGCGCAGCGCATCTAGCCAGACTGATGCGCGCATGATGAAAATGCCGCTGTTCCACCAGTAGGTGCCCGCCGCGAGATACTGCGCCGCCAGCTCGGCCGCCGGTTTTTCGACGAAACCATCGATCTCGTGCGCGCTGTCGCCAAGCGCTTCTCCTATGCGGATATAGCCGAACCCCGTGTCGGGGCGCGTCGGCGGCACGCCGAGCGTTGCGATCGCCCCGCGCTCAGCGTATCGCGCCGCGAGCTCGATCGCGCCTTGCAAGGCGGGAATATCGGTAATTGCGTGGTCGGCCGGCATGACGACGAGGATCGCGTCCTTGCCGTCAGCGCGCGCGAGTGCTGCGGCCAGCGTGAGTGCAGGCGCCGTGTCGCGCCGCGCCGGCTCCACGATCAGCCGTGGGGCGACGCCGCTTGCGCGCAGCTGCTCGTCGATGATGAAACAGTGCTCGCCGCCGCAAACGACCATCGGCGCACCGTCCATCTCCCAGCCGTCAGGAAAGCCGTCGAGGCGGCGCATCGTCGCCTGCAACAACGAATCGGCGCCGAGCACGTCGATGAGCTGCTTCGGGTAATGCTCCCGCGACATCGGCCATAGACGCGTGCCCGAGCCGCCCGCCAGCACCACGGGGATAAGACGCTTGCACGCAGGCGCAGGCGCACTCGCAACCCGGACACGGCCGGCGACGGCTGCGGCGGGCCGGGCTGATAGCCGGCCATCTCCGCGGCCGTATCGTTGTTCGTGAGAATTCATTTTCTCTCCCTTGAAACCATCCGCGTCGCGGCGGCTTCGTACAGCACCTGCTGCGCGTGCTGCTTGCGCTTTTTCCTCAGCTGCCCACCTCGCGGCGGCTCTGCATCCGAAACTCCGTCGGCGAAATCATCATGCGCTTGCGGAATATCTTGGCCAGCCGGTCACCGTTGCCCATGCCGCTGCGGCGTGCGATCTTGTCCACGGGCAATTCCGAATCGATGAGTAAGCTGCACGTGATCGCAAGGCGTGCCTGGAGTAGATAGTCCGACGGCGTCATGCCTAGCTCGAGCTTGAAACGGCGCAGGAAGTTGCGCTCGCTCATGGCGGCGACCTGCGCGGCATCGGCAATGGAGATCGGCCGATCGCAGTTGTCCTGCAACCATCGGGCCGCCGCGCGGATCTTGTCGCCGGCGCTTGCCGCGCCCGCGTCGCCCAGAAGCGGTACGAAGCGCGCGCTGGAACCTGGCATGAGCCGCTCCGCGACGCTACGCGCAATGTCGAGGCCGAGGTCACGCTTGACCATCGTCAATGCGCCTTTCATCGGCGCTAGCTGGTCGTTCGTATCGACGGGGGGAGTGTCACGCCCCGCCTGCCTCAGGTAGGTGCTGAATTGGTGCTCACTGTCGCGGTTGGCGATACCGGCCGCCTCGAGCAGCACGCGCCCCTCTTCAATCGAGCGCACATTGGCTGTCTTCACATGAACGCGACGCAACCAGCCAATCAGACGCTCGTCGTTGGCCGCCGCATGTGCGCCCTTGCCGCCCGCGATGAACAGCGCATCGAAACCGTTGAAATGCCGTGCATCGAGCCCGTCCGTCCAGACTCGGACCGAAGACGAGCACGTCACGTTGCCGCCGCCAGCGGAAAGAAACGAAACGTCGTAGACCCACTCGTCGCTCGAGCGCGTCGATACGAGCTCATTGGCAACATGAAACACTTCGGCGACAAGTCCGGCTCCAAGTAGCGAAAAGCCGTCAAACAGGACGATCGCCACACGACGTGTCGCACAACGGGCGCTTTTCTCCGCAGCGCTCATCCAACCCATTACTACGGGCTCAATATTCGCATTACTGGCGTAAGGCATGGCATTTCCCTCAGAAGTCGTTGCCTGCATTTCGGCCATCCTCCCTGGACAATTTGCAGTGCATCATAGGCAGAGCGACTACGCATTTCTGACGCCGTGACGCAAATCAACGACATGTTGGCGGAAAGGCTCCGACCGATGTCGCGAGAATCCAACGTCTTTTTACTGCGCCCGCTCGCGCGTTCAATTTCATCAATTTTTATGCAATCAGTTAATCTCCATCCCTTTTTATTCGCTCAATTGCTCAATAGCTTCCGCAATGCAAAAAGCGCGATATACGCATGACGAAAGCGGCAGCACGACCGAAAAAGCCTAAGGCAAGCTGTCGTTCCACCGGCGACCTGCCGTAACGAAACGCACTGCAACGAAGATAGACGGTGGCTGAAAACGGGTGTGTTGCGCAGGACACACTGGCGGATATAACAGGCGTCGCAACGCACATTCAAATCGGAAGCTTTTTCTTAAATTTGTATTTATATTAACAATGGGATTGACCACGCCCGGAATGTTTCAAATGTGATTTACCCCTAAAAAACCAGAGTCTTCACACACAAAAACTGTCGTTTCTGACAAAACAAAGCAGCACATTTTTCTTCAGGACAGGAATAAACGTTCGCCAGGCCATATTCGCGTGGACTTGACTCTTGACGCTTTCTATTTCCGCCCGCTCACCCCCGGCGCGCAATTGCATGCGCCACCCGTCACCCAATGCGCACAATGTTCGGCGGATCACGGTGCAAGCGCGGGCGTTATGGTGTAGTCCTAAGCCGACTCGATCACTGCGGGGGCCGTCATGCTCGCTGCGCTCAAGCATGCCCGTACGTCGTCCGGGTGCGTTCCCCGCATCGGGCGACGTCACGTCCAACGCCCTCTGCACGGAGGCAGGACACGACACCTGCCAATCTGGCTTATGTGGATGGCGCTCGCCGCATGTGGGCAAGGCCAGAATGACGATGAAGTTATCCGCGCGGCGCGTGCGTCACCGCCCTCTCCCGCATCGCGTCCCGCAGCCGTGCATTCCATGTTCCTCGCGGCACATTCGATAGATTGCAAGACGCGTGACGGATCGACAGCCGAGAACACGACCAAGGGCGACGCAATTGAAGCCGATACCCCCGGGAGCAACGGAACTCGGTTGTTCAAGCTCGGTGGCCCGTTCACGATCGCTGTGACGACGCGCACGAGCGCAGACGATAGCGTCGTGTGGGCATTGCGCGACGATCGCGATGTCCTTCGCGCAAGCGGACGTTTTACTGTGGCGAGCGGCGCCCGTACGACGGCCTTGCAATGCAGTTCGTCGGCCGCCGGGTATTTTTCATACTCGGCAACGCTCGAGCGCGCAGGCAACACGCTGCCGTCACGCGGCACGCGTCCGGCGGGAATCGTTACCTTCGGTGTGCTGCCCGACGTGTCCGCTGTGTTACCGCCGGTGCGTTACGCTCGCGATGATCAGCATCGCTTCGGTGGCCAGGGTGCCAACTTCCTGCTGCCTGGCGAGAAGTGCTGCGACGGCGACGGCTATCGGCCGCTCTATACCGATCTGGGCCTCGCATGGACGAACGACAACCGCAACTGGTACATGATGGAGCCCGAACGGGCCAACACGTTCAGTCCCAGCACGCAGACGCTTACGCCGCATTTCAGGACAGGCGACATCCTGCGGCTCATCCAGCTCGATGGCATACCGGGATGGGCAAGCCCAACGGGCAAGGCGACGCATAGCTACCTGCCGGTATCGATCGACGCATACGGCAATTACATGCGGCGTGTGGGCACAGATTCAGCACTCATTCGCAACAAGTACTTCCCGCGTCAGACAAACAATTACTATCAAGTCACTTGGGAGCCCGATCCGGACAGCGGGTTGCCTTGGCGCGATACCGACGCACATTTTGTCGCGCTCTACCGCGCGACTTACGAAGCGATCCATGCGACGGATCCTCATGCCGTCGTCATGGGAACGACAAATGCGTCGGTGCGCGTCAACACGCGATGGCTAGACCGCCTTTCACCGCTTGGCCTTGCGCGCTATCTCGACGGCGTAGCCATCCACGGCTATTACGACGTCGGCTGCTCACCCTCGCATCCGCCGGAGCGTCTCGCGACCGATCCCGATCCAGCCAAGGCGGCCAATGCGTTGCCCGCTTCGATGCGCGAACTGCGCCGTGCCATGGCCCGTGATCTCAAGCCCGGTGCCAAGCTCTTTGTCACGGAGACGGGCATCAGCTACGACATCGATTCGTCCTATGGCTTCGACTATCCGACGCACGATGTGCTTTTCGCGCAGGGTGCCGTCGTCGCGCGCGCACACTTGATCTTGCTCGGCGAAGGCGCCGACGTGACATACGTGTTCTATTCGTCGGATCCTCCCGACCCTCCGCCTGGCTACGGTCTCTTCTTCGATCTGGCGAACGCCAAAGGCGGCTATGGCGCGAGCAACATCAGCCCGAAGCCAGCCGCGATGGTCGTGGCGGCGATGACGCGCATCATCGACGGCACCACCACGCTCGGCTATCTCAGTGATCTGCCGGCAGGCGTTTATGGCTACGCGTTCCAACGACTGAACGGCGGTAAGGTCGTGACGGCATTGTGGACGCACAGCAATGCGGCCTGGAATGCATCGACCGGCTTCAGCGATTCCTACAGCGTGCCCTATTCGCTACAGGTCGACACAAGCGGCACGTCAGGCAAAATCGCCGTTCTCGATGCAATGGGCAATGCCGCCACGTTGCCGTACAGCAACGGCCGCGCCGAACTCACGCTGAGCGAGTCCCCGATCTATGTTGTGTCGGCCAACGCCGCCGTCATGAAGTCGCACGTCAGCGCACCGGCCGGCTACATCGCTCGTTGAAGGTAAAACTATCGAAGACATTGGCCAACATGTCGCGGTTTTCCGACGCTGCGATGAGCGGCAGCCAGCGCGGCGCCTATGATGGCGACGACCGACGTGCCTTCGTTTTCCGTTTGGGCGTTTCTGCGGTAATTCGCGGTGATCCGCTTCGGCACGTGCACGCACCCGTTTCCACGCTGTGAGGCGAACGCTACGATGCGGTACCCGTTTCTTGGAACGCTCCGGCCGTCACGCCACCTTTTCACATGGCTAAACGCATCGCTATTCTGATCTTCGACTCGTTTTCACTAGTCGAAGTAAGTTCTGTTGCGGAGATCTTCCGGCTTGCCGACGAGCTCGAGATCGAGCACGAGCATGACGCCGCGACGCGCTCGCTCGCGCCGCCGCCGCCTGCGCTCTACCCCGTCGAGAGCGAGCCACAACTGTCCGAAGACTTGCACGAGCGTTATGCGAGCGATGAGCGGCATGAACCGTATGAGCCTTACACGCTCGCCATCGTCTCCGAGATGGGTGGCAGCATTGCGAGCAGTGGCGCGATGCGGGTCTGGTCTGAGCGGCTGGGGGACTACACGTCCCAGGGATTCGACGTGCTTTTCATCACCGGCGGGCTCGGCGCCACGCGTGCAAAAGAAGACGACGCGTTCTTGCGTGACCTGCGCGCAGTGCTCCAGCATTCGCGCGTCGTCAAGCCGATTGGTGAAGGATTTGCGGTACTCGCCGCGGCCAATGCAGCCGCACAGCGCTTCGAAAAACGCATCGAACCGGGCATGCCGATCGCGCTCTGCGTGGCGGCGCGCACGGCGCCCCTCGTCGAGCAGCCCGTTGCGCTCGACGACCCGCTGGGGCCGATCGCGGCCGCGCTCTCCGTCATCAAGCGGGATCGCGGCGCCGATGCGGCCCACGAAATCTCGGAGCGCTCGATGCCAGGCGCGTGGCGGCGGCTCGGCGCCGTCTTAGGCGAGCTAGACGAAGGCGGCGCGCGAGAAAAGATCAATGCCGCAGCGCGCTGGATACGCGAAAACTACGGAAGGCCCATCTCAGTGGCGAAGGCGGCTCAGGTTGCGGCGATGAGCGAGCGCAGCTTTCTGCGCCGCTTCAAGTCACAAATGGGGCTCACGCCTTCTGAGTACCTGCTGCGCGCGCGGCTCGACGCGAGTTGCCTGCTCTTGGTCGCCACCGATCTGCCCGTCGACAAGATCGCCCGCCGCTGCGGCGTCAGCAGCGGCGACGGCCTCGCAAAGATTTTCCGCAAACGACTGGCGCTTTCGCCGACCGAATACCGTGTCACCGAGCGGCGGCGTGCCAACCCGCGCTAAGCGTCATGACGCGGGAGGCGCCTTCGGCAGCGTGCTGATGCGCCGGACTTCGGGCGATTCCAGCCAGCCCGGCGAGCGCGCGCAATACAACATCATCGGCAGCGCATCTTCGCCCCAAAAGATTTGCCGGTGCAGGCGAAAGGTCGGCACGCCAAAGACATCGAGCACGAGCGCGTCGTCGATGTTGCGCCGCAACCGCGCTTTCGTCTCCTCGTGCTCAATCAGGCGCTCACCATGCGGCACGCCCAAGTGGCTGCACAAGTCGGCGAAGCCGTCGGGCGTCGAAGGGTCGCGTCCTTCCCGCCAGATAAAGCGGAACATCGCGCAAACCGAGGCGAGATCCGCCTCGAGTGCCGCGGCCAGCAAAAGCGGCTTCGTCGAATCGAAGGGATGCACCGGCGGCATTTTGAACGGGATGCCGAGCTGTTCCGCACGAAAGAGCGCGTGCCGGTAGACGAATACACGCTTGGGCGGCACCTCGTGCGCCGCACGCTGGGCCCAGTGCTCGTAGAGCGCCGCGACGGATACCGGCACAAGCCCGAACGGCACGCTGGGCCATTTGTTGTGCTGTTCCAGCAGCAGGTACGAGAACGGTGAGACGAAATCGTAGAACCACAGCGGCGCGGCCGCATCGATGACTTGGGTCATTGGCGTCTCCAGTTGCCTGTCAGGACGACTCACCGCCTAAAGCCCGACAGCCGTCGTCTCGCCATCTTACGCGCCGCCGGCACGCGGCGGGCAACGCTCCGGCACGAATGCGGGCCGCCCTGCGGCCGATACCGTCAAGGCGGTCGATGGGTCCGCACGATCACAGCGCTAGCGCTGTCCGAATGCGGCTCCGGCAAAAAGATCCTTGAACTCGCGTGGCTGTGAGCGCCAGTATTGCTTGGGCGCCTCAACCTGGGCGCCGAGTTTTGCTGCGGCATGCCAAGGCCAACGTGGATCGTACAACATGGCACGCGCCAGCGAGACCGCGTCTGCCTCGTTGTCGGCGACGATGGCCTCGGCCTGCTCGGGCTCAGTGATGAGGCCGACAGCGATCGTCGGCAGGCCCACCTCCGCCTTCACGCGTTGGGCGTACGGAACTTGATAGCCGGGGCCGAGCTTGATCGCCTGCTCGGGCGAGACGCCTCCTGTCGACACATGAACCGCCGCGCAGCCACGTGCTTTGAGCGCGGTGGAGAACGCCAGGGTCCCCTCGATGTCCCAGCCGTCCGGCACCCAATCCGTCGCCGAGACTCGGACCCAGACCGGCTTGTCAGCCGGAACAGCAGCACGCACCGCGTCGAACACTTCGAGCGGAAAGCGCATGCGGTTCTCGAGACTGCCGCCGTATTCGTCGCTGCGATGGTTGGCGATCGGTGACAGAAACTGATGCAGCAGATAGCCATGCGCGGCATGCAACTCGATGCCGTCGATACCGAGGCGGGCCGCACGCTGTGCGGCAGCGACGAAGTCGTCCCGCACTTTGTCGAGACCGTCGCGATCGAGCGCGATGGGCGGCTCCTCTTCCTTGCCGTGCGCCACTGCTGACGGCGCCACCGTCCTCCAGCCATCGGGCGAGCGCGACGACACCTGCGTGCCGCCCTCCCAAGGCGCTCGGCTCGACGCCTTGCGGCCCGCGTGCCCGAGTTGGATCGCGACTTTGATCGGCGAATACGCGCGCACCGCGTTCAGCACGCGGCCGAGCGCCGCTTCGTTCGCGTCGGAATAAAGGCCGAGATCCGCAGACGAGATTCTGCCCTCGGGCGAGACGGCGGTCGCTTCAAGGATCAAAAGGCCTGCGCCCGACAGCGCCAGATGCCCGAGGTGAATCATGTGCCAATCGGTCGCCGAGCCGGACTCGGCGGAGTATTGGCACATCGGCGCGATAACGATGCGGTTCGGTACTTCCAATTGACCGATGGCAAGCGGCTCGAAAAGGCGGCTCATGGTACGGCTTCCTTTGACGGTTCCTTCGTGAAGATCGGTTGCGCGATAACGCGCAGGTGTCCGTCACCTTATCTCATATGGGTCCGCGGCGTCTCCCAACCGTACAACCTGCCAGCCTCGCCAAGCCGCCAATGGCTGACGCCTGCAGAAGCTCGCCCTCCAGCGACGAAACCGGTTCCATGTGAGAATGCCGCTCCTTTTGCCTTTGCCTTTTGCGCTTCGCGCCCCTTCGCTCGCGACCCATGTCAGCCCCTGCCGCCCCTCTATCCACCCCGTCCAGCGCCGCCACGACCGGGCGCATCGTCACCGTCGTTTTCTTCACGTTCATCTGCTACCTGATCATCGGCCTTCCGATGGCCGTGCTGCCGGGCTTCGTCAACGGCACGCTAGGCTTCAGCTCGGTGCTGGCAGGCGCGGCAATCAGCGTGCAGTACGCGGCGACGGTCGCCTCGCGGGCGCGGGCGGGCCACTCAGCGGATTCGCGCGGCGCAAAACGCACCGTGCTCGCGGGGCTGGCCGCCTGTGGCGCGAGCGGCGTGCTGTTGCTGGCATCGATGGCTTGCGCACGTTGGCCGTTTATCAGCCTGTCGGTGCTGACGCTTGCCCGCCTCGTGCTCGGGTTCGGCGAAAGCTTTGTGGGTACGGGCGCGATTCTTTGGGGTATCGGGCGCGTCGGGGCCGAAAATAACGCGCGGGTGATTTCGTGGAACGGCATCGCCACATATGGCGCCGTGGCGATGGGCGCCCCGGCTGGCGCAGCACTCGCGCACGCGTTCGGCCCATGGACGCTCGGCGCAGTCACGATGGCGCTCGCCAGCCTCGGCTACGTGCTCGCGCGCACAATCGCACCCGTGCCGATCGTGCAGGGCGAGCGGATGAGCTATGCGAGTGTGTTCATGCGCGTCTTGCCGAACGGCATGGGCCTCGCTCTCGGCGCCGCCGGCTTTGGCGTCATTGCCACGTTCATCGCGCTCTACTATGCATCGCGCGGCTGGCATGACGCCGCGCTCGCGCTGACCCTTTTCGGCACGCTGTTCGTGGCCTCTCGCCTGCTCTTCGTCAATTCGATCAAGACGTATGGCGGATTTCGCGTAGCCATGGTGTCGCTCGTGGTCGAATGCGTCGGCCTGGTGCTGCTTTGGCGCGCGCAGGTGCCGCACGCAGCGCTCATCGGCGCGGGACTGACCGGTTTTGGGTTCGCCCTGGTGTTCCCTTCGCTCGGCGTCGAGGCTGTCGCGCTAGTGCCGGCTGCCAGCCGCGGCGCGGCGCTCGGGGCTTACAGCGGCTTTTTCGACGTGTCGCTGGGCATCATGGGGCCACTTGCCGGCTATTTCGCCGGGGAGTTCGGCTATGCGTCGGTGTTTCTCGCCGCCGCGCTCTCGGCTGCGGTTGCGGCGTTGCTGGCCGCGAGCCTGTACCTGCACTACTCGCGCAGAGGGTCAGCCGCGTCGGCAGTCTAAAGTGCCTCGAGCGGTGGCGATCACGCCGGACACTGCCCCGCCTCCCACCGCGCATACGGCTGCCCCAGCTAAGGTGACTGACGGCTTTTGTCAACGCCGATACCTTCGAATTTCCGTCCTTGCCTTCTGGGACGACGACCCCCTACGATAGACGCCTGACGCAGCTATCAAGGAAGAAGCTATGTCGTCCTGGAAACCCGATCCCACCTTCTACCCGTCCGCACGCCTCGCCGCGGATGCCCCCAAAGAAACGATCTCCTACGTCGCCAGTTTCGATCCGTCGCGCACAGTGCCCGACGAGCTGGCAGTAGTCGATGTCGACCCCGGTTCACCGCACTACGGCAACATCATCAATCGCGTTGCAGTGCCGAACCTCGGCGACGAACTGCACCACTTTGGATGGAATGCCTGCAGTTCCTGTCTGTGCCCTAATGCCCCGCATCCGCATATCGAACGGCGCTATCTCGTCGTGCCTGGGCTTCGCTCCTCGCGTATGCATATCTTCGACATAAAACCGGACCCGCGCGCCCCCACCCTCGTACGCGTCATCGAACCGAACGAGCTTGCGCGCAAGGCGGGCTATACGCGGCCTCATACGATCCACTGCGGGCCGCAGGGCATCTACGTCACTGCCCTTGCGAACGCCGAAGGAGAAGCGCCGGGCGGCATTTTCCTGATGGATCATGAATCATTCGACATTCGCGGCCGATGGGAAATCGAGCGTGGCCCGCAAGAGCTCGCGTACGACGCCTGGTGGCATCTGGGTTTCGATACGCTCGTGTCCAGCGAATGGGGGCTGCCAGCGACATTCGAAAACGGTCTTGTGCCCGAAATCCTGCTCGGTGGAAAGTATGGTCATCGGCTGCACTTCTGGGACATGAACACGCGCAGGCACGTGCAGACGCTCGATCTCGGCGCGGAGAATCAGTTGGTATTCGAGCTGCGCCCCGCGCATGATCCGACCAAGGCCTACGGTTTCGTCAACTCGGTCATCAGTCTCAAAGATCTCTCGGCGTCGATCTGGATGTGGTATCGCGACCGCGACAAATGGGCCGCCCGCAAAGTGATCGAAATCCCAGCTGAGCCTGCGGACCCCAACCTGCTCCCACCGATGCTAAAGTCATTTGGCGCGGTTCCGCCGTTCGTCACCGACATCGCCCTCTCGCTCGACGACTGCAATCTTTACGTCGCATGCTGGGGTACGGGGGATATCCGCCGATATAACGTCACCGACCCCGAGCGGCCAGAACTTGTCGGATGTGTGCGTATCGGTGGCGTCGTCGCCCGCGAGACGCACCCGGGCGCTCGCGGTCGGCCGCTCAACGGCGGACCACAGATGGTCGAGGTGAGCCGCGACGGTCAGCGCGTGTATTTCACGAACTCGCTCTACGGCGCCATCGACGATCAGCTCTATCCAGAAGGCATCGACGGGTGGATGGTCAAGCTCGATGCGCCACGCGGCAGCGGTCTCGAGTTCGATCCCAACTTTTACCTGGCGTGGCCGGGTACGCATCGCCCGCATCAGATCCGGCTTGAAGGGGGCGACGCATCGTCGGATTCCTACTGCTACCCATGAAACAGCGCTACCCGCTGAACAATTTACGCTCGCCATGGCCATGAGCTTCGTGCTTGATCTCGCCCCCTTCGCAACGAGCTCGGCGACGAGTTGGGCCGCCATCGTCGGCAGCGGCGCCTTTCATGGCATCAATCCCGCGATGGGGTGGCTATTCGCGACAGCACTCGGCCTGCAGCGCGGCAGCCGCGCCGCGCTGTTCACCGCGCTACCACCGCTCGCGCTTGGGCATGCCGCGTCCCTCTTCGTTGTGACCACCTCGGTGCTCGCATCGGGAACGCTCGCCCGGGCGGCATATGCGCCGGTCGTGCTCGGCGCAGTGCTCATCGCTTGGGGGATCTACCATTATGTCTACGGTCATCGCCATCGATTGCCCATCGGCATGACAGCTGGCTTCGCCGGACTTGCAATATGGTCAGCGGCCACGGCCACGCTGCATGGCGCCGGTCTCATGCTCATACCGGCGCTGATGCCGCTTTGTGCAGCCAACGCAGCCGCAGCGGGTGGGCCTGCCGCGACACTTGGCCCAGCGCTGGCTGCGACGCTCGTGCACACGGCCGTGGCCACGGCAACGAGCGCCGCCCTCGCGTTTGCAGCCTACCGGTATATCGGCCTCGGTATCCTGCGCCGTAGTTGGATCAACTTCGATTGGCTTTGGTCAGGCGCCCTGGTGGCAACCGGCGCACTGCTCATCACGTTCGGCTGAATGTGCTGCGATCAGCCTGCGCGTCGCGCGTGTTGATGCAGAGTCTGCACGCGGATCAACTGATGTACGTGCCAACCCGGCTGGGTGCAATACCCCGCCGAGCGTCGTTCATTGCGGCACGGCAACCGATTCCGACGCGCCGCAAAGCGCCATGAGCAGGGATGCTTCGCGCTCGTGGACCTCGACGGGGAAAGACCGTGCGCCCGCATGAGCGAGATAGCGCGCCCGATGCTGTCCGTTACGAAACGACACCACGCCCACATGTTCCAACCCCAGCATGCCAAGCAGACCCCGTGCCCGGCGCCGCACGATGGTGACGTAGGGCATGGTCGGCATGCGCGGGTTGTCCGGGTCGAGAAACTCGCGGATGCCGCGGGCCTTTCCCCCGTGCCACTGACCGACAGGCGGCAGCACATAATCGGTTTCATCTCGCTCCGCGCAGGCCAGCAACTTGACCGCGTCCACCACGACGACGCGATGGCGTCGATCCTGCTCATGGGCAAACACGCGCCTGAGGCACACACGGTCATAGTACGGATGGTGGTCGTGCAGAGGGACGACCCAGACGGGCTCGGAATCGGTCGCGGCCGCGCGGGCAGCCGCAGGAGAAGACGTAGGGGTAGCCATGGCAAATATCGTTATAGTTAAAGCACCGCAAACGTGATCAAGCGTGCACGCCAATCGCTGTATGCGTGATGCGCGCCAGCTTGCCGGCTTGATGATGACACAATCAAATTACGCAGGCACTGCTTGTTTCGCCAGGCAACACCCAGCGTACTAGGCGCACGAGGCACCGATCATCCCTCAAGGAGACTGCCGTGAATGCCGAGACCGCCGAGACCTTTGGCGAGCACGTCCGGATCGAGCCAAATGGAGCAGTCGCAACGATCGTGCTCGACCGCCCGGATCGACGCAATGCTGTCGACGGAGCGACCGCCGCCGCGCTTTACGCCGCCGTGACTCGCTTTGAAGCCGAGCCGCGCTGGCGCAGCGCCGTCCTGTTCGGCGCCGGCGGCACGTTCTGCGCCGGCGCCGACCTGACAGCGATGAACGATGAGGATCGCCGCAATGCCGTGACGGCGGATGGCAGCGGCCCAGGCCCGATGGGACCGACACGGATCACGTGGACCAAGCCTGTCATTGCAGCCGTCTGCGGCTACGCCGTCGCGGGCGGCCTTGAGTTAGCGGCAATGTGCGACTTGCGCGTTGCTGAAGAGAACGCCGTGTTCGGTGTCTTCTGCCGCCGCTTCGGCGTGCCGCTCATCGATGGCGGCACGATTCGCCTGCCGCGGCTCATTGGATTGTCACGCGCGCTTGACCTGATCCTGACCGGGCGCGCAGTCGACGCACACGAAGCGCTCGCCATCGGGCTCGCCAACCGCGTCGTGCCGGCCGGCACCGCGCGGGCGGAGGCCGAGGCGCTCGCGGCGCAACTCGCCGCGTTTCCTCAGGCGGCACTCGCAGCCGATCGCAAATCGGCATGGTGCAACAGCACGCTCGACGATATGTCCGAAGCGCTGCGCCGTGAGGGGGCGGGCGGCTACCGGGCGCTTATCGATGAGGGGATGGCCGGTGCCGCGCGTTTCGCCACCGGAAAGGGGCGTCACGGCAAGGCCGCCGACACCGTGTAGCCCACGTTCGAGCGGCGCCCTGCGTTTTGCCTGGGCATCACGCTCATTGCCGCTGCGGCTGAAAGTGTTTCGCGAGTCCTTGCCAACATTCGAAATAGCGTGCCTGAAGCTGTGGGCTTTCCAGCGCAAACCGTGTCGGCCGCAGGAGCGTGCGCGTCTCGAACATGAAGGCGAGCGTTTCGGCCACCTTCTGTGGCTGACTCGTATCGCTTGCCGAGGCGCGCTCGAATGTTTGCGCATCAGGACCATGCCCCGACATGCAGTTGTGCAGGCTCACTCCGCCGGGTGAAAAGCCCTCCGCCTTCGCATCGTAGACGCCGTGCACGAGGCCCATGAACTCGCTCGCGACGTTGCGATGGAACCACGGCGGGCGAAACGTATTTTCAGCGGCGAGCCAGCGTGGCGGAAAGATCAGGAAGTCCAGGGCGTCGACACCGGGCGTATCGCTTTGAGCTTGCAGAACCAGAAAAATCGAAGGGTCCGGGTGGTCATAGCTGATCGAGCCGATGGTGTTGAAGCGGCGCAGATCGTACTTATAGGGTGCAAGGTTACCGTGCCATGCGACGACATCGAGCGGCGAATGATCGATGTCGGCGCGCCAAAGCAGACCGTTGAGCTTGGCCACCAGCTCGAAGCGCCCTTCACGATCCTCGTAAGCCGCGTGCGGCGCAAGAAAATCGCGCGCGTTGGCCAGGCCGTTCGAGCCGATCGGCCCGAGGTCCGGCAGGCGCAGCAACGCGCCGAAGTTCTCGCAGACGTAGCCACGCGCCAGCGAGTCCGGCAGCGACACTGAGAAACGTATGCCGCGCGGCACCACCGCGATTTCGCACGGCTCGACATCGAGGCGCCCTAGCTCGGTATCGATCGAGAGACGCCCAAGCTGCGGCACGATCAGCAGCTCACCATCCGCGCTGTAAAAAAATCGATCCCGCATCGAACGATTCGCCGCATACCAATGAATGGCGCAGCCGGACATCGCGGCGGCGGAGCCGTTGCCTGCCATCGTCACCAGTCCATCGACGAAGTCAGTCGGCGCATCCGGCAACGGCAGCGGATCCCAACGCAGCTGGTTGGGGGACGTAGGCGGCACGTCCGCAAAATTTGCCGTCAGTCGCGGTGGCTCGCCCGCACGAGGCTCAATTAGCGCAAACGGCTGATGGACGGCGGCCGGGCGGATACGGTAGAGCCACGAGCGGCGATTATGCGCACGCGGCGCGGTGAACGCCGTGCCCGACAACTGCTCGGCATAAAGACCATACGGCGCCCGCTGCGGCGAGTTGCGGCCGACGGGCAGCGCTCCGGGCAACGCCTCGGTGGCGAACTCGTTCGCGAAGCCGGATTGGTAGCCGAGATGCATCTCATCGCCTGATCGCTGCTGCATTGCTCGATTCTCCTGTCAAAGGCCGTCTGCATGAGACGGGCAAGGATCCTTGTTGGACATTCACCCGCGCTACGCGCGAGCGCTATCCATTCAAAGCCAAAGCGACACGAACAAACATATCGATCAGCCATGCCAAAGCATGGACGGTGCCGTGCCGAGCGAGGCATACAATTCACAAGGGATGCCTCGGTGTGTTCGGCACACCGCTCAACAACAGCGTTTCCCGATCGTAAAATTAATTTCCTCTTATCGAATTAACGTAAACCCGATACGGTGCCATGAGCCAGCATGTCTATCAGTAACCGGTCCAAGCCCACGGCGTTCTGGCTGCCCTCCTCGCGACGGTGCGGCCATCCGGCCCTTTCATGAACCAGCCAACCATTTCCTCGCTCATCGAGCAAGCCTGCGTCCATCCCTTCCTGCACGAGCATCTTTCCGTCGACGCCCTCTCGCCGTCCGGTTATGCCCACGCGCAACTGCAAGACTTGCGCATCGAAAGCGGATATCAGCCCATCTTCGATGTCAGCATGGGCGGCATTCAGACGCTTTGGTCCTCACCGGAAAGTGCGGATCGCTTCGGCGACGAGCTCGGTTTCCACGCGCTAACGCTGCAACCGGGTGGCATATCGTTCGACCCGTTCGAAAACACGAACGACAACCACGAGCTCATCGCACTCGATCGGCTCGTACGCACGCTGCATGCGATCAACTTCTTCGGCAGCCAGCGACGCGGGCTCCTGTTCTTGCCCGTGCACGATCAGCTTTTGAAGAGCGTGATACGCGATCATGGCCAGCACTTCTCATCGGTGCTGGTTTCGCTCGGATTAAACCCGTCTCGTATCGCGATCGAGCTGCCGGGCACCGCCGTCGCACATCGAACGTTTCTCGACTGTCTGACGAAAAGTTATCGGCACTATGGCTTCAAGGTAGCGGGCAATCTGCCCAACGCAGGACACATCATGACGGTATCGGATACGGCGCGACTCGATTTTCTGAGAATCGACGGCCCGGCCGTGCTAAGGGATTCAATGGTCAGGCCGCTCATCGCGTATGCAAACCGACTGCAGATTCCGCTGATTTTCGACCGCATCGCAACGGCCGCTGAGTTCAATGTGCTGCAACAATTCGGGGCACGCTTCGTGCAAGGGCCACTCTTCGAACCGCAGACCTCAAGCACAACCGAACAACTGCATCCCGATTCAATCGCCCGAGAACCGGCTGAGCCGCCGCATTGACGCAGCGTGCAATCTCGCCCAAGGCTGAGCGTCTTATGGATGTGGAAAGGGGCGACTGCTACACTGGCGCGATCGGGAAACAGGAGGACGCAATGGCCGAAACAAGCCGGTTTCATTGGGACGATCCGTTGCTCTTGAACGAGCAACTGACCGATGAGGAACGCATGGTGCGCGACGCTGCCCGCGCGTATGCGCAAGACAAGCTGCTGCCGCGCGTGACGGACGCGTTTCGGCACGAGCGCGTTGATGTTGGAATCTTTCGGGAAATGGGCGAACTCGGATTGCTCGGTCCGACCATCCCCGAGCAGTACGGCGGGCCAGGACTCAACTACGTGAGTTACGGCCTCGTTGCACGCGAGATCGAGCGCATCGACTCCGGTTATCGTTCGATGATGTCGGTGCAGTCTTCGCTGGTCATGGTGCCCATCTTCGAGTTCGGCTCTGCCGCGCAAAAGGCCAAGTATTTGCCGAAGCTCGCTACGGGCGAATGGATCGGCTGCTTCGGTCTGACCGAGCCCAACCACGGCTCCGATCCCGCCGGCATGACGACGTGGGCTCGCAAGGTCGACGGCGGCTATTCGCTCTCGGGCCAGAAGATGTGGATCACGAACTCCCCGATTGCGGACGTCTTTCTGGTATGGGCCAAGGTGGACGAGGGCGGCGAGGACGCGATCCGCGGCTTCATTCTCGAAAAGGGCTGGCCGGGACTCAGTGCGCCCGCGATCCACGGCAAAATCGGTCTGCGCACCTCGATCACGGGAGAAATCGTTCTCGACGAGGTCTTCGTGCCGCACGAGAACATGCTGCCCGACGTACGCGGGCTGCGTGGCCCGTTCACGTGCCTGAACTCCGCGCGCTACGGTATCGCTTGGGGCGCGCTGGGTGCGGCGGAGTCGTGCTGGCATACCGCGCGGCAATACGTGCTTGAGCGCAAGCAGTTCGGCCGTCCGCTCGCCGCAAATCAGTTGATTCAGAAAAAACTCGCCGACATGCAGACCGAAATCACCATGGGCTTACAAGGCGTGCTGCGCCTCGGCCGCATGAAGGACGAAGGCACGGCCGCGCCCGAGATCACGTCGATCATGAAGCGCAATTCTTGCGGCAAGGCACTCGATATCGCACGCCTTGCGCGCGACATGCTCGGTGGCAACGGCATCTCGGACGAGTTCGGCGTGGCCCGGCATCTTGTCAATCTCGAGGTCGTGAACACCTATGAAGGCACGCACGACATCCACGCTCTCATCCTCGGGCGCGCGCAAACGGGCATTCAGGCATTCTTTTGACGCATGCCACTGTCGGCAACCTTCGTTGCAAAGGCTCGCCCGCGTGCTGCGCGGGCAAGCTCCCAAGTTGGGTTGCAGAACTCAGCGCCTCACCGTTAGCTTGAATTTGTGCGTTTGTAAATTCGTCCGGCGCCGGCGAAGCTCCTTGCTTGTTGCCCATCTGTTCACGTGCGCACACGACTCAGGCATGCGTTATGGTGTCCTTCCGGGAATGCATTCTGCGTGGCCCGCAGTGTAGCGTCTGCCCGGCGGCTATCGTATCTTTGGTAGCATGCTCGAATGGATGCGAATTAGGGGGATCTAATGTCAGAAGTGAACAAGGAGAGATTAATGTCCGATATCAGAACTGTTCTCGCCGATGCGGAAGACCTTTTGAAGCAGGCAGCGAGCGCCACTGGCGAACGTGCTTCCGAGCTGCGCGAGACGGCACTCAGCCGGCTCAAGCAGGCAAAAGAGAAGGCAGCCGACATGCAAGTCGTCGTCGTCGAAAGAGGCAAGAAGGCCGTGCGCGCCACGGACGACTACGTCCACGAGCATCCATGGACAGCGATCGGCGTTGCGGCAGGCATTGGCGTGCTGGTGGGACTTCTGATCAACCGCAGATAAACCAACCTGCCCGCACACAGAGTGCCGCAGAGTCCGAATGGGCCCGCTCGACGTTGCGCCGGCCTGGTCGCGCCGGCTCGTCCCGTAAAGGCGCATACTCAACATGCCTGTCTGGATGTTGCCGTCCGCCGCCATTTGCTCGCGGCTCAAATGCTGATCGTCACGCGCTGATCGCTCTACTCCATGTCAAACGACTCACAATCGCCACATGCATCGAACGAGCTCGGCCCGTTGCGCCGCATGCTCGGATCGATCGTTGCCCTGCTGCATACCCGGTTCGAGCTGATCGGCATTGAGCTTGCCGAGGAACGAGAGCGTGTGATTGCCGTCCTGTTCCTCGGGCTCGTCGCGGCCATTTTTGCGATGATGGCACTGATCAGCCTGACGGCGCTTATCGCTGTGGCTTTCTGGGACACGTATCGTTGGCAGGTACTCGCCGGCATCACCGTCGTCTATCTGATCGGCGCGCTGGTATGTGCGCTGAGGGCGCGCAGCGGCCTCAATAGTGCTCCGATCTTCTTCCAGACGACGCTCAGCGAATTCGAAAAAGATCGCGACATGTTTCGCGAGCCGTAAAGGAAGCGCGCCGGCTGCCTTCTCCGACCTCACGCACCGAGCCATGAGCCAATCGACCTCGCGCAACACGACGCCCCGCCCGCAGTCACCCGTTCGAAGCCCGAGTTCGCCCCAGATGCGGGCGATACGCAAAGAGTTGCTGCTTCTGCGCGCGGAGGTGGAGCGCGCGGAGTTCACGCGAGCGCGGGCGGATTTGAATCACAGCATGCACCGATTCGGCTGGCTCAAACTGCTATTGCCGCGCTTTGCGGGCTCGAAGGTTCGAGATTCCGGCAAAGGCATTCAGGCGACGATCAGCGACTGGGCGAATAACCCGCTTGTCGGCTCGCTTATCTCGTTGCTATTGGCGAAGCCGCTTCGCTCAACGCTTAAAGCCGGCAGCAAGCCGCTTTTGAAGTGGGGGGCGCTCGGCATGGCCGCTTGGACGGGCGTGCGACTGCTGGCGAGAGCGGCCGGTCGAAAACGCGTCAAACAGCCCGTTGAAGCGGACAGCACCGAATAAACGAAGCCGCGGTGCTTCCGCGGTCCAACGCACATCGGCTGAGTATCTGTTCCACCTCGGCAGGCCTCTCGGCTCCGCTTTGGGGTGTCGTGCTTTAGCACTCGCTTCGCGCTCTCATGTCGGACCTTGCGTTTTGGGGCTCCCGGCTTGTCGCTCTCATGGCATTGGATTGATTGCGGCTCACGGTGAACGAGTCGTTATCTGCGCATTCAGGCACGCCCGGCCCAGCAATGCGCCTCCGGCGGCACATAGCCAGAGGCGGAGCGGTTAAATCGCTTGCCCGTAGCATTGAGCACGAACGTTCCACACGCATCATCGCGCATCGGCCCGGATTCCACAGGCAAAGCTTCCAGTGTGTAGCCGCCGTTCCCCGGGGCTCCCGACGAAACGCGCAGCCGATAAACGGGCACGCCGTGAGATGGCACTTGGTCGAGACCCGCCGGCAGCCGCTCATGATTCAGACCGGGATGGCCCTCGCCTGCCTCGGCTTCCAAAAATTGCGCTGCGCGATAGAGTGCGGTCACCACCGCCATACGATGTCCGCGAGCCACGTGGCGCACGTGGTTGGGGACCGCATACGCTGCCACGACGGCGACGATCGCCAGTGCGATCACGACCTCGAGTAACGAAAATGCCCTCTCTGTGTGCCTGCCTGCAGCAACGTGAACGAAAGCGCCCGCGACTCGCATCATTGCCCCCTCGCCACAATGCGCCGCCAGCGCCGCTCCTCGGTGCCGCCCTCGCGCACGATGATGAGCTGCAGCCATGCCTCGGCCGTCTCATCGGCACCGAATCCCCTTGCAGTCACCCAGTGCGCCCGTGCTTGCGGGCGCTGAGGAAGCCGCCCGCTCTCGATAACGCATTGCGGCGGCCTTGCCGACCCGGGCCACCGCGGCAACGGCACAAAAGCTGCGGGTGTATCGAAAATCCCAGGTTGCCGCGACGCGGGTCGTTCTCCCGCCTCGGCAGCGCGAGCGACGACCGGCGCAATACCGGCGTCAAGCGCCTCGACGCAGAGCGATAGCGCGGCATCCGCTGCGCTCGCGGCACGCAGATGATCGCCAACATGCCGCGCTCGACGCACCGAGGCAATGGATGCGTCGAGCGATGCCACCGACGTCGCGAGCATCGTCGATGCGAGAAGAAGAACCACCGGCAGCGCCGCGCCGCGCTGTCGGCGCACATCCGTGCTCACGCGCCGCGCGTTGGTCCCCGCATCAGTCCCGGCCTCGCACCCGTGGCGCGGAAAAGTGGAAACGGCATTCATCCAGCGCGCTCCTGATTGCGTATGGCAACGCGTCGCGAAAACGCCTGCCGCGCGTGGCCGTCGGGACTCGACATCGTAGTGCCGTCGCAACCGACATAGCGATGCCGGGATGCGGTTTGCGCACCTCGCACAAGCACGCACACGTCGACTGCAACGACATCGGACCAAGCCCCCGCTGCGGGCATCGACGGCGCTTGAACCGAAGCGGTCGCGCCAAGCATCCAGTACCGTATGTCTAGTCGCTCAATGCCTCCAACGAGGGGTTGAGGCTTACCGCCCCCGTTGCCTTGACAGTACAGTTCCGGCTGCCCGGCTTCACTCACCGCGACGTAGAACCGGTTGACGATAAGGGCAGGCCCTGAGCTTGTCCCGACGCCCTGCCCGAGGCAGTCCGTAGACTGCAATGACGCCCGGCTCACCCAAGTTGAGAGGCCGTCGTCAACATAACGGACGACGATGTCATGTGAGCCCGCCAGGGTTGGTGGGCACGAAGATGAGCCGTTGTCATTTGCCAGTGCGCCGGTGCTGCAGACGACACTCGATTCGATGCCCAGGGGCACAGATTCGCTGAAGGCAACACCCGCCTCCTCCACCGGCATGAAGCCTGCCATTTCGATTTGCTGACCGATCATCAGCAGCGCAGCCATGCCTGCGTCGTGCATCGAAGCGGTATCTGCTGCCTGCGTCGACGCTTTGCGCTGAGCCTGGTACAACAACGCGGAAGTGCCGACAATGACGATACCCAGCGCTGCGGCCACCAGTAGCTCGACCAAGCTGTGCCCGCGACAGTGTGAATCGCGGGCACGGCCCGCGCGCTTTTCGTTACGGAGCACGTCCCGCCTCGCGAACGAAAGGAACGCAGAGACAAGCGACGCCGGCGGCCGTTAAGCCTGAGCTCCCGCAGCCGTCCCACATGAAGTGCGACGTCCGGCTCTCGGGACGAGATGCAGCCCATTGCACCATAGCAAGCGCGATCCCCGGCGCATGGTCGACAATCGAAATCTCCGCACCCGGTAAAGCCAATGCAGCGCGAGCTCTCCATTGAGAGAGCGCATGCGTGCCTGCAACGCGATCGCGCATGGACTCGGCGACCGATAAGGCAATCACGAGCGCCTGCTCTCGTTGCGCCACCGTTCGCTCGATGCCGGCCGCCTGCAATTGACTCACCATCGCTCCCGTCATCGCCACGGCGGCGAGCGCGAGTGCAATGAGTACTTCGAGCAATGAGCTGCCTGCCTGCGCGCGGAGTGCTCCCGACGTCATGCGCCGTTCCGGCAAGCACCCTTGGCCACGCGCGCACGACCGCCGGCGGCAATCGCAATGCAGCGGCGCCCATCGTTTGGGCCGAGAATCGCCGTATCGCGCTCGGGCGCAATATCGAAACTGCGAAACCCGCCGATCACTTGGCCGGCCGGGGGCGAGAACCGGATTTCATTCGCCGCGCCCCGAATGACGACCGAGTCTGTGTGCGGCTGCGTGCGCAGCACTGCGCGGCCCGTTAGTGCATTGGGCGCATCGGCTACGACCGCCCAGCCGCTGGCCCAATCCGCGGAGCCCGAATTGCGGCCACCTCGCGCCGGCAGACAACGCTCCTCTCGATCGAGCAGGCAGATGCTCACCGGCTCGCCGCGACGAATGGCTTCACTCCTCGCAAAGGCGAGGCTCGCACGCAACGCTTGCGCACCTGCATCCACGCGATCGCGCGCTCGCCACTCGACGAACGAGGGTGCGGCCATGGCAGCCAATAGCGCGGTAAGCGCACCAACGACCGCCGTTTCGACAAGCGTGTATCCGCGCTGTCGCCGCGCACGCCTGCCATGCTGGCTGCGCAGACCTGACCTTTGCCGCATAACGATGCTCCCGTGATTCGATGTGAGCAATGTAGCGGGCGAGCGACGCCATCGCCATCGTCCGTTCGGCCGAATGGCGAAGAGGCATGTAGGTGCGCGACGATAGGGCGTCAGCTCAACGAGTGACGAGTGGGAGAAAGCATGAGGCGATCGGAAGACTCAGCGTTTGCGCGACGGCTTGGCCGACTGAGGGAGACGGCGAAACTCTTCAATGACGTCCTCGAATTCGGACACATCCTCGAAACGCCAATAAACGGAAGCGAAGCGGACATAAGCAATAGTGTCGAGCTGGCGCAGCTCGTTCATTACGAGCTCTCCGAGCCGCTCGCTGCGCACTTCCCGCTCGCCACTTCCAAGCAGTTGATATTCGATGCGCGCCACCGCCGCATCGATCGCCTCGGCAGCCACCGGCCGTTTTCTCAGCGCCAACCGCATGCTCGCGGCGATCTTGCGGCGATCGAAATCGGTCCGGCTGCCATCCTTCTTGACGACCGACGGCAGCATCAGCTCAACCCGCTCGTACGTCGTAAAACGTTTGTCGCAGGCCGGGCAGCGGCGCCGGCGCCGAATCGCCGCGCCGTCCTCGGCCACGCGCGAATCGGCGACCTGCGTGTCTTCGTGCCGGCAGAAAGGGCAGCGCATGGCGAATTAACGATAGACCGGGAAGCGCCTCGTCAACTCGGCGACCTGCGCACGCACGCGCTCGATCGTCGAAGTATCTTCCGGGTTGTCGAGCACGTCAGCGATCAAGTTGCCGACCTGTTCGGCTTCTTGCACGCCAAAGCCGCGTGTAGTCATCGCCGGCGAACCGAGACGAATGCCGCTCGTAACGAACGGCTTTTCAGGATCGTTCGGAATCGAGTTTTTGTTGACGGTAATGTGCGCCGCACCGAGGGCCGCCTCGGCTGCCTTGCCCGTAATCTGCTTCGCGCGAAGATCGACCAGCATCACATGGCTTTCCGTACGTCCCGAAACGATCCGCAATCCCCGAGTGACGAGCGTTTCGGCCAGCACACGCGCATTCTCGACCACCTGCTGCTGGTAGGCCTTGAACTCAGGCGCCATGGCTTCCTTGAATGCAACCGCCTTTGCAGCGATCACATGCATGAGCGGGCCGCCCTGAATACCTGGGAAGATCGAAGAATTGATCGCCTTTTCGTGCTCGGCCTTCATGAGAATGACGCCGCCGCGCGGGCCGCGAAGGCTCTTGTGCGTCGTGGTCGTCACAAAATCCGCGTGGGGCACCGGGTTCGGATAGACGCCGGCGGCAACCAAACCCGCGTAGTGCGCCATATCGACCATCAAGTAGGCTCCGCACGACTTGGCAATCGCCGCGAGGCGCTCAAAGTCGATTCGCAGGGAGAACGCAGACGCCCCACCGATAATCAGCTTCGGCTTGTGTTCTTTGGCGAGCTTTTCGGCGGCCTCGTAGTCGATGTCCTCGGCTTCGTTCAAGCCATAGCTCACGACGTTGAACCATTTGCCCGACATGTTGACGGGCGAGCCGTGCGTCAAGTGGCCGCCGTGGGCGAGATTCATCCCCATGATCGTGTCGCCCGGCTTGAGCATCGCGAAGTAGACGCCCTGGTTCGCCTGCGAGCCCGAGTTCGGCTGTACGTTTGCCGCCTCCGCACCGAAGAGCGCCTTCACGCGTTCGATTGCGAGTTGCTCGACAACGTCGACATACTCGCAACCGCCGTAATAGCGCTTGCCGGGATAACCCTCGGCGTACTTGTTCGTCAACTGCGAACCCTGGGCTGCCATCACCGCCGGGCTCGTGTAGTTTTCGGACGCGATCAGTTCGATGTGATCTTCCTGACGACGGTTTTCCTGCTCAATCGCCTGCCAAACCTCGGGATCGACGGTTGCAATGGTGCTTTGGGCTCTGTCAAACATACGGCTTCCGTTAAGGGTGTACAGGTTGGCCGAATCGCGCGAACACAACGATCGCGCGGAAACAACATCACAGTCGTACGCTTCGCGCTCATTGCGCGTCTGCAGCGGCGGAGCAAGTCCAGACGTGGCGGAAAGTCCGATACGCGGGCAAGGCAGCCGCCAGCGGCGCGAACGAGGCGCGCGGCACTCGGCTGCCCAGGCGAACGGCAAAACGGCACCTTGCGCTTCACGGTGGGGCGCTCCACCTCAACCCCGAAGGGTGTTATCGCCAGTCACGCAAGGAGTGAACTCGTTAGTGTATTGGAAGCGAACTCAATAGGCAATTCCGTGCCTTTACCCTTCACGTGCCTCAGCACACGCAACCGCCGCCGCCGCCCGGCGAACGGGTCGGACGGCCACGCGGCATGCGTCCCCAGCCCAAAGCCCCGACGAAAGCGGGGTGCGCAACTCGCATCGCCAAAACGGCAGCGCGGTTATCATCGCGAGTCGTTTCCCATGCATCGGCGCAGTTCGTGCTGCAACGCAGCAAATCAACCAGCTCGCCGAGTGTCATCAGCCAGGAGTAGCAATGATTGTTTTCGTTACGGGCGCGTCCGCCGGCTTCGGCGCCGCCATCGCCCGCACCTTCGTCAAAGGCGGCCACCGTGTGATCGCGACGGCTCGCCGTCTCGACCGCCTGGAAGAGCTTGCGAAGGAGCTCGGCCCGGCGCTGTTGCCGATCGATGTCGACGTGCGCGACCGCGCAGCCGTTGAAGCCGTGCCGAGCCGCCTGCCCGCCGAGTTTGCCGACGTCGATGTGCTCGTCAACAATGCGGGCCTCGCACTGGGGCTCGAGCCAGCACAGCGTAGCAATCTCGATGACTGGCAACAAATGATCGACACGAACTGCACGGGCCTCGTCACGATGACGCGCGTGCTGCTGCCGGGCATGGTCGAGCGCAATCGAGGCCACGTCGTCAACCTGGGCTCGACCGCGGGCAACTGGCCATACGCGGGCGGCAACGTCTATGGGGCGACCAAAGCGTTTGTGCACCAATTCAGCCTGAATCTGCGCACGGACCTCGCCGGAACGGCTGTACGCGTCACCGACGTCGCGCCCGGCCTGTGCGGCGGAACCGAATTCTCAAACGTCCGTTTCAAGGGTGACGACGAAAAGGCAGCCGGCATCTACCGCGATGTCCAAGCGCTCACGGCAGAAGACATCGCTGAGTCGATCTACTGGATTACGACGCGTCCGGCCCATGTGAACATCAATTCGATCGAACTGATGCCGGTCGCGCAGTCGTTCGCCGGCTTGTCGATCCACCGAGGCTAAAAACGCGGGCATGGAGCGGGGCTCAGGTTGCACCCGCCGGCTCCAGCCCCATCCGCGCGCTCAAGCCACGCGCGCGGTCACCCTGCCCTGGCGACGCCCGCCCCGCTTCACGAGTACGCGCACCGCGCCAACAGCTAAAGACGCCTGCACAGAAAACAACAGCGGCCAATTTTCATTTTTGAGACGCGCGCGTCGGTTCCGGTAGAATGCCCGGCATGAATATGCCTACCAGCCGAACCAAGGCGGAATTCGGCTTCATTTGGCCGGTTCGCGTCTACTACGAAGACACCGATGCGGGCGGCATCGTCTTCTACGCGAACTATCTGAAATACTTCGAGCGGGCACGCACCGAATGGCTGCGCGCCTGTGAGATCGATCAATGCCGTCTCGACGCCGAAGCAGGACTCATTTTTGTGGTTCGCAGCGCGGCGCTCGATTACCGGGCCGCGGCGCGGCTGGACGACCTTCTCACAATCGGGAGCCGCATCGAGCGGCTCGGTGGTGCGAGCGTAGAGTTCATGCAGGAAGCATGGCGCGGCGACGAGCTGCTGGCAACGGGCTCGATCCGCGTTGCCTGTGTCGCCCGCGCAACGCTCAAGCCAGTCCCGCTACCCTCGCCAGTGCGCGCCGCGCTAAGCCGCGGAGCGTGCGTCGACACAGTTCTGTCAACGGTTAACGCACAAATCCGTTGAGTGTACGTCAATGAACTTGTATTGTCCGCATCGGTACAAAGAAAGGATTTGGCGCTTTTTGGCCGATACTTTCAATTTCCCGACTGCGGTGATTGTCGGTTGTTGAACTTGCAGCGAAACGCGCCCTTGAGGACGCACCAGCAGAACATTTATGAGCAACGCACAAGACTTATCGATTGTTTCACTCGTTTTGAATGCCAGCGTCCTTGCCCAGGCGGTGATGGGGCTTCTGCTGCTGCTGTCGCTGATGTCGTGGACGTTCATTTTCCGCAAGTGGTTTGCGATACGGCGTGCACGGGCGCAAACTGAACGGTTCGAGCGCGACTTCTGGTCGGGCGGCGATCTACAGGCGCTCTTTCGGAGTGCGGCAAACAACCGCCACACGATAGGTGCGCTCGAAAGAATCTTCGAGTCGGGCATGCGCGAATTCTTGAAGGCGAAGGAAAAGCGGATCACTGACCCCGCCGCGATCCTCGACGGCGCCCGCCGGGCGATGCGCGCCTCGTTTCAGCGGGAAATGGATGTGCTCGAAGCCAACCTGGCGTTTCTCGCCTCGGTCGGCTCGGTGAGCCCCTATATCGGCCTCTTCGGGACGGTATGGGGCATCATGAACGCGTTTCGCGGTCTCGCAAACGTTCAGCAAGCGACGCTCGCCAACGTGGCCCCCGGCATCGCCGAGGCCCTGACGGCAACGGCGATCGGCCTTTTCGCGGCGATCCCGGCCGTGGTCGCGTACAACCGCTACGCGCACGACATCGATCGCCTGGCGATCCGCTTCGAAACGTTTATCGAAGAGTTCTCGAATATTCTGCAGCGCCAGGCGCACTAAGGAGTACGCGATGGCCGGCTCCATCAATCAATCCACTATGCGCGGCGGGCGTCAGCGCCGCGCGATGTCCGACATCAACGTCGTGCCGTATATCGACGTGATGCTGGTGCTGCTCGTGATTTTCATGGTGACGGCGCCACTCGTCGCCCCTTCGATCGTGAATTTGCCGACCGTGGGCGGGGCAGCGCCTCAGCAGCAGACGCCCCCCGTCATCGTCAATATCCGCGCGGACGGCAAGATGAGCGTGCGCTACAAGAACGACGACGGTAGCTCGCAGGAGCAGAAGATGACGCGCGACGACCTCGACGGCTTCCTGAACGATCGTGAGGCATCGCATCCCGATCAGCCCGTCGTGATCGCTGCGGACAAGACGGTGCAATACGACGCTGTCATGAGTGTGATGTCCGATTTGAA